>JAEKLF010000083.1 GCA_019509985.1 Burkholderiales bacterium | reverse complement strand
AGATGTGCAGTCTGTTCTCTGTGGCGCTGCATCGAACCTGAACCCAGGTCTTGAAGGAAAAACAGCAAAGGCGCGTATCGAAAGCAGCCAATACCGAACCGGTTGATTTACCGGGAAGTCCCTGTAGAAGGGTTAGGCGTCTGTTGGCTTGCGCTCACGGCGCCTCCAAGAACGAATACTCAGAACGCTCAACAGTCTTTTGCACACATGCGCCTTTGTCGGGGCATGCGAGCGCCAATGAACCGACGAACTGTAGACGCCCACCCACGAGAGATACGTAGATGCCCTTGCCAGGGGTTGTGGCCAGGTATTGCGACCATCCGTATTGATTGTTCGACAGCCACAGCTCCAACTGATGGTGCTTGGCTGAGCTAGGCGGAAGCGCAAACCTCCGCGGTTCCTCCGATGGCTCCTGTACCGAGATGCTCACTGGCGTGCCGCTCGGCAAGGCCAATGGCAGCTTGCTACAAGCAGCCAAGAAAAGGATCGAGGTACAGATGAGCAAGCGCATAGTCGATGGATGCATTCTGACGCCTCTTAAGAAACTTCCCCGCCCATGCCGTTCTGATCCAGCTGATGTTCATGTGATGGCGGCAGCAGTGGGGGTGAGCTCGAAGCCCATCTGACGGGCACGTTTGGTCAAGTTTTGTACCACGCGCTCTCGGTACTTCTGCTCGTAGGCGTGCTGTCCAGCCTCGACATAGCCCTGGCCCTTGGTCAGCATGAAGTAAATCAGCCGGGCGAGCTTGTGCGCCGTGGCCGTGATGGCCTTGAGTCGGTCCATTCGCGCGCACAGGCGTCGGTGATACGCCCCCAGCGCCGACTGGCTTTTGCGCAGCGCCTGGGCCGCCATGCGCAGGGCTTGCGCTGCGCGGTTGTTGCTGGCCTTGGTCGCCGCGCTCAGCACCTTGCCGCCAGATCTTGGTGCCCGGGCACAGATTCAGCCGCGACGTGAAGTGCTTGACCGTCGGGAACCGGCGCAGGTCCACGCCCACCTCGCTGATGACCTTCAAGGCTGTGCTGGTGTCGATGCCCGGGATGCGCGTGAGATCCACCCCGCTGGCCTCGAACAAGGCTGTGCGCGCATCGAACCCCACCGCGTTGCGGGCCGCGGCCTTGCGCTTGGGCGCCCCCAGCCCTTGCTCAGGCAGCTCGTGGTCCTTGAGCGCGTCCAGCAGCCGCTGCAGCTCGGCATCGCAGTGCGCGATCTGCTCACCGTAGGCGTCGATCAGTGCCAGGGCTTGCTTGAGGCTGAACAAGTGCTCGTCCCGCCAGTGGCCTTGCAGCGAGGCCGCCACTTCGGCCTCATTGGCCTTGATCCGCCGATCTCGCAGCCGCGCCAGCACCGCCGGGTCGCGCTCGCCGGCCACGATGGCGCGCACGATGGCCTGGCCGGTCGTGCCCATGATGTCGGAGATGACGTGGTGCAGTTGCACGTTCATCTGGGTGAGAGACTTCTGCAGGTGTTGCACATGCCGGGCCTGGTAGGACAGGAGCATGTCGCGGTGGCGCCAGACGGCGCGCAACGCGCAGACCTCGCCCGAGGGGCGGAAGGCGCCACGCAACAGGCCATAGCTCATGAGCTGCTGCAGCCACTGGCAATCCAGCACGTCGCTCTTGCGCCCCGGCACGCTGCGCACATGGCGTGCATTGACCAGATGGACTTCAAATCCGGCGGCCTCCAGCATCTCGTACAGCGGGATCCAGTACACGCCGGTGGACTCCATGGCGACGGCCGTGATGCGGCATTCGCGCAGCCACTGCAGCAGCCGATGCAGGTCGGCGGTAAAGGCTGGGAACTCGCGAACGCAGGGCTGCTGGGGCCCAACGCGGTCGGCCGGCACAGCCACGAAGTGACTGGTGGAGCCGATGTCGATGCCACAGGCGTCGGGGTAGGTCATGCCCAGCGCGAGCGGCTTGGGCGTGATGCGGCGTGGTCGTCGCGGCTTGGGCGGGGCGGCTGGCGTGCCTACGGCGGCGGTCTCGGTGGGCCTGGGGGCGTGAGTAACCATGGCGAACTCCTCAAGTAGGCGCACGCTGCATGGGATCCAGCGTCTGACAGCTCAGTCTCTTAATCGGGATGGCCTCATCCGCACAGGGCGGACGGCGGCCTCACCAATGTCGAAGACGCAACCCGACCACGCTAACGTCCGGGCACAGCGGCACCAGTGGCTCATCGGTCATGCGCGGCGCGCGCACCCCCAACGCTACGCCCTTGCAATACCAGTTTCTTCGGCCCGGAGTCCGGCCAGGCCGGTTGGATCGCTAGTCGGAGTTGACCGGCGACCGGCGGAGAGAACCTGAGCGACGCGAAAGGCCTTCGCAGGGCGTCCGTGTCGAACGACTTGTTAGATGGCGTCATTCTTCGTCCCAGCCAAAGAAGCCCATTGCCACCTCGGGCCAAATTGCCACGGCCAACCCGGCCACCCCAAGTGCTGCAGTGAAAAGCGCAGCAGGCCAGCCGGTAATGGTGCCGGACGGCGGGCGGCCCTCCCAGCCGTATTCGATGCCACGACCACTGAAATGCTGAAGAATCGAACCGACCACCATGGATATTCCTAGGCCGCGTGTTCCTGCCTTAGTGCTCACGAACAAAAACAGAGCACTGACCGCAAGAAAGCTCACCCAGCCTACGACGCTGGCATCGGCGGATTGCGGCGCCTGAGGTTTTTTGGTCGCCATCTAACGTGTTCTCGACGGATCGTTAACGATTCTTGCCCAAGATTTGAGCATGCGACCGTACCGCGCCGCCGCCATTGCTGAACGTGATGCTCGCACGGAGCAGCGACTGACCCATGGCGAAGACGATGAGCCTGCTCGATCCCATGGCGTCCCAGAGGACCGCCGGCATCCCGCTCAGGGAATGTGCTCCGCGTCGATTGGCGGAACGACCCAGGCGTGCATGCGCTCCTCGTAGACGGAGACGCCCGGTGCCGGAAAGTCCGGATCGGCGAAGGCGCCGACGGGGATGGCCAGATAGTCCTCCAGGCCCTGGAGCTCGTAGTAGACCGTCGAGCCGCAGTGGGGGCAGAAGTGGAACCTGATGCGAGAGCCTTCGTCGCCGACCCGCACGTATTCGGTCGAGGCGCCGGAAAGCGCCACGTGCTCGCGGCGGAACCTGGCCTGCTCGCCGAAGACACTGCCGGTCCTGCGCTGGCAGGCCAGGCAGTGGCAGATGGAGATGCGTACCGGCTCGCCGACGACCTGGGCCGTGAGCTGACCGCAACTGCACGAGGCAAGGCGCTGGGACATGGATCGAAGGCGCGTAGTGGGCAACGGCGGGACGATAGCGCCGCGCGGATGCCGTGGCGCCGGTGGTCTCTTTCGGGCTAGGCGACTGCCGTCGCACCGCGCAGGGCCGCCAGTTCCTGACGCAACGCCACGTTCTCGGCCTCGAGCGACGCGACACGCTCGCGCAGCGATGCCAGCGTCTGATCCGGCGCGGCAGCGACCGACTCATCGGCCGCCGTGGCATCGGCGGCCGCGGGCGGCCTGCGCTTGGCCTCGCGCACGCGCTTGGCCGCCTGCTTGAGTTCGTCCGCGCCCGCAGCCGCGGCCGCCGTTTGCTCCTCGGCCGGCAAGGTCGCGACCGCCGCGGCCGCATTGATCGAGATCGTGCCGGCCTTCACCGCCGCCACCAGTTCGGGGGCGCCCCGCTTCTGGATCTTCTCGATCAACACGACCTGGTTGCTGCTCAGCCGCGCGACCTTGGCCAGCGCCTCGCGCGTGTGCAGCGCGGCCACCGCTGTCGGCGTCGCGGCCGCCTCCACCTCGGCCGGTGCCGCTGCAGCGGGCGCCTCGGTCGCGGGCACCGAGGCCGTGCGCGCACGCCGCTCGGCGACGATTTCACGCTGGCGCAGCGCGAGCACGCCGCGCTGGAAGTCCGAGACGCTGCGCCGGCCCAGGTGCTGGTCGATCATCCACAGGTGCACGTCGTCCATGGACTGGAAACGCGGGTTCTGCACCGTCTGGAAGGGCAGCCCGTGCTTGCGGCAAATGCCGTAGCGGTTGTGCCCGTCCACCAGCAGGTCGCCCCACAGCACCAGCGCATCGCGGCAGCCCTCGGCCAGCAGGCTGCGTTCCAGGGCCTCGTACTCCTGCGGCGTCAATGGGTCGATGTAGGCCTTGAGTTCTTCGTTGACGACGATGTCCATGGAAACCGGATGCAGCTGCGGGCAAAAGGGGCCGGATTCTAGAGAGCACCGCCAGCCGCCAGGCCAGCCGACACCGCCGCGGGGCCGGTAGACAATCCACCGGCAATGCCGCGCCGACGCTCCCGCGACCACCACCACGTCTATGTCGTGCTGCTGTCCGAACGCGTGTGGAACGAGCCGGCGTTTCGGAGTGCCAACCCGCAGCACGACATCGTCAAACCCTGCCTCTACGTCGGCATGACGGGGCTGGACCCCGACCTGCGCTTTGACCGCCACATGGCCGGCGTGCAGGCCAATCGCTTCGTCTTGAAGTACGGGGTGCGCCTGATGCCGGAGTTCTACGAGTTCTACAACCCCATGCCGTATGACGCGGCGCGCGACATGGAGGTGGAACTCGCCATCGGCCTGCGGGAAGCGGGCTACGGCGTCTGGCAGGCGTAACCTTCGGCAGGCAATCGCCTGACCACGGCGCCGCGCTCGCGCGCGGCCGTGCCCAGGTACGGGATGCAAACAAGGCGGCAGTGCCGCGATCACCGGTGGGCCCTTCGCGTGGCCAGGTGGTTGCGGATTCGACGACCGGACAGGAGACAAGCATGTTGGCCCAGACAAACCCGACCGGCCCGCGCGCCGAGCGCATGGACGAAGTCGTCAAGCTGGTGCGTGGCAAGACCAGCCCCGACCAGCGCGAGACGCTCGCGGACTTCGTGCAGAAGTACTTCGGCCAGGTCGACCCGCAGGAGCTGGCCGAGCGGCAGGTGGCCGACCTGTACGGTGCGGCGGTGTCGCATTGGAGTTTTGCGCGCAAGCGCGAACTGGGCCGCGCGCGGGTAAGGGTGTTCAACCCGACCATCGCCGAGCATGGCTGGCAGTCGACCCACACGGTCATCGAGATCGTCAACGACGACATGCCCTTCCTCGTGGACTCGGTGACGATGGAGGTCAACCGCCATGGGCTCACGCTGCACCTCATCATCCATCCGCTGATGGCGGTGAACCGCGATGCCGACGGCACCCTACTGGGCCTGGCCGACGGCGGCGGCGTGCGCGAATCCTTCATCCATGTGGAGGTGGACCGCATTCCCGAGCCGGCCCGGCTCGACGCGCTCGCGGCCGACTTGAGCCGCGTGCTGGACGACGTGCGCTCGGCGGTGGCGGGCTGGGCGGCCATGCGCCAGCGCATGCTCGACATCATCGACGAGTTGCAGCACCAGGTGCCGCCGCTCGCGGCCGACGAATTGGCCGAAGGGCTGGACTTCCTGCGCTGGCTGAGCGACAACCACTTCACCTTCCTGGGCTACCGCCGCCATGGCCTGACCAGCGTCGACGGGCAGGACTTGTTGACCGTGGTGCCCGATTCCAGCCTGGGCATCCTGCACGACGTGGCCTCGCTCGACGCAGTGGCGGCCTTTGCCGCGCTGCCGGCCGAGGTGCGCGCGCAGGTGCGCCGGCCCGAGCTGCTGGTGGTCACCAAGTCGACCGCGCGCTCCACCGTGCACCGGCCGGGCTACCTGGACTACGTGGCCGTCAAGCGCTTCGACGCGGGCGGCACGGTCTGCGGCGAAGACCGCTTCCTCGGCCTGTTCACCTCCACCGCCTACAGCGCCAACCCGGCGGACATCCCGCTGCTGCGGCGCAAGGTGGCCGACGTGGTGGGGCGCGCGGGCCTGCCGCCGGGCGGCCATGCCGGCAAGGCTTTGATCAACATCCTCGAGACCTATCCGCGCGACGAGCTGTTCCAGACCGGCAACGACGACCTGCTGCAGACGGCGATGGGCATCCTGCACCTGGGCGAGCGCCAGCGCTTCCGGCTCTTCGTGCGGCGTGATCCCTTCCAGCGCTTCATGTCCTGCCTGATCTACGTGCCGCGCGAGCACTACACGACCGAGCTGCGCCAGAAGTGGCAGGCCATCCTGCTGCAGGCCTTCAACGGCAGCGGCTCGGAGTTCAACGTGCATCTGTCGGAGTCGGTGCTCGCGCGCATCCAGATGACGATACGCACCCAGCCGGGCCTCATCCCCGCCTTCGATGTGCGCGAGCTGGAAGCACGCCTGGCCACCGCCGCGCGGCGCTGGGACGACGATCTGAAGACGGCGCTGGTCGAGGCGACGGGCGAGGCTCGCGGCATCCAGCTGCTGCGCCAGTTCGGCAGCGCCTTCCCGGCGTCGTATCGCGAAGAGTTCGAGGCCCGCGCGGCCGTGCCCGACGTCGAGCTGATGACGCGCCTGAGCGATGCCGAGCCGCTGGGCATGAACCTGTACCGGCCGCTGGAAGCGCCGCCCGGCCACCTGCGCTTCAAGCTGCTGCGCCGCGGCGAGCCGCTGACCTTGTCGGCCAGCCTGCCGATGCTGGAGCACATGGGCATGAAGGTGCTGGACGAGCACCCCTACCGCATCGCACCGCAGGACTCGGCGCCGATCTGGATCCATGACTTCGGGCTGATGACGGGCGGCGATGGCGAGGTCGAGGTGGCTGCGCTGCACCAGATGTTCGAGAACGCGTTCGCCGCCGTGCTGCGCGGCGATGTGGAGGATGACGACTTCAATCGCCTCGTCGTCGCGGCGCGCCTGACGGCGGAGCAGATCGTCGTGCTGCGCGCCTACGCCAAGTACATGCGCCAGATCGGCTTTGTGCTGTCGCAGGCCTTCATCGAGGCGACGCTGGCGGCGCACGCGCCCATCGCCGCCCAGCTCGCGCGGCTCTTCGAGCTGCGCTTCGACCCGGCCGGCGGGCCGGATGCCGAGGCTCAGGCCGCCGAGCAGGTCAAGGCCATCACGGCCGCACTCGAGGAGGTCGACAACCTGTCGGAGGACCGCGTGCTGCGCCAGTACCTGGCGCTGATGCTCGCGACAACGCGCACGAACTACTGGACCCGCGACGCCGCAGGGCAGCGGCGCAGCTTCGTGTCGTTCAAGTTCGACTCGGCCAAGGTGCCGGGGCTGCCGGCGCCGAAGCCGATGTTCGAGATCTTCGTCTACTCGCCGCGCTTCGAAGGCGTGCACCTGCGCGGCGGCCGCGTGGCGCGCGGCGGGCTGCGCTGGTCGGACCGGCCGGAGGACTTCCGCACCGAGGTGCTGGGCCTGGTGAAGGCGCAGATGGTGAAGAACACCGTCATCGTGCCGGTCGGCTCCAAGGGCGGCTTCGTGCTGAAGAAGGCGCCGCCGTCGACGGACCGCGAAGCCTTCATGAAGGAAGGCGTGGCCTGCTACCAGAACTACCTGCGCGGCCTGCTGGACATCACCGACAACCGCGTCGGCGACAAGATCGTGCCGCCGCCGCAGGTGCGCCGCTACGACCAGGACGACCCCTATCTCGTCGTCGCCGCCGACAAGGGCACCGCGACCTTCTCGGACTACGCCAACGGCATCAGCAAGGAGTACGGCTTCTGGCTGGGCGACGCCTTCGCGTCCGGTGGCTCGGTGGGCTACGACCACAAGGCCATGGGCATCACGGCGCGCGGCGCCTGGGAGTCCGTCAAGCGCCACTTCCGCGAGATGGGCGTGGACACGCAGACGACAGCCTTCACGGTGGCGGGCGTGGGCGACATGTCGGGCGACGTGTTCGGCAACGGCATGCTGCTGTCGCGCCACATCCATCTGCTGGCGGCCTTCGACCACCGCCACATCTTCCTGGACCCGACGCCCGACGCCGAGGCGTCCTTCGTCGAGCGCGAGCGCATGTTCAAGCTGCCGCGCTCGTCCTGGGCCGACTACGACGCCGGGCTGATCTCGGCCGGCGGCGGCGTCTATCCGCGCAGCGCCAAGTCCATACCGATCACGCCCGAGGTCAAGCAGGCGCTGGGCATCTCCGCCGACGCGATGACGCCGACCGAGCTGGTCAACGCCATCCTGAAGGCGCCGGTCGACCTGATCTACAACGGCGGCATCGGCACCTATGTGAAGGCCATGGGCGAGACCCACGCCCAGGTCGGCGACCGCGCCAACGACGCGCTGCGCGTCAACGGCAGCGAGCTGCGCTGCAAGGTGTTCGCCGAAGGCGGCAACCTGGGCTGCACGCAGCGCGGCCGCGTCGAGTACGCGCTCGCCGGCGGGCGCATCAACACGGATGCGATCGACAACTCGGCCGGCGTCGACACGTCCGACCACGAGGTCAACATCAAGATCCTGCTCGGCCTGGCCGTCAGCGAGGGCGAGTTGACCGACAAGCAGCGCAACACGCTGCTGCCGCAGATGACGGACGACGTCGCCGCGCTCGTGCTGCGCGACAACGTCTTCCAGACCCAGGTGCTCTCGGTCACGGGCCACATGGCGCCGCAGCTGATGGATGCGCAGGCGCGCTTCATGCAGTACCTGGAGAAGGCCGACCGGCTCGACCGCGCGATCGAATACCTGCCGTCCAACGAGGAGATCGCCGACCGGCGCGGCAAGGCCCAGGGCCTGACCAGCCCGGAGCGCGCGGTGCTGCTGGCCTACAGCAAGATCTGGCTCTACGACGAGCTGCTCGGCTCGACGCTGCCCGACGACCCCTGGGTGTCGACGGCGTTGGTGCGCTACTTCCCGGCGCTGCTGCAGGACAAGTTCAGCGGCTACATGCAGCGCCACCCGCTCAAGCGCGAGATCATCGCCACGCACGTCACCAACAGCATGGTCAACCGGGTGGGCAGCACCTTCGTGCACCGCCTGCTGGAGACCACCGGCGCACGCGCCTTCGAGATCGTGCGCGCCTACCTGCTGAGCCGCGAGATCTTCGGCATGGTGAGCCTGTGGCAGAGCATCGAGGCGCTGGACAACAAGGTGGCCGACGAGCTGCAGTCGCGCATGCTGATCGACACCAGCCGCCAGCTCGAACGCGGCACCAAATGGTTCCTGCGCTCGCAGCGACTGGTCGACGACATGGGCCACACGATCGAGCACTTCACGGCCAACGTCACCAAGCTCGCGGCGCGCCTGCCGCAGCTGCTGGATGCCGACGAGGCGGCCCGCGTCGACGCCGCGGCGGCCAGCTACGTGGCGGGCGGCGTGCCGCGCGAACTGGCCGAACGGGTGGTGACCTTCGGCACGCTGTACGCGACGCTGGACATCGCCGAGATCGCCGGCAGCGCCCGCTGGCCCGTCGAGCTGGTGGCCGCCATCTACTTCGACCTCGCCAACCGCCTCGGCATGCCCTGGCTGCGCGACAAGATCACCGCGCTGCCCGGCGACCAGCACTGGCAGATGCTCGCCAAGGGCGCCATGCTCGACGACCTGTGGGGCCTGCAGCGCTCCATCACCGGCGCGGTGCTGGCCGGTGGTGGTGATGTCGACTCGCCGGTCGCCCTGGTCGAGGCCTGGCAGGCCAGCAATGGCCGCACCATCGAGCGCGCGGCGCAGCTGCTCGGCGAACTGCGCGCCGTGCCGGCGCCGGATGCGGCGATGCTGTCGGTGGCGTTGAGGGAGTTGCGCGGGCTGACCTAGGCCTTGCGACACACGGCAAGGGGCCGCGGGCCTTTCTCATCGCTCCGAAAGCTCAGGCCAGCTTGACGCACAAGGCCCGCCGGGACAAGCTGCGCCCGCATGAGACGTGGCGACTTCAAGTGGGTGGCATTGGGGGCCGGCTGTGCGCTGGTGGTCGGTTTCGCCTGGCTGTGGTTCGATCAGCCCGACGCAATGCCGCCGCCTGTGCCGCCAGTCCAGACGAGCGCTCGGCCCCCCGTTGCATCACCGACCATGACCGCGGCAGCGGCAAGCGCGGCGCCGGACTTCGTCGCCTCCCTGCGCCCCAAGCCGGCACCCGTGCAGCCCGTCGTCGTCAGCGTGCCCGCAACGGCGGTACCCCGGCCATCGCTCGCCACCCGCAGCGATCCGGGCACGGCCAACGCGGCAGCTCAAGCCGAGCGACCAGCGCTCGTGCAGCAGACCGATGCCGCCCAGGCCATCGCGCCCCGCCCGGTGACGCCGGTGGCGACCCGCAACCCGCCCTGAGCGCGCGCGGGCGTTCAGCTGGCGTCGACGTAATAGCCGGTGATGTCCACGTTGATGCCGGCACTGTCGTTGAAGTCGCTGTCCTCGACGGACACGTAGACGACGGTGCCGGGGTCGGCGACCCTGTGCACCGGCACCGCCTGCAGGTAGGTCCAGCTGCCCGGCCGCTTTTCCAGGGCGAAGGGAACCTGTTGCTCCCCGTAGCTGCCGCCGGTGGAGGCGTCGATCGCGATCGCGTAGGCGGAGGTGCCGTTGTTGAAGCCGGTGACGCTTGTGATCACCATGTACTTGCCGGCCGGCACCGTGAAGGTGGAGGCCGCACGAACGCTGGGGAACAAGCGCATCGCGAAGGCGCTGCGCGCCGGGTTGTCGGCGGCCTTCGTGATCACCGGGCTCAAGGCGGTGTTGGTCACTTGGACCAGGGCTGCTGCGGCCCCGCGCACGTCACGCGAAAGCGCCAGGCCCAACACCAAGCTGGCGCCCAGGGCGCCAAGCAGAAGAGGGCGATAACTTGCAGGGTGGTTCATCGCATGTCTCCTTCACGAGTTCAACCAGGGATGCGGCCGCTCAACGTCTTCCGGTCGGGTCTGGCGGCCGCCATGCGCCGTTGCACGCCCAGGGCGAGCAAGGCCAGACCGCCGAGGACCGGTGCCGTGGGCTCGGGAAGGCTGCCGCCTGTCACGCCGCCAGTCACGCCGATATCGAGCGCCCAATCGGCGCTGCCGGCCAGGCAATCCAGATCCACGCAGGTCTGAAATACACCGCCGCTGAGATCGGTGAAGCCGTCACCCAGTTGGCCGCCGCCAAAAACCGCGTTCGGCAGATAGGTTCCGTTGGTGAGCAGCACGGTGTAGACACCGGCGGCCAGGTCGAAACTCATGTGGAGGTCGGCACAAACCGAAGCCGTGCCTATCGTCGCTTCGGCCGCCGGAGGGCAGCCGACGAAGGAGTCGTAGTTGCTCAGGACGGCCGAGCTGCCATCGACGATCTGAGCGCTGTCGCCGGTGCCAGAGAACAGGCCGACGAAGGGGTCGAAGCCACCAGCCACGATATTGACGCCCGCCGCATTGGTGCCGCCGCCGAAACCCCAGGTCTGCAGCGTCACGGTGGAAGCGCTGGCCAGCGTCAGAACGATGCGACCGGTCAGCGCGTCGTCCACATCGGTCAATGTGCCGGTGTAGGAGGTCGTGACCAGGCCGGCCCACACCGGCATGCTCAGACAGCCCAGCAGAAGGGCTGCGCAGCCCCGTCGCACATGACCACGTGCCAGCCATGAGGCCAGCCTCATCGGCGATGGTCCTGCCGCGCCCGCCACCGAGTCATTGTTGGATTCCATGCCATGCCCCCAAGCCGGCTCCCCGTCCCGAGGGTAGGTCAACCTTGAGTCCGCGTGGCTGTCGGCTGCGGCGCTGGGTCCGCAATCTTGAGGAGACTCCGTCCTTCAGTTGCGGGCCCCAAGAAACATGGGCCTGCGCCTGCGGCTTTGGGTACAGGCGAGCTCGCCGACGACCACGACCTCTTCCAATTTGCTGACGCAACGGACGAAGAATTGCCGGTGCGCGCAGCCAGGAAGCCCGCTGGAAATCCGTCCCGGCCGATGGGCGCTCGGCCCGATTTCAGGAACACGACATCGCCCGCCATTGGGCCGAGCAAGCGAGCGAGATCGCCCGCGCTGATCGCGTCGATCCAGATCGCTTCACAAACGTGGCCCAACCCAGGACTCTCGTTGCCAGTTTGCCCATGCCCGTCCTGCGTTGGAGAGTTCGTCCGGCCGCGCGCATTGCGGCACACCGGCGTAAAAAAGCCCGCCGGCGGCGGGCGCGTCACTGACAGCGCTCGGGGCTCAGATGACCGGAGTGGCCGGCAGCGCCTGTGCCAGCCTCACGTCGTCGGCCGACGCGACGCGGTGCTGCTCGATGACGACGCGCGGCAGCTTGGCCACCACGGGCGCTTGCATGTCCACGCGCTTGCCGACGACGACCACCCGCTCCAGCTTGACCACCTCGGTCGAAGGCGCCGCCGTCGTGTGGTCGGCGATGGCCACGCCAAGAGCCGCAGCGGCGGCAACGGACGTGACAGCGAAGAGCAGGGTTTGGGCAGCGGCGTTCATGTGGATCTCCGGTGGGTTTGCGGTGTCAGTGATTGCAGTTTCGTCAGCCACCCGGGGTGCCGCGAGGGCTGGGCGATGAATCGCCAGCGCGAGCGGACGAAATGCAATTGCGCTGGACGGAACGAAGCCCCGCGCCGTGGGCTAACGCCCCAGGCCCTGTACGTCGCACGACAGTGCGAGGGTTCGGCCTTCGGTTCAGGCCGGATCGCCGACCGCGGCACCGGGAAGGGCGCCGAGCTCACCGCTCGCGCGCGCCTTGCGGCCGTAGAAGAGCTCGAACAGCGGCGTGGCCATCATGGTCGTGACCACGGCCATCAGCACCAGCATGGAGAACAGCGCCGGGCCGATGATGCCCTTCTGCAAGCCGATGTTGATGATGATGAGCTCCATCAGGCCGCGCGAGTTCATCAGCGCGCCAATGCCCAGCGCCGTGCGGTTGTCCTCGCCGGCCATGCGCGCGGCCAGGTAGCAGGCGCCGAGCTTGGCCAGCACCGAGGCCGTCAGCACGCCCAGCGCGATCAGCAGCAGCGGCGCCGAATTGATCATGTCCAGCCGCGTGTTCAGGCCCGAGTAGGTGAAGAACATCGGCAGCAGCAGGATGACGGCCAGCGGCTCGACTTTCTTCTTCAGCTCGGCGGCGAACAGGCCGCGCGGCATGACGGCGCCGAGGATGAAGCCGCCGAAGATGGCGTGGATGCCGACGGCGTCCATGATGAAGGCCGACAGGCAGAACAGCGCGATCGTGATGCCCAGCACCGTCGTGCCCATCTCGCCCTCACGCTCGACAATTCGGCCCAGCGGCGCCAGCAGCCTGCGGCCGAACAGCATGATGAAGGCGGCGTAGACGACGCCGCCGCCGATGGCCAGCACGGCCACGCCGGGGCCGGCGCCAAAGGCCGCCAGCACCAGCGCCAGCACACACCAGGAGCAGGCGTCATCGAAGGCGCCGGCCGTCAGTGCAAGCGTGCCCAGCGACGTGTGGGCCAGGCCGCGCTCGTTGATGATCCGGGCCAGCATGGGGAAGGCCGTCAGCGCGATGCAGGCGCCCATGAACAGCGTCGCGTTCGTCGTCGAGATGCCTTCGGCGAACAGCCCCGGCACGGTCAGCAGCAACGGCGTGATCAGGAAGGCGATGAAGAACGGCGCGGCGATGCCGGCCATGGACACGCCGATGGCGCTCCTGGCCTTGGTCGCGAAGTGGTCCAGGTGCAGCGTCGTGCCGACCAGGAACATGTACAGGCCCACGCCCAGCTGCGCGCCGGTATACAGGACGTTCTTCATCTCCTTGGGGAAGATGGTCGCCTGCGCCTCGGGGAAGAACAGCCCCAGCAGCGACGGGCCGAGGATGACGCCGGCAATCATTTCACCCACCACCTGGGGCTGGCCCAGGAACTTGCGGCCGGCCCAGCCGACGACGCGGCAGGCCAGCAGGATGATGGCCAGCTGCAGGAAGAAATGAACGCTGAAATCCGACGGGGCATAGGTCTTGGCGACCGCCGCGGCCGCCGGGCCGTGCTTGGCGAAGACGTCGCCGAGCAGGTCCGGCAGGTTGATGTCGAGAGCCATGGGGGTTCCTCTAGATGTTCGCTGTCGTCGTGACTTGCCGCCGCTCCGGCGCGCTGTACAACGTTGTCTTCGGACATTGATGAAAGCGCCGTCAATCTCGCAATGCACTGTGCCAGCGGGCTTTTCGCTGTCCATCCGGGCTGGCAGTTCCGAGCCTTCGTACCTACATCCGGATTGCGTTCTTGCAGGTAGGTAGGTACATTCGCGCTCCTGATGAAGCTACTCAGCAGCCGCGATTTCAACCGGGACGTCAGTCACGCCAAGCGCGCGGCGCAGGTCGAGCCGGTGCTCATCACCGACCGTGGCCAGCCCACGCATGTGTTGATGAGCATTGCCGAGTACCGCCGCCTGACAGGAGAGGGCGAGAGCATCCTGGAACTGCTGGCCATGCCCGAACCCGTGGCGCTGGAGGCCGCCGATGCGTCCGCCGACGGCGCGTGGGACCACCGCGAAAGTCTCGACTGATGTACCTGCTCGACACGGGCATCGTGCTCGAACTGCGCAAGGCCCGGGCCGGCCAGTCCGACCCTGGCCTGGCCTCCTGGGCCGCGGGCATCGCGCGGCAGAAGCTGTTCATGTCGGCGTTGAGCCTGCTGGAGATCGAGAACGCCGCCGCCCGCCTGGGGCGCAAGGACCGCGCCGCCGGCCTGGTCGTGCGCGACTGGATAGACAACCGCGTGATGCCCGCCTTCGAGGGCCGTGTGCTGCCGGTGGACGCAGCAACCGTGCGCCGCCGCGCCCAGCTGCCCTATGCCAACACGCGCGACGGCCTGCTGGCCGCGACCGCGCTGGAGCAGGGCCTGACCTTCGTGACCCACCGCGTGTCGGCCTTCCGCGTGGGCCGCGTGAAGCTGCTCAACCCGTCCGGCTATGTCGCCCAGGCCGCCGCGGAGGAGGACGAGGACTGGAGCCACGGCGCCCAGACCGGCCACCAGTGGCTGAAGAACCTGTACACGAGAGCATGAACAAGCGCCGCATCCTGATCGTCGGTGGCGGCACGGCCGGCTGGCTGACCGCGGCCTACCTGGCCAAGGCGCTGAAGCTGTCGGAGCGCAGCCACCTCGAGGTGACCGTGCTGGAGTCGCCCGACATCAGCAGCGTCGGCGTCGGCGAAGGCACTTTCCCCACCATCCGCACGACGCTGCAATTCCTCGGCATCGACGAGGCGCGCTTCATCCGCGAAACCTCGGCGACGCTCAAGCAGGGCATCCGCTTCGTCGACTGGGCGCGCACGCCCGCCGGCGGCCAGCACCAGCAGTTCTTCCATCCCTTCGAGGCACCCTTCTACGCCGAGGACCTCAACCTCGTGCCCTATTGGCTGCTGCAGGACGCGGCCGGGCGCCTGCCCTTCGCCGAGGCCATGACCTTGCAGGCGCGCGTCGCCGAGGCCCACCGTGCGCCCAAGCGGGCCGGCGAGGCGCCCTATGCGGCGCCCTTGAACTACGCCTATCACTTCGACGCCATCAAGCTCGCCAAGCTGCTCGCCGCGCGCGCCCGCGAGCTGGGCGTGCGCCACGTCGAAGGCACGGTGACGGACGTGTCGCTGGACGGCACGGGTTCGATCGCCCACCTCGACACGGTCCAGCATGGCCGTTTCGAGGCGGCGCTCTACATCGACTGCACGGGCTTTCGCGCCGAGCTGATCGGCCGGGCCATGGGCGCCAACTTCAAGTCCGTGCGCCACCAGCTCTTCGTCGACCGCGCGCTGGCCTGCAAGGTTCCGCTGGATGAGCACGCGACGATGGAGAGCAGCACCATCGCCACCGCGCATGAGGCGGGCTGGCTGTGGGAGATCGGCCTCAACGGCGCGCGCGGCATCGGCTGCGTCTACGCCAGCAGCCACCTCAGCGACGACCGCGCCGCCGACATCCTGCGTGCCTACTGCGGCGCGGGGAACGAAGACCTCGCGATGCGCAGCATCCCCTTCACGCCGGGCTACCGACAGCAGCAGTGGGTGAAGAACTGCGTCGCCGTCGGGCTGTCGGCCGGCTTCCTGGAGCCGCTGGAGGCGACCGGCCTGGTCCTCATCGAAGCGGCCGTCGGCATGATTGCCGAGATGCTGCCGCACAGCGGCCCCATCCATGCGCCGGCGCGGCGCTTCAACGAGCTGATGACGGCCCGCTTCGAGAACATCATCAACTTCCTGAAGCTGCACTACTGCCTGAGCCAGCGCAGCGAGCCGTTCTGGCGCGACAACGCCGCGCCGGCCTCCATCCCGGACCGCCTGGCCGGCCTGCTGGAGGAGTGGAAGATCCGGCCGCCCGGGCGTTTCGACTTCGTGCTGGACACCGAGACCTTCGCGTTCTTCAACTACCAGTACATCCTCTACGGCATGGGCTTCGTGACCGACCTGAGCGCCGGCCGCGACGACTTCCCGCAGGTGGAGGAGGCGCAGAAACTGTTCGCCAAGATCCAGCGCTTTGCGGACCGCGCCGTCGCCGACCTGCCCAGCCACCGCGCCTTGATCCAACAGATCAACGCGCTGGCGGCGCGCTGAACTGCCGCGCCGCGAAGCGCCATACCATGCGCGACGCATCCGGGCCGTTGGCGTCGCTGAAGCGCTGGCGCGCCGCGCCGCCGCTCCACGCGTGGCCCAGCCGGCCGACCTGCACCAGCGTCGCAACCACGCGGCGGGAGCGCTTGAAGTGGGTCACCTGCATCGGGTAGCGCTTGCCGCGCACCTGCGCCTGCGGTTCGCCCTCGCGGGCACCGGCGGCGTCTGACCACATCTGCGCCGCCGCACCGGCGTTGCGGGCCGACACGACGCCGTCGGCATCGCCGTGGATGACCATCAGCGGCGGCCAGGCCACGGCCGGTTCAACGACGGCCTTGGGCACCCGCCGTCCCTGCATCGCGCCCACGGCCGACGCCGGTGAACTGGCCGCGCCGGGCGGCACGCCCGAGTGCATGGCCAGTGCCTTGAAGCGCTGCGGGTAGCGCGTGGCCAGCAGCGCCGCCATGCTGGCGCCCGCCGACAGGCCGGCCACCGCCACACGCTCGCGGTCCGCCGCGTACAGCACGCAGACCTGCTCGATGGCCTGCATGATCCAAGCCGCCTCGCCGAAGGCCCGGCCCGACTGCGTGTCGAACCAGTTCCAGCAACCCTGCGCGTTGGACAGCCGTGGCTGCTCGGGGTAGAGCACGAGGAAGCGCTCGCGCGCGGCGACCGAATTCATGCGCGTGCTGTCGGCAAAGCTCTTGGCGTCCTGGTGGCAGCCGTGCAGCATGACCATCAACGGCAGCCGCTCGCCGAAGCGCACGCCCGCCGGGCGAAACAGCCAGTAGCGGCGCGGCCCGGCCGGCGCCATGACGACGCCCATCAGCCAGCTGCCCGCGCCGGCCGGTGGCTGGCGCCGCTCGCGCACCGGCTTGGCCGCGCGCTGCAGCAGCGCGGCATGGCGTCGCAGCAGCGACGCCCAGGACGGCTGCTTCATCGGCCGGCGGCGTCGTTTGCGGATTGCGCGCAGTCGACCTGCTCCAGATCTCCGGTGGCCGGGTGTTCGCGCAACGCCGCGTTCAGCTGGTCGATCTGGAGGGCCCAGTCACCGTCGTCGGCAGTCCATTGCTCGCGCAGGAAGGCCACCTGGCTGGCATTCCAGAACGGCGCCTCGGACAGATTGAGCGTCTGCGGCAGCGGCCGGTGTGCGCGGATGAACTGCTTGATCTCGGCCGGCGAATCCGGCAACCCCAATTGGGTAAACAGTGCCGCGAAATCGTGGTGGGTGGTGTCCATCGAACGTCCTTTGGATCAGCCATGCAGAACGGGGCAAGGCCACACCTTAGGCCGCGACGGCGGCTCACGGTGTCAGCGAAGGCCTCGTCCGCGGAGGTCGGTACAGGATCGGCCGGTCTGTCAGCCAAGGCCCACAGGCCCGGCTGTCGCCCGCCGACAGACTGCACCGCGCCACCGGCCTAAGTTCGATGAATCGAAGACTGCCTGGTGGAGCGATGACCTGGACCGATTTCCTCAGCCGCGCTGCGGCGGCGTGGCCGCAGGTGGCGTGGACGGACGTGCTGCCGGCGGTGCTGGCCGGCATCGTCACCATCATCGTCATCAAGACCGGGCTGCGTCTGCTCGTGCAGCGGCTGCGGGCGCTGTCCAAGCGCACCCGCACGTCGCTGGACGACAACCTCGTCAGCGTGCTGGAGCGAACCAATGCCGGCCTCATCTGGGTCGTCGGCCTGCTGGTGGGCCTGGGCCTGCTGCCGCTGGACGACCGCTGGCATGGCCGCGTGTCGCAGCTGTGGTTTGCCGTCGTCGCGCTGCAGATCGGCCTGTGGGCGCAGCAGGCGGTCTCGCAACTGCTCGCCGCGCAGCAGCAGCGCCACGGCGGCGGCACGGCGCTGTCGGCATCCGCCACGCTGCTGAGCTGGGGGCTGCGTGGCGCGTTGTGGGTGGTCATCGTGCTGGCCGTGCTGTCCAACCTGGGCGTCAACATCACGGCCTTCGTCGCCAGCCTGGGCATCGGCGGCATCGCGCTGGCGCTGGCGGTGCAGAACATCCTCAGCGACCTGTTCGCGTCGCTGGCCATCGCGGTGGACAAGCCCTTCGAGGTGGGTGACTCCATCACCGTCGGCGACGTGACCGGCACCGTCGAGCGCGTGGGTCTGAAGACGACGCGCATCCGCAGCCTGGGCGGCGAGCAGATCGTCATGTCCAACGCCGAACTGCTCAAGCGCACGGTGGCCAACTTCAAGCGCCTGCAGACGCGCCGCGTGCAGTTCAATTTCGGCATCACCAGCGACGCCTCGGCCGACGTGGTGGCTTCCATCCCGCCGCTGATCCGCCAGTTGATCGAGGCCGACCCGCTCCTGCAGTTCGCCCGTGCCCACTTCAAGGGTTTCGGCGAGAACTCGCTGAACTTCGAGGTGGTCTACCGGGTGACGAGCCCCGACTACGACGTCTACATGGACCGCCAACAGACGCTGAACCTGGCGCTGATGCGCGAGTTCCAGCAGCGCGGCATCCGCTTCGCGACGCCGGCGACCCCCACGGTCAATGTCCTGAGCTCGACCGATGCGCCGGCACGGGCGCCGACGCCGCCGGCGCCGCGACGCCCGGCATCGTCCCTGCACGTTGACGCTGCCGAGCGCGCCGGCACCTCGACACCGCAGACGGCAGGCTGATCCAATGGTCCACGGCGCCGTGCTCGCAGGTCCGGACCTGCTCACGGCGGCGGTGGCCACGCTGGTGCTGATCGCCATCGCCGGCGCCTTGTACACGCACCGCCTGGGCCTGTCCCATCTGCTCGTCTTCATGGTCGTGGGCATGCTGACCGGCGTGGACGGGCCGCTGGGCCTGCCTTTTGATGACCACAAGCTCGCCGTCAACGTCGGCAATCTGGCCCTGGCCCTGATCCTGTTCGACGGCGGCCTGCGCACGCGCTGGGCGCTGGTGCGCGCCGGCATGCTGCCGGCCAGCCTGCTGGCCACGGTCGGCGTGGCCGCCACGGCCACCATCGTCGCCGGCATCGCCCACCTGGCGCTGGCCATGCCCTGGTCCGAAGGCCTGCTGCTCGGCGCGGCCGTGTCGTCCACCGACGCCTCGGCCGTGTTCGCGCAGTTCAGCGCCAGCCGCCTGAACCTGGAGCCGCGGCTGGCCGCCACCATCGAGGTCGAGTCGGCCATGAACGATCCCATGGCCATGGTGCTGACCATCGGCCTGATCGCCTGGTGGGCACCGGCCGCGGCGGGCGCGCCGGCCGCAGCCGGGCTGAATGCGCTGATGCAGTTGCTGGCCCAGCAGCTCGGCTTCGGCCTGCTGTTCGGCGTCGCGGGCGGTCTGCTGGCTGCAGGATGGGTGCGCCGACTGCCCATCGAAGACGACCACGACGGCCTGGCCGCGCTGCTGATGGCCGCGCTGGGCCTGCTGCTGTTCTCGGTCACGAACCACGTCGGCGGCTCCGGCTTCCTGGCCGTCTACATCGCCGGCCTGCTGGTGCGCCACCATGCCGAGCGTGTCGCCCTGCTGAGCCTGCCCGGCCTGACCGGCTACACCTGGCTGGCCCAGGCCGCCCTCTTCCTGCTGCTGGGCCTGCTCGTCACGCCGCACGAGGTGCTGCGCATCATCGGCCCGGCTCTGCTCGTGGCCGCCGGGCTGATGTTGCTGGCCCGCCCCGCCGCCGTGCTGCTGTGCCTGGCACCGCTGGGCTTTGGCTGGCGCCAGCAATGCTTCGTCGCCTGGTCGGGCCTGCGCGGCGCGGTGCCCATCGTGCTGGCCACCTACCCGGTGCTGGCCGGCCTGCCCGACGGCTGGCGCTTCTTCGACGTCGCCTTCGTTGTCGTGCTGCTGTCGCTGCTGATCCAGGGGCCGACGCTGGCGCCGCTGGCAAGGCGGCTCGGCCTTGACCAGGGCGAGCGCTGAACCGGCTGTTGGTGCGATAGCGAACAGACGCCCCGACGCCCGGGGGCCAGCATGCGACTGGCTCGATTCCCAAGGCATGCCATGAACACCATCCTGCTCATCGTCCTCATCCTGTTGCTGGTGGGCGCCTTTCCCGCCTGGCCGCACAGCCGCGGCTGGGGCTATCTGCCCTCGGGCGGCGTCGGCCTGGTGCTGCTGGTCCTCGTCGTGCTGTGGTTGCTTGGCCGGCTTTAGCCACCTGCTGCGCCGCGCGAATTCCCCTCCCCCCGAAAGACCCCGCCATGACCGCACGCGATACCTATGTCGAGAACATGAAATTGGAGCTCGACAAGCTCAATGACCAGCTGGCCGCCCTGGAAGCCAAGGCGGCGCATGCCCGGCAGGAAGCCCATGAACAATACGAGCAGGAGCTGACCAAGCTGCGCGCCCATGCGCGGGATGCCCTCGTCAAGTTCGAGGAGCTGACGGCCTCGGGCGAGGCGTCCTGGCACCAGTGGGTGTCCGACATGGACCGCATGCGCGACGCCTTCATCCAGTCCTTCCACGACGCCAAGTCGCGTCTCTGAAGGCGGGCAGTGGTCGTCATGAAATTCCCCCAGGCGGTAGGTCGCGTTTCGGCGCGTCGGCCATGATCCACCTGGAGCTCTCGCTCGAGCTGGACTACGACATCTCCGACCCCGGCTGCGACTTCATCTTCAACATCCACGCGGCCAACACGCCGCGCCAGCAGGTGCTGCAGGAGTCGCTGACGCTGAGCCAGAACCTGCCGGCACGCGTGGACACCGATCCGGCCACGCGCAACCGCTACCTGCGCGTGCAGGCCTGCCCCGGGCCGCTGAAGCTGAGCTATTGGGCCACGCTGGACCTGATGCATCACTTCGCCCCGCCCGCCGACGTGTCCGAGGTGCCGGTCGCGAACCTGCCGGCCGAAGTGCTGAGCTACATCTACCCGAGCCGCTACTGCCAGTCGGACCGCCTGCACCGGCTGGCCATGCGCGAGTTCGGCCAGCGCTGGCAGGGCTACGGCCGCGTGCAGGCCATCCGCGACTGGGTGCTGGAGCGAACCAGCTTCACACCGAACACGTCAGACTCCAACACCTCGGCCATCGACACGCTGCTCGGGCAGGTGGGCGTGTGCCGCGACTTCGCCCACCTGATGATCGCGCTGTGCCGGGCCATCAACATCCCGGCGCGTTTCGCCACCGGCATCGACTACGGCGCCGACCCCGCGCTCGGCCCCACCGACTTCCACGCCTATGTCGAGGTCTACCTTGGCGGCCGCTGGTACATCTTCGACCCCTCGGGCACCGCGATCCCGATGGGCTTCGTGCGCTTCGGCACCGGGCGGGATGCGGCCGATGTGGCCTTCGCGACCATCTTCGGCACGGTCACGACCGGTGCGCCGCTCATCACCATCCGCGCGGTCGCCGGCATCGACGGCAGCCTGCAGCTGCCCTACCACTGCACCGAAGCCATCTCGACCGACGGCTAGCTCGACCATGAACATCCGCGCGGTCATCTCCCGCAACCCCCTCCTGTTCCCCATCGCCTGCGTGGCCGCCTTGACGGTGGTGCTGATCGGCGAAAGCTCCTACTGGCAGTCTGGCGGGGTGCTGGACGAACTCAATGCGGTCCGGACGGGTGTCATCAGCATCCAGGACCTGCGCGCCACCGAGGACGGCCAGGCCGACATCCATCGCACGCTGCTGCTGAACCGGCTCGGCGTGATGGTGCTGAGCGTGGTGAGCCTGGCCGCGTTCTTCCTCTATCTGCGCCAGAGCCTGGCCCTGGAGGAGCTGCGCGAGCGGGACAAGCAGGAGCACCAGCGCGTCGTGGAGATAGAACACGAGCGCCTTGAGGTGGAGGTGGCACGCCGCACGACGCAGCTCGTCAAGTTGGCGCATCACATCGAGACGGCGCGCGAGGAGGAACGTGCGCGGCTGGCGCGCGACCTGCACGACGAGATGGGCGCCCTGCTCACGTCCGCCAAGCTGGACGCTGCGCGCATCAAGGCCCGCCTGACCGGCATCGCCCCCGAGGCGCTGGAGCGCCTGGCGCATCTCGTGGAGACGCTGAACCGCGGCGTCGCGCTGAAGTGCAACATCATCGAGAACCTGCGCCCCTCCACACTGGGCACTCTGGGCCTGGTCGTCACGCTGGAGATTCTGGCGCGGGAATTCGCCAAGCAGTCCGGCATCGAGATGCACTGCACGCTGGCGCCGGTGCGGCTGGAGGAGGCCGCCGAGCTTGTCGTCTACCGCGTGGTCCAGGAAGCCTTCACCAACATCAGCAAGTACGCCCGCGCGAGCCAGCTGTGGCTGAACCTCTCGGCCACCAATGGCCAGGCCGAACTCACGGTGAAGGACGACGGCGTCGGCTTCGACACCGGCACCGCCACGAACTCGGCCTACGGCCTGCTGGGCATGCGGTTTCGCGTCGAGGCCGAGCACGGCAGCCTGTCGGTGGCCTCGTCGCTGAACCAGGGCACGCTGATCCGGGTCAGGCTGCCGGAGATCGCGCTGGCCTGAGGCATCGGGTTCGTGGCACGCCATGTGCGCTGGCGGACAGACGCGGCCGGCGGCACGCCCCAGAGTCGGTGGCACGGCGCGCCGTGGCGGGCGATCTGAGCCAGAAGCAAACCCCGGTGCGGCCCCCGCCGCGTCTTTCATCCTTGAACAGGATTTCCCATGAACACCTCCAAGCTCCACACCTCGCTGCGCCTGCTGGGCGCCACGGTCATGCTCACGCTGCTCGGCGCCTGCGCTGCCACCCGCACCCAGGAGGCGACGGGCGAGTACATCGACGACACGCTGATCACCACCCAGGTCAAGGCCGCCATCCTCGGCGAGCCGACGCTGAAGGCGGCAGAGATCAATGTCGAGACCTTCAAGGGCCGCGTGCAGCTCAGCGGCTTCGTGTCGTCCCGGCCGCAGATGGAAACGGCGGTGAAGGTGGCCCGTGGCATCAAGGGCGTCAGCGGCGTGTCCAACGACATGCGCCTGAAGTGACGGTCAAAGCCGGCCCACCTCCGCTCGATGGCGCTCATGACGCCTGGGCGGCCGCCCTGCTGGGCCGGCCCTTTGCCGAGCTGGATGCACGCACCCAGCGCGTGGCCCGCCACGTCGGCCAGCGCCGGCCGATCTCGGCACAGCCGGCGGCCGACGCCGCGCCCGCCACGCGCGGCCAGCGCGCCGCCGATGCGGTCGCCGCGTTCGGCGGCTCCTGGACCTTCGTCGGCCTGTTCGCGGCCACCATGCTGGTCTGGGTGGCGCTCAATGCCGTGCTGCTCGGGCTGCACGGCAGCACCTTCGATCCCTACCCCTTCATCCTGCTCAACCTCTTCCTGTCCATGCTGGCGGCGGTGCAGGCGCCCATCATCCTGATGTCGCAGAACCGCCAGTCCGAGAAGGACCGCATCACGGCCGCGCACGACTATGAGATCAACCTCAAGGCCGAACTCGAAATCATGCTGCTTCACGACAAGCTGGATCAGCTGCGCGAGCAGCAATGGAGCGAGCTGCTGGCGCAGCAGGCCGAGCAGATGCGGCTGCTGGCGCTGCTGACGGTGCAGTCCGCCGCAACCTCGCCGCGTTGACGCGCGCGGCGCCGGCGCCCGCCGGTAGCGCGCATGCCGCATAGTCCGGCCCTGTCGCATCACGACGGCGCTGGAGCAGCGATGGCCGATTCACCCGATGCCCTGAACCCGCGCCGCAACCACCTGCTGGCCGCCCTGCCCGACGAAGACTGGCGGCGCTGGGCCGGACAGCTGGAATTCCTGCCGCTGAAGCTGGGACAGGTGATCTACGAGTCCGGCCAGCTGCAGAGCCATGTGTACTTCCCCACGACGGCCGTGGTGTCCATGCTCTATGTGATGGAGGACGGCGCCTCGGCCGAGATCGCCGTGGTGGGCTACGAGGGCATGGTCGGCGTGTCGCTCTTCATGGGCGGCGAGACCACGCCGAGCCGCGCCGTCGTGCAAAGCGCCGGCGGCTGCTACCGGCTGCGTGCGTCGGAGATCAAGGCCGAGTTCAACCGCTACGGCCTGAGCATGCAGCTGCTGCTGCGCTACACGCAGGCGCTGATCACGCAGATGTCGCAGACCTCCGTCTGCAACCGCCACCACCTGCTGGAGCAGCAGTTGTGCCGCTCGCTGCTGCTCAGCCTGGACCGCATCGAAGGCGACCACCTCGTGATGACGCAGGAGCTGATCGCCAACCGGCTGGGCGTGCGCCGCGAGGGCGTCACCGAGGCGGCGCTGAAGCTGCAAAAGCTCGGCCTGATCGACTACGCGCGCGGCCACATCACCGTGCTGGACCGCCCCGGCCTGGAGCAGCGCAGCTGCGAGTGCTACGGCGTGGTCAAGGTCGAGTACGACCGGCTGCTGAACTGGCCGCCCAAGTCACCAGCCTGAGCCCAAGGTGGGCTGGCGCACGGAGGCCGACGGCAGGCGGCGCGCAGACTGGAGCGCATGACCGGCAACCATCTGCTCGACCACCTGCCCGCCGCGGAGCTGCGCCGTCTGCTCGCGCAGAGCGTGTCCCTGCCGCTGCTCAGCGGCCAGCAACTGGCCACTCAGGGCCTGCCGTCGCGGGCGCTGCTGTTCCCGATGCAGGGCTTCGTGTCGCTGATGACGCCGCTGGATGGACATGCGCCGCTGCAGGTCGGCATGGTGGGCCGCGAGGGCGTGCTGGGCGCGCAGCTGCTGCTGGGTGTGGCCGCGAGCTCGCTGACCGTGCTGGTGCAGCAGGAAGGCCAGGCCGTCAGCCTGCCTGCGGCGGAGCTGCGCCGCCAGCTGCCCACCAGCCCGGCGCTGCGCCGCCTGCTGATGCGCTACCTGGCCGTGCAGCTGCGCCAGGTCGCCACGGCGGCGGCCTGCCTGTGCTTTCACGCGCTGCAGGCCCGGCTGGCGCGCTGGCTGCTGATGGGGCAGGACCGCGCCACCGGCGACGGCTTTGCGGTCACGCAGGAGGCCCTGGCGTTGCGGCTGGGGGTCAGGCGCGTCGGCGTCACGGTGGCCGCCGGCAGCCTGCAGCAGGCCGGGCTGATCCGCTACCACCGCGGCTGGGTCACCGTCTGCGACCGCGCCGGCCTGGAGGCGGCAGCTTGCGACTGCTATGCGCGCGACCAGGCCAGCTATCGCCAGGGCATGGCCTTCCCGCCGCAAGCCGCGCCCCGACGGGCTGTCGCACTGATGTCGACCCGTGCCGCCACTCTGGCCATCGACGCGGACCGCATGAGCTTGTGACTTCTTGTTCTTTGTCAGGCGAGCGATGCCTGCCTAGAGTGCGGCGCTCCTCCCACTCCGACAAGATCATGCGCCGCCTGCTCACCACCCTCGCCCTCGCCCTCGGCTTCGCGGCTGCCGGTGCCCTGGCTCAAACCTCGCTGCTCAACGTCTCCTACGACCCGACGCGTGAGCTCTACCAGGACTTCAACAAGGCCTTCGCCGCGCAGTGGAAGGCCAAGACCGGCGAGACCGTCAGCCTCAAGGCCTCGCACGGCGGCTCCGGCAAGCAGGCGCGCTCGGTCATCGACGGCCTGGAGGCCGACGTCGTCACGCTGGCCCTGGCCTATGACATCGACGCGCTGGCCGACCACAAGCTGCTGGCCGCGGACTGGCAGAAGAAGCTGCCCAACAACGCCAGCCCCTACACGTCCACCATCGTCTTCCTGGTGCGCAAGGGCAACCCCAAGCACATCGCCAACTGGCCGGACCTGGCGCGCTCCGGGGTCGACGTCATCACCCCCAACCCCAAGACCAGCGGCGGTGCGCGCTGGAACTACCTGGCGGCCTGGGGCTTTGCGCTCAAGCAGCCCGGCGGCAACGTCGATTCGGCCAAGGCCTTCGTCAAGCGCATCTACGCCAACACCAAGGTGCTGGACTCGGGCGCCCGCGGCGCGACGACGACCTTTGTCGAGCGCGGCATCGGCGACGTGCTGATCGCCTGGGAGAACGAGGCCTACCTGGCCGTCAAGGAGCTGGGCCCCGACAAGTTCGAGATCGTCACGCCCGGCATCTCGGTGCTGGCCGAGCCGCCCGTGGCCGTGGTCGACAAGGTCGTCGACAAGCGCGGCACCCGCAAGCAGGCCGAGGCCTACCTGAACTACCTCTACAGCCCCGAGGGCCAGGAGATCGCGGCGCGCAACTACTACCGGCCGCGCGACGCCAAGGTCGCGGCCAAGTACGCCAAGCAGTTCGCCAAGGTCGACCTGTTCACGGTGGACGAGCTGTTCGGCGGCTGGCGCAATGCGCAGAAAACCCACTTCGACGATGGCGGCGTGTTCGACCAGATCTACGTGCCGGGCGGCAAGTAAACGGCGCGAGAGCGCGAACGGCGATCGCCCGGGGTCGCCGTCTTGCATTGAGGTTCAGGCTTCGGACTTCGAATCCGCCTGCGTGACCAGGCTGCCCGGCGCGACGCTGCGCGTGACCCACACATTGCCGCCGATGACCGCGCCGCGGCCGATGGTGACGCGGCCCAGCACGGTCGCGCCGGCGTAGATGACGGCATCGTCCTCGACGATGGGGTGGCGCGGCTGGCCCTTGACCGGATGGCCATCGCCGTCGGTGGGGAAGCTCTTGGCGCCCAGCGTGACGTTCTGGTAGATGCGCACCCCGCACCCGAGCACCGCCGTCTCGCCGATGACGACGCCGGTGCCGTGGTCGATGAAGCAGCCCGGGCCGATGGTGGCGCCGGGGTGGATGTCGATGCCGGTCTCGGCGTGCGCCAGCTCGGCGATGACGCGGGCGATCAACGGCAGGCCGAGCCGATACAGCTCGTGGGCGAGGCGGTGGCTGATCAGCGCGCGCACGCCCGGGTAGCACAGCAACACCTCGTCGACGCTGCGCGCGGCCGGGTCGCCGTGATACGCCGCCAGCACGTCGCTGTCCAGCAGCTCGCGCACGGCGGGCAGCGTGCGCACGAAGCGGCTGGCCAGCTCGGCCGAGTCGTCGGCCGGCACGGCCTCGCCGCGCTGGCGCGCGTCATGGCGCAGCTCCAGCGCGGCCTGCTGGCGCAACGTGGCCAGCGCCGTGCCCAGCGTGTGGCCGACGTAGAAGTCCTCGTTCTCGGGCAGCAGCGTGGGCGGCCCCAGGCGCATCGGGAACAGCGCACCGGACAGGCCCTGCACCATGGCCGCCAGCAGCTCGCGCGACGGCAGCTCGCGGCCATCGCCACCGCGCCGGTGGGCCTCGCGCCAGCGCTGGCGTTTGCCGCGCAGGGCCGCGACGACGGCGGGCAGTTCATCACCGACGTCGGTCGATGGGATGGGGGCTTGGGTCATGGCAGCCTTTGGACGAGGAGGCGGTGGGGGTGACGAAGCGAGGACTCTGTCGCGAAAACCGCGATTGCGGCGCTTTTGCATGAGCTCATGACGGAAGTTTCCTTGGCGTTCGCGTCATCCATCGTCAGACTTGTGGCGTTCAGAACTCATCCGCGCTGCTCAAAGACCTTCCGATGTGTGAGCTTTTCGCCCTCAACAGCCGCCTGCCGGCCGCCGCCAACTTCTCGCTGCGCGGCTTCGCCGCCCGCGGCGGGCGCACCGCGGACCACGTCGACGGCTGGGGCCTGGCCCTGCATGACGGCGAGCACTGCGAGGTCGTCGTCGAGGACCAGCCGGCCGCTCACTCGGACCTGGCCTCGCACTACGGTCAGCACCCGGTGCAGGCGCGCAACATCATTGCCCACATCCGCAAGGCCACGCAGGGCGCCCGCGCGGTCGAGAACTGCCACCCCTTTCGCCGCGACTGGGCCGGCCGCACCTGGGCCTTCGCCCACAACGGCGACCTGAAGGACTTCCACCCCTCGCTGAGCGGCGCCTTTCGGCCAGCCGGCCAGACCGATAGCGAGCGCGCCTTCTGCTGGCTGATGCAACGCCTGCAGCAGCGCTTTGGCGAGCAGCTGCCCGGCTGGCCCGAGCTGGCTGCCACGCTGACGCCCTGGCTGCACGAGATCGCCGAGCACGGCCGCTTCAACCTGCTGCTGACCGACGGCCGCGCGATGCTGGCGCATGCGTCGACCCGCCTGCACTGGCTGCACCGCAAGCCGCCCTTCGGCCATGTGCGCCTGCGCGACGGCGACCTCAGCGTCGACCTCGCCACGCTGAACGGCCCGCGCGACCGCATGACGCTGATCGCCACCGAGCCGCTGACGCACGACGAAGCCTGGGCCGCCTTCCAGCCCGGCGAGGTGCGTGTCTTCGAGCAGGGCGACTGCGTCTACGTCAGCGCTGGCCTCGCAGAGCCGGTGGCGGCCTAGCGCGCGACGGCCAGTGGCCGCACCTGCTCGACGAGGCTGACGAGCAGGAGATTCGCCATCATCGGCATCTCGATGTCGAACGGAGCGATGCCCGACGACCCCATCGGCGCGGGCGGCGCACCATATCACCCACGCCGGCTGTAAGCGCCGCCTCGCCCTCAACGACTGCCAGCCCATGAAACCAGCCTTGCTCCGCCCGCTTGGCAGTCTGCTGCTGACCAGCTTGCTGGCCGCCTGCGCCCAGGCGCCGCAGCGGCCCGGCGAGGTCGTGCTGCCGCTGCAGCAGGCCTGGGTCGACGGCCGCCGCGTCGACTACGTGACCACCGACATCTCCGACGCCGCGATGGCCGCGCAGGCCGGCGTGAACCATGCGCCACGCCTGGCGATGCCCTCGGCACGGGCCGCGCCTCGCTGACCGAGCGGGTCTACAAGTTCGCGGACGGCGCGCAGATCAGCGTGTTCCCGTCCGGCCCGGCGCCCATCGGCGCGGCGAAGCCCGACCTGAACTACAGCCCGCTGTGGCGGCTGGTGCTGGTGCGCTGGAAGACCGGCGCGTCGCCGCGCGAGCTGCGCTCGGAAGAAGCCGTGCTGGCTGCGCAAGGCACGGGTGAGGTCGAGCTGGACGTGACCGGCATCGTCGTGAACTGCCCCATCACGCGCGGCGTGCGTTGAATGCCCACCAGCAGCGCCAGCCCCGGCACGCGGCGCAGAACCAGGTAGGCCAGCCCGCAGATCGCAAAGGTCAGCGCGATCAGCAGCACCGCCTCCAGCCCCCAGGGCAGGGCCAGCGGCTTGAGCACCTGGGTCAGCAGCACGATGACGCTCTGGTGCAGCACGTAGAGGCAGAACACCGCGGCACTGGCCTGGCGCAGCAGCGGTGATTCGCGCTTGAAGGCGACCTGCGCCCAGCCGCAGGCGGCGACGATGGCCCACCAGCTCTCGGAGCCGCGCAGCGTGCGGGCCGCGGTGATGAGGCCTTCCGGTGGCATCGTGTCGCCGTAGTGCCCGGCGTAGACCAGCAGCACGGCCCAGCTGGCGAGGAAGGCGCCCAGCGCCACCCAGCGCAACCGCAGCGCGGCCGCCCACAGTCCCGAGGCCAGCGGCGTGCGGCTGGCCCAGCCGACGGCGAACAGCCAGCCGTATTCCAGATGCTCGTAGAGGTCGTGGACGAGGTCGTGCGTGGTCGGGAAATGCGGCATCACGAAGACGCGCGCCAGCGCCAGCGGCACGGCCGGCAATAGCAGCCAGGCCCAGGTGGGCAGGGCCAGCGCGCGGGGCGTCCGGCGCATGGCCGCGGTCAGCAGCGCGCCGATGACGGCGTAGGCCCACAGATAGGGCAGGAACCAGAGATGGTTCCAGGTCGGCACCGTCATGCAATCCAGGCCGCGGCAGTACTTGCCGCCATGCAGGTAGGCGTTCCAGAAGTCCAGGTAGCCGCCGTCACCGGGCAGCTGCGCGGGCACCTTGGTCAACACCTCGAAGTAGGCTTGCGGCGTGACGATGACGGCCATGCCGAAGATCAGCGGCAGCAGCAGGCGCAGCGAACGGTCCTTGATCGTGCCGAGCGCGCCGCGCCTGGCCATCAGGCCTTGGCAAGCCGCACCGGCGATCAGGAAGAGCAGGCCCAGCCGCCAGGGCGAGCTGAGCATCATGAAAGGTTCGAGCGTGTCGCTGGCCGCGGGGCTCTTCACATGCCAGTCCCAGCTCACGTAGTACATGCCGACGTGGTACGGGATCAGCAGCGCGAAGGCGGCGACGCGCAGGCCGTCGAGAAAGGGCAGGCGGGTGGATGGCGTGTTCATGGCACCAGCTTCGCGGCCGGCCGCGCCCGGCGCGAGCGCGCTGGGGCGAGTGGCGCCGTTTACGGGGCGAATGCGTCCAGCGCCGCGCGGTAGCCGCGCGACACGCGCAGGGTCTCGCCGCAGCTCAAGCTCAGCACCGCCTCGCCGCTGCCCAAGCGCTCGACACGCTGCACATGCGCCGGGTTGACCGCGTGACTGCGGTGCACGCGCAGGAAGCGCGCGGCCCAGCCAGGGCGCTCCAGCGCCTCCGCCAGCGTCGCGCGCTCCAGCAGGCTGCGCGGTGGCAGGTGCAGCTCGATGTAGTTGTCGGCCGCGCTGATCCACTGCACGTCGGCCAGGCGCAGGCGCTCGCCGTCCACCCACCATTCGCCCACCGTCGCCACGGGCCGCGCCAGCAACTCGCGCACGCGGGCCAGCGCGGCGGCCAGACGCTCGGCCGTGTAGGGCTTGAGCAGATAGTCCAGCGCCGCGAGCTCGAAGGCCTGCAGAGCATGCTCAGCATGGGCCGTCGAGAAGACGATGCCGCGCACGCCCATCTCGCGCAGCGCGGCGGCCAGCTGCACGCCGTTGCCGCCCGGCATCTCGATGTCGAGCAGGGCCAGGTCGGGCGGCGTGGCGAGCGACCCCACCAGGGCCAGCGCCGCGGGCGCATCGGGCGCCTCCAGCAGCTCGGCGACGTCGGCCTCGGCGGCCAGCAGGCGGCGCAGCTTGGAGCGCGCGGCGGGTTCGTCGTCGACGATCAGCACGCGCATGGCAACTCCACGGCGAGCGTCATGCCGCCGGCATCCGGACCGAAGTCGACGCGCGCCGCCGCGCCGTAGCGCCCATCCAGCCGCTCGCGCAGATTGCGCAGGCCCAGGCCGCCGTCGGGGTCGGGCCTGGCCTCGGGCACCGGCGTGTCGCCGTGGTTGCTGACCGTCAGCCGCAGGTGCTCGCCGCGTCGCTCGGCACGCACGCTGACCGTCACGCGGCCGCGGTGCCGCGCGACGTCGTGCTTGACGGCGTTCTCGACCGGCGCAAGCAGCAGCAAGGCCGGCAGCCGGCAGTCCCGCGCAGCCGCGTCGGCGTCGATCTGCACGACCAGGCGCTCGGGGCCGAAGCGGGCCTGCATCAGTGCCAGGAAGGGCTGCACCAGGGCCAGCTCCTCGGCCACCGAATGCTCGGCGCGCTGCTGGGCCGCCAGCGTCTGGCGCAGCAGGTCGGCCAGCTGGCACAGCAGCCGGTCGGCGCGCGGCACATCCTCGTACATGACCGAGGAGATCAGGTTCAGCGTGTTGAACAGGAAGTGCGGTTGCACCTGGTCGGCCAGGCGCGCCAGGCGCACCTCGGCCAGCTCGCGGCGGGCGCGGTCCAGCTCCTGAGCGCGCGCCGCGGCGGCCTGGGCCATCCACACGCCGCGCGAGATCAGGCAGAAGCTGATGTAGCTGACCGCGTCCTTGCCGCCCTCGAACACCAGCACGCTGTGCAGATCATCGGGCCGGTAGTCGACGCCCGCCAAGGCATAGACGGCAAAGCGCAGGCCGAACATGCCGGCGACGTGGGCCAGGCTGAACAGCGGCAGCGCCAGCGCGTGCACCGCCAGCTGCCGCTGCCAGGGCCGGCCGCGCAGCGCGCCCATCAGTGCGTGCACGCCCAGCACCAGGAGGCCGATGACGCTGATCGAGCTGAACTCCCACAGGAACGGCTCCCACGGCCGCGTGCCGCCGGAGAGACGATAGGCCTGCAGCGCCGAGGCGCTCAGCAGCAGGCCGACGACGATGAGCAGCGCGACGTAGGGCAGGCGCCAGCGGCGGGGCAGGATGGACATGGCCGCCAGCGTAGCGGGCTTTGCGGCGGCGGCCGGGCGGTTCGCCCCGGCGGGACCGCGGCTTGCCCCAGGCGGCGGCGCGCCGTCCTACAACGCGCGGTGCTGGTGTCCGGGACGCGGATGCACTGGCGGGGCAGAGCATGGGACTGCGAAGCCACCTGCCCACCCATGCCCCATGCCCTGCCCGCCCCGCTGACCCCGCCCGACGACAGCCGTCACGGCGGCGCCGCGGCGAACGCGCGCTGGGAGGGCGAGGGCCAGCGCTGGCGCCTCGTGCTGACGGGCGACTGGGGCGCGGGCGACGCCGAGCTGCCCAAGCCGCCGACCGAGCTGCCCGTGGCCGAAGGCACGCAGCTGAGCTTTGACAGCAGCTCGCTGGCGCACTGGCGGCCGCCGTTCGCGGCCGCGCTGTGGCAGGCGCTGGCGCCGCTGGCGCGTGGCGGTGTGGCGCTGGACCTGGCCGGCCTGCCGCGTGGCCTGCAGCCGCTGCTGGGCTTGAGCCTGCCGCGGCCCGACACGGCGCCCCAGAAGAAGCCGGCCGAGGACGAGGAGCCCGCGCCAGAGCCGGAGTGGCACAAGACGCTGGTCTTCGTCGGCAGCCTGCTGGGCGCGCTCGGGCGGCTGGCGCGCGGCCGCAGCGCGATGCGGCTGAGCGACTGGCTGTGGCAGATCGAGCAGACCGGGCCGCGCAGCCTGCCCATCGTGCTGCTGGTCAGCAGCCTGGTCGGGCTGATCGTGGCCTACATGGGCGCGGAGCAGCTGCAGCGCTTCGGCGCGCAGAGCTTCATCGCCAACCTCGTGACCATCGGCGTCGTGCGCGAGATCGCAGCGCTGGTGGTGGGCATCGTGCTGGCCGGGCGCGTCGGCGCGGCCTTCGCGGCCCAGATCGGCAGCATGCGCGCGGGCGAGGAGATCGACGCGCTGACGACGCTGGGCGTGGACCCGGTGGAGCACCTGGTGCTGCCGCGCATGCTGGCCCTGCTCGTCACCGGGCCGCTGCTGACGCTGTGCGCCGGCATCGCCGGCCTGGCGGTCGGCTGCGCCGTCGCCGTCGGGCTCTACGACGTGCCGGCCATGGCCTATCTGACGACGACACGCGAGGCGCTGGAGGGCTGGGACCTGTTCGTCGGCCTGCTCAAGGGCAGCGTGTACGCGGTGCTGGTCGCGCTGGCCGGCTGCCGCCAAGGCCTGAACGCCGGGCGCAGCGCGCAGGCCGTGGGCGAGGCGACGACGGCCGCCGTCGTGCAGGCCATCGTCTGGATGGTGGTTGCGGCGTCGACGCTGACCGTCATCTTCCAGAGGCTGGATGTATGAGCCCCTCGTCCAACGAACACGTTGGCCGGTCCTCCGAGGGGACGGCGATGCCCGCGGCTTCGGGCCGCGAGCACATCGCCGGCGCGGGCCGGCTTGGGAGCGGCCCGGCGCCCGGCCCGCAGAAAGGGGAGGTGCTGATGCGCGTCGAAGACCTGAGCCTGCATGCCGGCGGGCGCGAGCTGCAGCACGGCCTGAGCTTCGACGTTCACGCCGGCGAGGTGCTGGCCATCGTCGGCGCCAGCGGCTGCGGCAAGAGCACGCTGGTGCGCCACATGATCGGCCTGCAGACACCGAGGACCGGGCGCGTCACCTGGATGGCCGGCGGCCAGGAGCGCGACGTGCACGGCGACGACCCGCCGCATCGCGAGATCGGCGTCGCCTTCCAGGCCGGCGCGCTGTGGAGCAGCATGACCGTCGGCGAGAACCTGATGCTGCCGCTGGAGCTCTACACCGAACTCGACGAGAAGCAGCGCGAGCAGCAGGCGCGCCACAAGCTGGCGCTGGCCGGGCTGGACGAGCCCGCCACCTTCGACGCCGAACCGGCCGCGCTGTCGGGCGGCATGAGGAAGCGCGCGGCCATCGCCCGCGCGCTGGTGCTGGACCCGCCGCTGCTCTGCCTGGACGAGCCCTCGGGGACGATCTCATCCTGCGCCTCAAGCGCGACATGGGCCGGGCCGTCGTCCTCGTCACGCACGAACTGGAGAGCCTGTTCGCCGTGGCGGACCGGCTGCTCTTCCTCGACGTCGAGGCGCACACGGCGACGGCCCTGGGCCCTCCCGCCGAACTGCGCGACCACGGGCCAGAGCCGGTGCGCGACTTCCTGACCCGCGGCCGGCGTGAACAGAAGGAGCCGAAGGCGCAGGAAGACCCGAAGGAGCAGCCCGCATGAAGCGCCGCCGCGCCAGTCCCTTCGTCATCGGCGCCTTCGTCGTGGCCGCGCTGGCCATCCTGGCGGCCGCCCTCATCGCGCTGCCGGGCCACCACTGGTTCAAGCAGCCGCAACGCGTCGTGATGTTCTTCACCGGTTCGGTCTACGGGCTGCAGAAGGGCGCGCCGGTGGTTTTCCGCGGCGTGCACATCGGCGACGTGACCGAGATCAGCGTCTATTACGACAGCAAGACCGACAGCTTCGCGATGCCGGTCGTCGCCGAACTGGACGACGACGCCGTGCGCGACCTGGACGGCCACCGCACCCATGACGACATCGCTCACGCGTTGCCCACGCTGATCGGCCGCGGCCTGACCGCCCAGCTGGGCACGCAAAGCCTGGTGACCGGCCAGCTCTACGTGGACCTGGACATCCGCCCCAAGACGCACGGCGTGCTGCATGGCGGCTACCGCGGCAACGCCACCGAGGTCCCGACCAGCCCGACCGTCTTCCAGGCGCTGAAGAGCCAGCTCGACGGGCTGGACCTGCGCCACGTCCTCGACGACCTGGGCCAGATCGCCAGCGCCGCCCACGCCCTGGTCACCGGGCCGGAGCTCAAGCAGGGCCTGAAGGATTTCGCCGCCACGGCCGCCCACGCGCGCAGCCTGGCCGCGCAGCTGGACCAGCGCGCCGTGCCGCTGAGCAACGGCGCCCAGCGCGCGATGGCCAGCGTGGACCGTGCCGGCAACCGCGTGTCGGACGCCGCCTCCAGCGTGAGCCGCGGTGCCGACCGCGCCAGCGCGCTGCTGGACCCGAACGGCGCCGTCGTGCGGGACCTGCAGCGGGCGCTGGACGAGCTGAGCCGCGCCAGCGCCTCGCTGCGCGAGAGCGCCGACAGCGACGGCCCGCTGCTGCAGCAGACCGAGCGCACGATGCGCGACCTGTCCTCCGCGGCGCGCGCGCTGCGCCAGCTCGCCAACACGCTGGACGCGCAGCCCGAGTCGCTGCTGCGCGGCCGCCGGCCCGACCCCGCCCCCGCCCCCGCCCCCGCCACTGCCGTGGAGCCCGCCCGATGAACCACCTCGTCACCGCCTCGCCGACCCGCCGCGACGGATTGCTCCTGCTGCTGGCCGGGCTGGCCGCGTCGCTGCCGGGCTGCGCCAGCCGTGACGCGCCGCCGCGCCGGCTCTACGCGCTGACCGGCACGCCGCCACTGCCGCCCGATGCCAAGCCCGGCCAGGATGGCCGCGCCTGGGTGCTGAGCCCGCAGATCGCGCTGCCCGAGCTGCTGGACCGCGACGAGGTCCTCGTCGCCGAGGGCAGCGCGGGCCTGGCCGTCTGGCCCGAGGCCCGTTGGGCCGAGCCGCTGCGCGAGGCCCTGCCGCGCGTGCTGGCCGAGGACCTGTGGCGGCTGCGCCAGCCCTACCCGGTCGCGCTGGGCGCGGGGCCGCAGCCGGACAGCGGCGCCGAGTCTCTGCGCCTCATCGTGCAGGTGGACGAATGGCTGGCGCACGCCGACGGCGCCGGCCTGCAGCTGCGCCTGCGCGCGCGCTGGCACTGGGCGCCGCTGCATGCACCAGCCAACACGGCGCTGCCGGCGCCGGGCCATGCCGAGCTGACGCTGGCCTGCGCCGCCCGAGCCGACGCGCTCGCCGATGCGCACCGGCGCAGCGTGCTGCTGCTGGCGGCACGCATCGTCGCCGGATCGTGACGAAGCGGCTCAGCCAACCTGGGCCAGCAGGAAGGCAAAGATGTCGGTGTACTTGAGCACGTTCGCCGCGCGCGTGGAGGCGTAGTGGCCGGACTCGTAGTCGACGCGCAGCAGCACCGGCCGGCCCGAGGCTGAATCCTTCTGCAGCCGCGCGGCCAGCTTGGCGACCTGCCATGGTTCGACGCGGGCGTCGTTGGCGCCCGTGATGAGCAGCGTGGCGGGGTAGCGCACGCCGGAGCGGACGTGGTGGTAGCTGTCCATCTCGCGCAGCCAGCCGAACTCATCCTGCTTCTTGACGGTGCCGAACTCGAGGTCGTTCCCGGGCCCGTTGGCAGTGAGCTCGAAGCGCAGCGGATTGAAGATGCCGACCTCGCCGATGGCGACGCGAAACAGGTCGGGCCGCTCGGTGATGGCCCGGCCCACCATGATGCCGCCGGCCGAGGTGCCCCACAGCGCCAGATGGCGCGGGGAGGTCCAGCGCTCGCGCACCAGGACCTCGGCCACGTCGATGACGTCGCGCCAGGTGTTGGGCTTGGCGGCCTTCATGCCGGCGCGGTGCCAGTCCTCGCCCTTCTCGCCGCCACCGCGCACATGGGCCATCACCATCACGCCGCCCAGTTCCAGGAAGGCGAGCAGGCTGGGCACGAAGCCAGGGTCCAGCGGCAGGCCGTAGCTGCCATAGGCCTGGATGAGCAGGGGCCGGCGGCCATCGCGAGGCGTGTCCCGCCTGTGCATGATCTCGATGGGCACCATGGCGCCGTCGCGGGCCTTGACCTCCAGCCGCGTGGTGGTGAACGGGGCGGTGTCGAAGGGCGCGGGCGGCGTGAGGCCGGTGTCGGTGACGCGCAACCGCGCATCGGCGTGCAGCGTGACGGCCGGCCAGGTGAGGCCGTCCATGCCGAACCAGGCGCCCTCGCGGGAGGAGCTGGCCTTCACGTCCCAGACGGCGCCTTCGCGGGGCAGGGGCACATCCTCGACGCGGCCGGTGGCGAAGGCGTAGCGCTTGAGCGCGCCGACCTGGCCGCGGAACTCATGAACGTAGATGCCGTCGCTGGCCAGAGCCAGCGCGTCGATCGCATGCTCGCCCTGGGGGATCAGCACGACGCGGTTGGCGGTGGCCGGCTTGCGGGCATCGACGCTCCAGACCTCGCCGCGCGCGGCACGGCCCTTGGCGAGGACGTAGACGGTGTCGCCGTGCAGGGCCACGTCCTGCACGCCGTCCTCGGCGCCGAAGAGGGCCTGCCACGGGGTCTGGCCGGGCTGCAGGGCTGCGGTCGGGGCGACCAGCGCATAGGCCGGCCATTCGCCGTTGCTGTACATCACGGCCAGCAGGTGATCGCTGCCGGCCGCGGCCAGCAGCTGCGGCAGCTCGCGCTCACCCTGACCCAGCCGGGGGCCTTCGCTGGTGCGGAATAGGCAGGCGTCGGCGCTGGCCGGCGTGCCCAGGCGGTGCAGCCAGCTGGCCTGGCCGAGGCCGTAGTCCTGCGCGCCCACCACGGCGTCGTCACGGGCCCGGCTGTAGTACAGGCCGCTGGAGTCAGGCAGCCAGCTGCCGGGGACGGCGTTCAGGGCCGAGACGAGCACGTCCTCGCGCGTGGCCAGCGTGAGGATGCGCAGCTCGCGGATCTCGGCGCCGCCGGTGTCCAGCACATAGGCCAGGTGCCGGCCGTCGGGCGACATCAGCACCCCCTTGAGCGCGCGCGGTGCGCCCGGCTTGCTCAGCGCCTCGGGGTCGACCAGCAGTTGCGCCTGGCCACCGGCCGCCGGCAGGGCGTAGGCGCGCAGGCTCTGCTGGCCTGGATCGCGGCGGTAGTAGACGGTCCAGTGCTCGGTGACCTGCTGCACGGCCACCACCGTCGCCGCGGCGCTGTAGGCCTCCAGCCTGGCCGCGATCTCGCGGCGACGCGGCAGCGCGTCGAGAGCCTGCCGGGCATGCAGGCCCTGCGCCTTCAGGTAGGCCT
>JAEKLF010000204.1 GCA_019509985.1 Burkholderiales bacterium | reverse complement strand
GGCGACCTCGTCGTCGTTGAGCTGGCTCATCGGCGGCATCACGGAGTCGTACTGCGTGCCGTTGACGGTGACCTTGCCGGTCAGGCCGCGCAGCGGGATGCCGATGGTGCGCGGCAGGTCGGCCGCGAGGTAGTCGGACTTCGCAAGCGGCGGGAACACCCCCGGGATGCCTGCGCCATTGGCCTGGTGGCACACCGAGCAGGTGCCCGTGAACAGCGCCTCGCCGGCCTTGACCTGGTCCTGCAGCGTGAGCGTGCCCTGGCGCGCCGACTCCGTGGCCTTGGTGACGGCCTCGAGATTGGGCCGCGAGCGGTCGCCGAGGTAGACCGAGTCGAGTTCCTTGCCCGAGTAGATCGACTTGTCCGGCTGGCCCTCGACCTTCAGGATCGCCAGCGCGCCCTTGTTGAACGCGCGGAAGATCGAGTGGTCGACCATCACGTAGCTGCCCGGCACGTGCGTGCGGAATTTCGCGATGGCCGCGCCGCCCGCGGGGATCAGCGTGGTCTGCACGTTCTTCTGGACGTTGGTGCCGCCCTCGAAGCGCACCTCGTCGAAGATCGCGCCGATCACGTGGAAGCTCGACACCAGGTTCGGGCCGCCGTTGCCGACGAACAGCCGCACCGTCTCGCCCACCTTCGCCTTGAGCGCCTTGTCGCCGGTGAGCGCGCCCTCGGCGCCGTTGAACAGCACGTAGGTCGGGCGCTCGTCGATCGCCTTCTCCATGTCGAACGGCTGGTCGCCCTTCTCGCGGTACTTGCCGCCCGTGTAGAAGTCGCCCTGCATCACGTAGTACTCGTGGTCGACCTTGGGCATGCCCTGCGGCGGCTCCACCAGGATCAGGCCGTACATGCCGTTGGCGATGTGCATGCCCACCGGCGCGGTGGCGCAGTGGTAGACGTAGATGCCTTCGTTGAGCGCCTTGAAGGTGAACTGCGACTCGTGGCCCGGCGCCGTGAAGCTGGACGCCGCGCCGCCGCCCGGGCCGGTCACGCCGTGCAGGTCGATGTTGTGCGGCATCTTGCTGCTCGGATGGTTCTTCAGGTGGAACTCCACCGTGTCGCCCTGGCGCACGCGGATGAAGCTGCCCGGCACGGTGCCACCGAAGGTCCAGAAGGTGTAACTCACGCCTTCCGAGATGGGCATGTCCTTCTCCACCACCTCCAACTCGACGATGACCTTGGCCGGCGCCGTGCGCGCCGTGGCGGGGGGCACCAGCGGCGGGCTGGTCAGCTGCGCGTGGATCACCGGCAGGGTGTTGTCGGGAGCGCCATGGGCCGTCGCAAGAGAGGCGGTGAGGGCGGCGAGCACAAGCAGTCGCACGAGCATGTCGGTTCTCCTGGGTCGGAGCTGGACCGAGTTGGTCCTGGCCGGGTCATGCTAGTCAGGGGTGCTCGCCGCGCCCTTGCGCCAGATCAAGCACGGCTGCGGGCGGCTGTCAGGGCTATGCTGCTTCCACCGTCAGCCATCGCCTTACACCATGCGCGCTGCCTTCAGCATCCTCGCCCTCGTCATCGTCGCGGCCATCGTGCTGTCGCTGGTCAAGAAGCAGGCCGCGGCGCTGAAGCCGCCGCCGGCCGGTGCATCGGCGGCCAGCGGAGCCTTGCCTAACCCCAAGGCCGTAGGCCAGCAGGTGCAGAGTTCCATCGACGATGCCGCCCGGCGCGCGGTCGAGGCCGCATCCGCCGCGACGAACTGACGCGGTGACCGGCCACAAGCTCTTCTTCGCGCTGCGGCCCGACGAGGAGACGGCCGAGCGCATCGCGTGCGTCGTCACCGCGGAGCACGAGGCGCGCGGCCTCGTGCCGCGGCTGCGGCCGAGCCGCATCTTCCACATCACGCTGCACTACTTCGGCTATGCCGACGGCGAGCCCGATCCGCAGCTCGTGGCACTCGCCGGGCGCGCGGCGGCCGAGGTCGTGCGGCCGGCTTTCGACCTGAGCTTCGACAAGTTCATGAGCTGGGGCAGGAGCGATGCGACGAAGTACCCCTTCGTGCTGACCGGCGGCCAGGGGCTGGAGCCCGTGCGCGAGCTGCGCGACGCCCTCGTCGATCGCCTCCTTGCCCACGGCCTGGCTGCGCCGGAGCGGGACTACGAGCCGCACCTGACGCTGCGCTACGACAGGCGCCGCGCGCCCGCCTGGGACGTGGACCTGCCCGGCTGGACGGCCAGCGAATTCGTCCTCGTCGCCAGCCCCCAGGGTCTGACCCGGCACGACGTCATCGCCCGCTGGCCCCTGCAAGGCTGACCGGCTGGGCGCTGTCCTACGCGCGCTGAAGCCGCCCGCCGACCGCGCGGGCGCGAAGCGGCGCCGAACATCGGTAGCGACTGGATTCCAGCCCAACCGGGAGAGCCCCATGTTGTTCAAGCAAGTCCTCGCCCTCGTCGCCGTGTCGGGCCTGACCGCGACCCTCGTGCGCAAGCTGAGCCACCACCATGCCAAACGCCGCGTGCATCACGAGAAGCGCCAGCTTCGCGACGACGTGCACCGCTGGGAGCAGGAAGGCGGCAACCTGCCCGTGCAGCCGCGCACGCGCTGACGGGCCAGCCGGCGCTCAGCCGTCGACGACGGCCCGGGCCAGCGCACGCACGCTGAGCGGTGCCGAGCCCTCGGCGTGGTTGGAGATGGTCACGAACACGTCCTGACCCGCACCGGCCGTGCCTCGGATGACGCGGGCCAGCTCGGCGCGCGTGTCCAGGTCGGGGTCCAGCATCTCACCGTATTCGCCGTAGCGCTTCACGGCGGCCTCGTAGCCGTAGGGTCCGTGCAGGCGATTCAGGTTCCAGCGCGCCACCAGCGGGCCTGGCCACATCGCACGCAGCATGGCCAGCTGTTCGCCCAGCGGCGGCAGCTTGGGGTGCAGTCCCAGGCAATAGCGGGCGCCGGTGTCGCGCAGCAGCGAGACGAGTTCGGCGCCCAGCCATGCCGCATCGCGTACTTCCACGGCGATGACCCCCGCTGGCGGCTTGGGGCATGCCAGGAGCAATGCATGCAGCCGGTCGAGCTGCTCGGTCATGTTCGCGAGCAGCGGGCCGGGCAGCGGGCTGAGCTGGAAGACGAGGGCACCGATGCGCTCGCCCAGGCCTTCGACCACCGGCTCGATGAAGTCCTGCCGCGCGGCACTCGCGTCGAGGAAGAGCGGGTTGGCCTCCTGGCCGCGGCCGTCTTCGCTGCGCAGCAACGCGTCCGTCACGAGGTTGGGCGCCTTGACGGTGAAGCGAAAGCCCTTCGGCACCTGGTTGGCGTGGCGCTCGAAGTCGCTGGCGGCCATGGGCCGGTAGAAGCTGCGGTCGATGCCGACGGCGCGCAGCAGCGGGTGGGCGGCGTAGGCCGCCAGGCCCGTTTTGGACAGCGTCGCCTCGCTGTGCCGCCCGGCCCAGATCTGGCCTTGCCAGCCGGGGTAGCTCCAGGTCGACGTGCCGAGGTGGACGTGCGGCGACAGCGCCGCAGCCAGGGCCAGGTCTTCGGCGGTGGCCGGCGCGGGTTGCACGCCGCGCGGCCGTTTGGCCGGCGGGCCGCCGAACAACTCGTCCTGCATCAACGGAACATCAGGATTTTCAGCAGCACGATATTGACCGCCAGCAGCATCAGCGCCGTGGGCCACTGCGCGCGGATGACGGCGTTCTTGTCCTTCAGCTCGAGCAGGGCGGCCGGGATGATGTTGAAGTTGGCGGCCATGGGCGTCATCAGTGTGCCGCAGTAGCCGCAGAACATGCCGATGGCGGCCATCACGGCGGCGTCGCCGTGGTGCATGCCGAGCAGGATGGGAATGCCGATGCCGGCCGTCATGACCGGGAAGGCCGCGAAGGCATTGCCCATCACCATCGTGAACAGGGCCATGCCGAGCGCGTAGGCCGTGACGGCGAACCAGGCGTTGTCGACCGGGATGGCACTCGTCGTGATGCTGGCCACGGCCTTGCCCACGCCAGCGTCGGCGAACAGCAGGCCCAGCGTCGCCAGCATCTGCGGCAGGATGACCGCGGGTCCCATGGTCTCCAGCAGCCGGCGCGCCTCGCGCACGGCTTGCATCGGGCGCTCGCGCGTCATCCACAGCGCGGCGATCAGGCCGACGATGGCGCCGATGCCGACGCTGATCAGCGTCACGTTCTTGGTCTCGACGAGCAGCAGGCCGCCGAGGCTGACATTCTTCAGCGTCAGGCTGCCGACGAGGGCCAGCGTCGTGATCGCCAGGATGGGCAGGAAGAGCTTGTTGCCCAGGCGCGCGGCGCTGGCCTGGCGCTCGGCCGGTTCGCGCGTGGAATGCTTGCCCAGGGATACGCCGCCCAGGCCGCCGAGCGCCGCGAGCATGACGACGATCAAGCCGCAGACGATGGGCGGCAGGCTGTCGCCGGCCAGGTAGATGACGGCCCACAGGGCCCAGAACAGGCCGCTGCTCCAGCGCCGCGGGTTGCTGGCATCGCGGCACGTCAGCCAGGCGACCATCAGCAGCACAGCGCCGGTCAGAACGAAAAGCTGGTCGAGCTTGAGGATGGCGTTCATTGGGCGTCCTCGGCGCGGGCGCGGGCAATGTCCTGCGGCAGCCGGTGGTCCATCCGGATCAGCCGCGCGGCGTGGATGACAAAAGCTGCGATGGCCGTCGGGATGCCCCACAGCGCGATGTGCAGCGAGTCGGTGACGATGCCGTTCTCGGCCAGGAAGGTCTGCATCAGCACGATGGAGCCAAAGGCCACGAAGATGTCCTCGCCGAAGAACAGGCCGACGTTGTCGGTCGCCGAGGCCATGGCCTTCCACTTGTCGCGCACCGCCTGCGGCACCGGGCCGTGGGTCTTCTCGGCCGCGGCCTCGGTCATCGGCGCCACCAGCGGACGCACCATCGGCGCATGGCCGCCCAGCGACGTCAGGCCCATCGCCGCGGCGACCTCGCGGATGAAGAGATAGACGACGAGCAGGCGGCCCGCCGTCGCCGAGCGGATGCCGGCGATCCAGGCCTGGGCGCGCTCGCGCAGGCCGTGGCGTTCCAGCAGGCCGATGATGGGCAGGGGCAGCAGCAGCGTCAGCGGCAGGTTGCGTGTCTTGACGAAGCCGGTGCCCAGCTTGGCGAGGATGAGGTCGATCGGGAAGTGCGCGGCCAGCCCGGTCGCGATGCCCGCTGCCGCGACGACGAGGACGGGGTTGAAGCGCAGCACGAAACCGACGATGACGACGGCGACGCCGATCAGCGGCCAGAGGGAAACATCAGCGGGCATGTCAGTTCTCCATGGGTTGTTGCGGGCCGAGCGCCGGGCCGCTCCCTAGCCGGCCCGCGCTGACGATCTGCTCGCGGCTAAATGCCGCGAGCATCGGCATCCCCTCGGGGGATCGATCGGGCGTGCCCGCGTTCAGCGGGGCAGACTGGGCGAGGGGCTTCATGTCAAGCGCGCAGTTGCACGCCGGCGGCGGTGAGGGCGGTGCGCAGCGCGCGGGCGAAGGCGAGGGCGTGCGGGCCGTCGCCGTGCAGGCAAACGGTCTGGGCTTGCAGCGGCACCGTCTCGCCGGTCACGGCGATGACAATGCCCTCGCGCACCATGCGCAGCGTGCGGGCGACGGCTTCGTCCGTATCGTCGACGAGGGCGCCCGGCTGGCTGCGCGGCACCAGGCTGCCGTCGGCGCGGTAGCCGCGGTCGGCAAAGACTTCGGCAATCGCGCGCAGGCCGGCGCGCTCGGCCGCGCGCAGCAACTCGCCGCCGGCCAGGCCGTAGACAGCGAGGCCGGGGTCGACGTCGAGCACGGCGGTGGCGACGGCGTCGGCCAGCACCGGGTCGCGCGCCGCCTGGTTGTAGAGGGCGCCGTGGGGCTTGACGTGGTGCAGTCGCCCGCCGGCCGCGCGCACCAGGGCATCGAGCGCGCCGATCTGGTAGATCAGGTCGGCACGGACATCCTCCGGCGCCAGCTGCATCTCGCTGCGGCCGAAGTTCTCGCGGTCGGGGTAGCTGGGGTGGGCGCCGATAGCGACGCCGCGTGCCAGGGCCGCGGCCACGGTGGCCTGCATCAGCCGCGCATCGCCCGCATGCCAGCCGCAGGCGATGTTGGCGGAGCTGACCAGGGCCAGCAATCCGGCGTCGTCGGGCGCGCCTTCGCCCAGGTCGGCGTTGAGGTCGACGTGGAGAACATCAGCGGTCATGGAGGGCGCTCCTGAGTTGGTCCAGCGTGGCTTGCTGCAGACGCAGCGCGGCGCGTGCTTCGTCGAGCGTGCAGGGTACGAAACGCAGCGTGCCGCCGAGGCGCAGCTGCGCCAGCTTCCACAGGTCGGCGCGGATGACGACGCCGATCTTGGGATAGCCGCCCGTGGTCTGTGCATCGGCCAGCAGCACGATGGGCTGGCCCGACGGCGGCACCTGGATGACGCCGGGCAGCACGCCATGCGAGGCGAGTTCGCCGCCGCGCTCGCGTGCCAGCACCGGGCCGGAGAAGCGATAGCCCATGCGGTTGCTCTGCGGCGTGAGCCGCCAGTCGGCGCTCCAGAAATCGGCGCGAGCGGCGGCCGAGAACTCGTCGTGCTCGGGACCGGGCAGCACGCGCACCGTGGCATCCCAGTCCGGCGCGCGGATACCGAGGGTGCGTGAGGGCAGGGCCGTGGGCGGCTGCAGGGGCAGTTGGTCGCCGTCGCGCAGCGCGCGGCCGCCGAGGCCGCCGAAGCCGGCCTTCAGGTCGGTGCTGCGGGAACCAAGGGCTGGTGGCAAGGCGATGCCGCCGGAGATGGCGAGGTAGCTGCGCATGCGCTCGCGCGGCGCGGCGAGCTTGAGCGTCTGGCCGGCCAGCACGCGCTGGCGCCACCAGGGGCGCAACGGGCGGCCGTCCAGGGCGGCGTCGACATCGGTGCCGGTGATGGCGATGCAGCAGTCGGCATCGAAGCGCAGGCTGGCCGCGCCGAGCGTGAACTCCAGGCCGGCGGCGTCGGCCGGGTTGCCGACAAGCAGATTGCCCCAGCTCAGCGCGCAGTCGTCCAGCGCGCCGCAGCGGCTGATGCCGCGGTCGCGCCAGGCGCTGCGGCCGAGGTCCTGCACGGTGGTCAGCGGCCCGGCGCGCAGCATCTCGATCATGAGGGCTCCGCGACGAAGCGCACGCGGTCGCCGGGTGCGAGCAACGTCGGCGGCTCGGCCGTGGGGTCGAAGAGGGCGAGCGGGGTGCGGCCGATCAGCTGCCAGCCACCCGGCGTCACGAGCGGGTAGATGCCCGTCTGCGCGCCGCCGATGCCGACGCTGCCGGCTGGCACGGCCACGCGCGGCTCGGCGCGGCGCGGCGTGTGCAGCGATGCGTCCAGCCCGCCGAGGTAGGCGAAGCCGGGCTGGAAGCCGATGAAGTAGACGACGTACTCAACCTCGCCGTGGCGGCGCACGACCTCGGCGGGCGACAGGCCGCAGTGCGCGGCGACGTCGGCCAGGTCGGGGCCGTCTTCGCCGCCGTAGGCCACCGGGATCTCGACGAGGCGGCCGACCCGCTGGCGCCGCAGCGGCCGGGCCCAGAGCGCGCGGGCGGCCTGTTCCAGGAACTGGCCATCGGTGTGCAGCGGATCGAAGGTCAACGTCAGGTTGTTCATGCCCGGGATCAGGCCGAGCACGCCTTCGGTGTCCGCCAGGCCGGCACCAAGCTGCCAGATGCGCTGCTGATGGTCCAGCGCGACGGGCGCATTGACCGTGCAGCACAGCCCCGCCTCGCCCAGCGGGCGGATCAGGAGGTCGGGTGCGGGCGGCGCCATTTGAATGTTCTTAAAACGTATACGATTTGTATTCGAATCATGTTTATGATGTCAATCATGGTTCGCAGCATCGTGTCGTCTTCGCACCTCGTCTCGGACAAGAGCGCCGAGCTGTCCGAGTTCGAGTTCGGGCTCATCGTCGTCAGCAATGCCTTCAACCGCTGGATGGTGCGCTGCATGGCCGCCGCCGGCATGAAGGACCTGGCCGCGCTGGACGTGTCCTTGCTGCACCACGTCAACCACCGCGACCGCAAGAAGAAGCTGGCCGACATCTGCTTCGTGCTGAACGTGGAGGACACCCATGTCGTCGCCTACTCGCTGCGCAAGCTGGTCGGCATGGGCCTGGTGCAGAGCGAGAAGGTCGGCAAGGAGGCCTTCTTCTCGACCACCGAGCAGGGCCAGGCGCTGTGCGAGGCCTACCGCCAGGTGCGCGAGCGCTGCCTGATGGAGGCACTGGCCGACAGCGGCCAGCAGAACCAGGACATCGGCGAATGCGCGCAGTTGATGCGGCTGCTGTCGGGCCTGTATGACCAGGCTTCGCGCTCGGCGGCATCCCTCTAGGACCTAAACTGCCGGCCCGATGACCGAGCCGACGCCCCCGATCTTCACGCCCGCCGACGAGCACGCGATGCGGCTCGCGCTGGACCAGGCCCAGAACGCCTGGCTGGTGGGCGAGGTGCCGGTGGGCGCCGTCATCACGCGCGCCGGCCAGGTCATCGCGACCGGCTACAACCGCCCCATCACCACGCACGACCCGACGGCCCACGCCGAGATCGTCGCGCTGCGCCACGCGGCCGCGCTGCTGGAGAACTACCGGCTGCCGGAGTGCGAGCTCTTCGTCACGCTGGAACCCTGCGCGATGTGCGCGATGGCGCTGATGCATGCGCGCTTCAAGCGCGTCGTGTTCGCGGCGCGCGATCCCAAGACCGGCGTGGCCGGCTCGGTCATCGACCTGTTCGCCCAACAGCAGCTCAACCACCACACCGCGATCGAAGGTGGTCTGATGGCTGACGCATCGGCGCAGCTGCTGCGCGAATTCTTCAACGAACGCCGCGAAGCGGCACGCGCGCGCCGTGCCCGCAACGCCGAGTCGGGCCAGGGGCTGATCCCCACGGGCGAAGCCACTGAACTGGACGAATCCTGATGACCTCTTTGACCCTGTTCACGCCGTCTGGGGTGCTTGCCAACGCCCAACCGCTGCAGCGCGCGGCCAAGCGCCTGGGCCAGCTCGGCTTCGAGGTCAGCGTCGACGCCAACGCGCTGGCCAAGCACCAGCGCTTTGCTGGCGAAGACGCGGCGCGGCTCGAAGCGCTGCACCGCGTCGCCGACGCCGCGCCGTCGGTGGCGCTGGCCACGCGGGGGGGCTATGGCCTGACGAGGCTGCTGGACCAGATCGACTGGGGCCGCATCGCCCGCAGCGTCGAGCACGGCACGCGCTGGGTGGGCTACAGCGACCTGACCGCGCTGCAGAACGGCTTCATCGCCCGCCACAAGGGCCTGTCGATGTGGGCAGGCCCGCTGGCCTGCGACGACTTTGGCCGCAGCGAGGCCGAGGGCGGCATCGACGAGGTCACGCGCGACTGCTTCACCGAGGCGATGAGCGGTGCACTGGAAGCGGTTGGCTTTAGAGAAACCTCCGGTTTTCGTGAACCGACCGGCGGCTTCGACGGCCTTGAGGCGCGCGGCCGGCTGTGGGGCGGCAACCTGACCGTGCTGTGCTCGCTGCTGGGCACCGCCCACTGGCCCAAGGTCAAGGGCGGCATCCTGTTCCTGGAAGACGTCAACGAGCATCCCTACCGCGTCGAGCGGCAACTGCTGCAGCTGCAGCAGGCCGGCGTCATCGACGCGCAGGCGGCCGTGCTGCTCGGCGACTTCAGCGGCGCGGCCAAGTCGCCGCTGGACCGCGGCTACGGCATCAAGGATGCGGTCGGCGCGCTGCGCAGCCGCACGAAGACGCCGCTGCTGACGGGCCTGCCCTTCGGCCATGTGCGCACCAAGGTCTGCCTGCCGATCGGCGCCACGGTGGAGCTTTACGTGCAGGGCCGCGAGGCCATCATCGGCTGGCAGTCGGACGCTCGCCTGGCTCATGGAGCGCACCACCATCACGAGCACGGCGACCACCACCATCACTGAAGACACCCCGGGTTTTCCACGCCGTCTTCCCTCGGGGATGTGGGCTTGTATAGACGAGTCGCACGACTATGATCCTGCTCATCGCCTCGGCCTGCGCCGGGGCGCTTGTCTTTTGAGGGCGTCGTGGTGGGTGGAGTCGGCAGTTGGATCAAGGGAGCCTTGGGCGCATTGGCGCCCGTGCTGATCCCTCTGCTGCTGGCCGCCTGCAACAACAGCCCCCATCCCCATCCGCTCGGCGCGGAGCGCGAGAACGCGCTCTACATGGCCTTCTCGGAGCGTTCGCCGCGCTACCTGGACCCGACCTCGTCCTATGCCGCGCCCGAGAGCACCTTCACCTACGAGATCAGCGAGCCGCCCTACGGCTATCACCCGCTCAAGCGCCCCTACACGCTGATCCCGCGCGCCGCGTCGGAGGTGGTCCAGCCCTATTACCTCGACACCCAGGGTCACCGCCTGCCCGACGACGCGCCCGACGAGCAGATTGCGCAGGCCATTTATGACATTCCCATCCGCGCCGGCCTGCAGTGGTCGCCGCACCCGGCCTTTGCCCGGGATGCGGCGGGCCATTACCTTTACCACCACCTCAAGCCCGGCGAGCTCGGTGACAAGCGCAGTCCCTTCGCGTTCAAGCAATTGGGCACGCGCGAAGTCGTTGCCGAGGACTTCGTCTATGCGCTCAAGCGCCATGCCAACCCGCGCATCGAGACGCCGGTGCAGGCGGTGTTCTCCGAGCACGTCCTCGGCCTGAAGGACTACGTCGAGCAGATGAAGCGCGAGAGCGCCAGGCAACTGGCCGGCCTGCCCGAGACCACGACGGACAAACCTTTCCTGGACTTCCGCCGGTGGCCGCTGGCCGGCGCCGAGGCCGTCAACGACCACCTGCTGCGCATTCGCCTGAAAGGCCGCTACCCGCAGTGGCGCTACTGGCTGGCCACCAACTTCACGGCGGCCATCCCGTGGGAAGTGGACGCCTTCTACGCCCAGCCCGGCATGGCCGCCAACTCGATGGGCTGGAACCAGTGGCCCGTCGGCAGCGGCCCCTTCATGATGACGGAATACGTGCAGGACCGCCGGCATGTGATGAGCCGCAACCCCAACTACCGGCCCGACACCTATCCCTGCGACGGCAGCCCCGGCGACGCAGAGGCCGGCCGGCTGGCTGACTGCGGCAAGCGTTTGCCCTTCGTCGACAAGGTGGTCACGATCAGCGTCAAGGAGACGGTGCCAATCAAGGAGCTGTTCAAGCAGGGCTATCTCGACCTGCCCGAGATGGACCGCTCCGACTGGGGTGTCAACCTCGCGGTGGACCGCGACGACTCCGATGAGGTCAAGGCCTTCTTCGAGCAGCGTGGCTTCCAGTTGCCCATGGATGTCGACATCACCAACTGGTATCTCGGCTTCAACTGGCTGGATCCGGTCGTCGGCAGGGGCGACACGCCCGAGCAGCAGATGCGCAATCGTGCATTGCGCCAGGCCATCTCCATCGCCATCGACTGGGAGGAGGGCTATGGCCGCATCTTCCGTGACAAGGGTGGCGACGCGGCCCATGGGCCCATCCCGCCCGGCGTGTTCGGCTCCCGCGAAGGCCAGCCTGGCGAGTACAACCCGGTCACGCACAGGCTGGTCGACGGCAAGCCCGTGCGCCGCCCGATCGAGGACGCACTCAAGCTGATGGAGCAGGCCGGCTACCCCGGCGGTCGCGACGTGAAGACCGGCAAGCCACTGGTGCTGAACTACGACTTCCAGCGCGTCGTCACGCCCGAACTGAAGGCCGAGAACGACTGGCTGGTCCGCCAGTTCGCCAAGCTTGGCATCCAGCTCGACATCCGCGCGACCGACTTCAACCAGTTCCAGGAAAAGGTGCGCAAGGGCAAGCATCAGATCTACTGGTGGGGCTGGTTTGCCGACTACCCCGACGCGGAGAACTTCCTCTTCCTGCTCTACGGCCCCAACGGCAAGAGCCTTCACGACGGCGAGAACACAGCCAACTACGAGAACCCGGAGTTCGACCGGCTCTACCGCAAGCTGCAGTCGCTGGAGGACGGGCCCGAGAAGGTGCAGGTGATGGCGAAGATGACCGACATCACCCGTCAGGATTCGCCCTGGGCCTGGGGCTACTGGAGCTATTCGGGCCTGGCCTTCCAGAGCTGGGTCCACAACGGCAAGCCTGGCGTCGTCGTGCGTGACCGCGCGCGCTATCTGCGCGTCGACGCAGCGGAGCGCACGCGCAGGATCGCCGAATGGAACCATCCCGTCTGGTGGCCTTTGCTGGCGCTGGCCGCGGGCGCACTGATCATCTTCGTCGCGACGCGGCGTGCCTGGCGGGCGCGCGAGACGGCCACGGCCTTGGTGCCGGCCGGCAAGGGGAGCCACTGATGCTCGGCTTCATCATGCGCCGCCTCGGCTACGGCCTGGCCGTCCTGGCCGGCGTCAATCTCTTCACCTTCTTCCTGTTCTTCTCGGTCAACACGCCCGACGACATGGCGCGCCTGAACATCGGCGGCAAGCGCGTCACGCAGGTGCAGATCGACAAGTGGAAGACCGAGCGTGGCTACGACAAGCCGCTGTACTACGACGCGAGCCGCGAGGGCGCCGAGCGCGTGACGCACACCATCCTGTGGGAGCGCTCGGTCAGTCTGTTCGCGCTGGATTTCGGCAAGAGCGATGCGCGCCAGGCGGTCAACATCGGCCACGAGGTCAAGGTGCGCATGGGAGTGAGCCTGCAGCTGGCCTTGCCGCTCTTCATCCTGCAGGTCATCGTCAGCATCGCGCTCGCGCTGCTGCTGGTCTTCTTCCGGCATTCGCGCATCGACTTCTGGGGTGTCGTGCTGTGCGTGCTGATGCTCTCCATCAGCAGCCTGTTCTACATCATCGTCGGCCAGTTCCTGTTCGCCCGCGTGCTGCGCCTGGTGCCGATGAATGGCTTCGCGCCGGGGCTGGACGCGGTCAAGTTCCTGATCCTGCCCATCCTGCTGTCGCTGCTGTCGCGCCTGGGCGGCGAGGCACGGCTTTACCGCGCCATGTTCCTGGAGGAGATGGGCAAGGACTACGTGCGCACCGCGCGCGCCAAAGGCCTCGGCGAGGGCCGAGTGCTGACGCGTCACGTGCTGCGCAACGCCCTCATCCCCATCATCACCAGCGCGGGCAGCTATCTGCCTTATGTCTTCCTTGGCAGCCTGGTGTTCGAGAGCTTCTTCGGCATCCCGGGCCTGGGCGCCTTCGTCATCGAAGCCATCACGGGCCAGGACTTCGCCATCGTGCGCACCATGGTCTTCCTCGGCGCCTTGCTCTACATCGCCAGCAATGCGCTGATCGACATCGCCTACACGTGGGTCGACCCGAGAGTGCGGCTCTCATGAAACTTGTCCTGCTCTGGACCGACCTCGCGCTGTGGCTGATGGCTGCGGCCGTCGTGGCTTACGCGCTGCGCGTGCGTGCGCAGGCCAACTTGCGCGCGACCTGGCGGCGTGTGCTGCGTGATCCGATTGCGGCAAGCGCGGGCGTCGTCATGGCGCTATTCCTGCTGGTCACGCTGGTCGACAGCGTGCACCTGCGCCATGCCCTGCCGACGGCCGAAGGCGAGGCGGCGGTCTACGACACACGCACGCTGTCGCTGCTCGACCTTGCACTGCACCGTCAGATCGACATGCGCGAGGTCAGCTACTCGCTGCCGTTGGCCAGCCACGGCTTCAACAAGGAGAGCGTTGTCGACACGCAGGGTCAGGTCCACCGCGACTACCCACGCCTGCAATTCGGCGGCGCCCACCTGGGCGACCCGGCCATGCAATGGTTCGGCGATGTGGCCGGCCGCGCTGCCTTGGGGCTGGGCTGTGGCCTGCTGGCCGCGCTGCTGCTCGTCGCGCTGACGGGCGTGGCGCTGGCCCGCCATCACGAGGGCTGGCGCGGCGCGCTGGCCGACCTTGCGGCCGACCGCACCTTCTACCCGCTGCGCGCCATGCTGCTCACGCTGACCGTCGTGCTGTTGCTGGCCGGTCCGGCCATCGCGCTGATGCCGCACTACCACGTCTTCGGCACGGACCGCACCGGCAACGACGTGCTCGTGCAGGCGCTCAAGAGCGTGCGCACGGCCTTTGTCATCGGTGCGCTGTCGACGCTGGCGACGCTGCCGATTGCCTTGCTGCTCGGCGTGCTGGCCGGCTACTACAAGGGCTGGGTCGACGAGGTCATCCAGTACGTCTACACGACGCTGAGCTCGGTGCCCAACGTGCTGCTGATCGCGGCCTGCGTGCTGATGGTGCAGGTCTTCTTCGACAAGAACCCCGAGCTCTTCGAGACCGCGGCCGAGCGCTCGGACCTGAAGATGCTGATGCTCTGCCTCATCCTCGGCCTGACCGGCTGGGCCGGCCTGTGCCGCCTGGTGCGCGCCGAGACGCTGAAGTTGCGTGAGCTCGACTATGTCCAGGCCGCCACGGCCTTCGGCGTCGGCGACTTGGCGCTCATGGCCCGCCACATCGTGCCCAACGTGATGCACCTCGTACTGATCACGGTGGTGCTGAGCTTCTCCGAACTCATCCTCTACGAAGCGGTGCTGACCTATGTCGGCGTCGGTGTCGACCCGGTCATGAACAGCTTCGGCAGCATGATCAACCTGGCCCGCTCCGAGATGTCGCGCGACCCGGTCGTCTGGTGGAGCTTTGCGGCGGCCTTCGGCTTCATGGTCAGCCTCGTGCTGGCCGCCAACCTGTTCGCCGACGGCGTGCGCGACGCGTTTGATCCCAAGGCACGGTCGACCCGGCCGCGAGTGTTCCTGCGCGGGAAGGCGGCCACCGATGCTTGAGGTCGACGATCTGCGCGTTGAGCTGGACGCCGATGCCGGCCTCGTCCGCGCCATCGCCGGCCTGACGCTCAGCCTGTCGCGAGGCGAGACCTTCGCGCTGGTCGGCGAGAGCGGTTGCGGCAAGAGCATGACGGCGCTGGCGCTGATGCGCCTGCTGCCGGAGAACGGTCGCTTTGCCGGCGGCGCCGTGCGACTGGACGGCCAGGACCTGCTCGCGCTGCCGGAAGGCCAGATGCGCGACGTGCGTGGCGGCCGCATTTCGATGATCTTCCAGGAGCCGTCGACCAGCCTGAACCCGGTCATGCGCGTCGGTGACCAGATCGTCGAGGCCATCGAGGCCCACACCGAACTGCGCGGCGCGGCGGCGCGGGCCAAGGCCGTCGACTGGCTGAAGCGTGTCGGCATCCCGGATCCGCAGCGGCGCATCGACGACTACCCCTTCCGGCTGTCCGGTGGCCAGAAGCAGCGCGTGATGATCGCCATCGCGCTGGCCGCCGAGCCCGAATACCTGATCGCCGACGAGCCGACGACGGCACTGGACGTGACCATCGAGGCGCAGATCCTCGAATTGATCCGCGACCTGCAGCGTGAGCGCCGTCTCGGCGTGCTGCTGATCACGCACGACCTGGCCGTCGTCAGCGGCATGGCGCATCGCGTGGCGCTGATGTACGCCGGCCAGATCATCGAGGTCGCGCCCGCGGCCGAGTTTTTTGCCAGGCCCAAGCATCCCTACGCCCGCCTGCTGCTGCAGGCCTTGCCCGACGCCGCGCGGCGGGGCCAGCCGCTCGCGGCCATCGCCGGCACGGTGCCGCCGCTGTGGCTGGAATTTACCGGCTGCCGCTTCTGGCCGCGCTGCGACAAGGCGATGGGCCATTGCGCGAGCACGCTCCCGGAACTGACCGAGGAAGGCCCGCAACACCAGGTGCGCTGCCTGCTCTACAGCCAGCCCGGCGAGGCCCTGCCACGCCCGCCCGCCGTCGCCAAGGACCTGCCTCCCGTGCCGCCGGGGAAGTGCGATCCGCTGCTTGACGTGCGCGACCTGCGCGTGCGCTTCCCATTGAATACACCGCTGTTCTGGCGCGGTGCGAAGCACTTCGATGCCGTCGACGGCGTCAGCTACCAACTGCACGCTAGCCGCACGCTGGCCCTGGTCGGTGAGTCCGGCTGCGGCAAGACGACCTCCGGCAAGGCCATCGTGCAGTTGCTGCGGCGCCAGGCCCAGATCAGTGGCCAGGCAATGTTCGAAGGCCAGGACCTGTTCCGCCTCCACGGCCCGGCCCTGGTGCAGGCGCGGCGCAGCATCCAGATCATCTTCCAGGACCCCTTCGCATCGCTGAATCCGCGCATGCGTGTCGCTGACGTGCTGGAAGAAGGCCTGATCGCACTGCGACCCGAGCTGGATGCTGGCCAGCGGCGCGAGCGACTGCACGCCCTCGTCGACCAGGTCGGCCTGCGTCGCGATGCGCTGCAGCGCTGGCCGCACGAGTTTTCGGGCGGCCAGCGCCAGCGCATCGCCATCGCCCGCGCGCTGGCGGTCGAGCCCCGGCTCATCGTCTGCGACGAGCCGACCTCGGCGCTGGACGTGTCCGTGCAGGCCCAGATCCTCAACCTGCTGCGTGAACTGCAACGGGAGCAGGGACTGGCCTACCTTTTCATCACGCACAACATTGGCGTCGTGGAATACATCGCCGACGACATCGCCGTCATGCGGGCTGGGCGGGTCGTCGAGCAGGGCCCTTGCGCCGACGTGCTCAGTCAGCCACGCGAAAGCTACACGAAAGATCTGCTGGGGGCGGTGCCGCGCCTGAGCATTTCTAGCCGCTAAACCCGTCGCGCCAAGACAACGGCTAGGGGTTTGACACTAGCCGGCGTAACTCTTCGAAACCCTTGTGAATCAATGGCTTAGCGAAGAGGTTCGCAGGCCCTAGGGGCATTCACGGGGCATCGCGCATGCTGCGCCCGCACAAACTTTCGGCACCCCCAAATCTGAGCCTATC
>JAEKLF010000082.1 GCA_019509985.1 Burkholderiales bacterium | reverse complement strand
TCGCGCAGGCCGGCGGGCAGCATGATCTTCTTGGTGATGACGGCCGACTGCGGCATGGCCAGTGCCGCGTCGCGGGTCTTGCTGCCGCTGCGCGCGACGACACGGCGCACCGCATCGGCGACCTCGTCGAATTTCTCGATCTGGCCGTCGGCGATCCAACCCTTCTCGAAGGGCTCACTGGCGAAACGCTCCAACACGAATTCGCCGCTCTTGGTCTGGCTCAGTTCCACCAGCTTGACGCTGGAGGAACTGATATCCAGGCCAATCAGGGGGGGGTGCTTGCGACCCAAAAGTGCGTCAAGTATTCCCATGCCCTTTGTCCCCGACACGCGAGTTACGTATCGGACTATTAATAAGTTACTTGAATGCTAGCAGCAAAGCCGTTGACAGCGAACGGAAATCCGGCGCAAGCTGGTAACGCCACGTTGCTAAACATACACGAATCAACGAGCTTGCAAGCTCCTGAAAAACACAGGGGAAGCGGACATTTGACACACGGTTTGCTGCCGCACTTCGTATACATGGGAGTCCGGCGACGCTTCCTATAATCCGCGCCTCCTCCCAACGCGCCTACGAGGCGCGCTCTGCCGGCTCATGAACGACAAGCCCCGATCCGCTGCGCCCAGTCCTTCACCCGCCGCCGGCCAATCACCCGCCTCCCGTCCATCCGCCCCCCTCGGCTCCCGACTGGGTCGTGTGGCGCTGTGGCTACTGGGCCTGCTCGGTGGCGGAGTCGCGGCCGTGGCCCTGCTGCTCGGCCTGGCACTGGCCCTGGCCTACCCCAACCTGCCGGACATCAGTGGCCTGACCGACTACCGCCCCAAGCTGCCGATGCGCGTGCTGTCCAGCGACGGCGTGCTGCTCGGTGAGTTCGGCGAGGAGCGGCGCAGCTACCTGCCCATTCAGCAGATCCCCAAGGTCATGCAGGAGGCCGTGCTGGCCATCGAGGACGCGCGCTTCTACCAGCATGGCGGCGTGGACTACCTCGGCGTCATCCGCGCAGGCCTGGCCAACGTCGGCGAGTCGCGCAGCCAGGGCGCCTCGACGATCACGATGCAGGTGGCGCGCAACTTCTATCTGTCCACTGAGAAGACCTTCACGCGCAAGATCTACGAGATCCTGCTCGCGCTGAAGATCGAGGCGGCCCTGTCCAAGGAGAAGATCCTCGAGATCTACATGAACCAGATCTTCCTGGGCCACCGCGCGCATGGCTTCGCGGCGGCCAGCGAGGTCTACTTCGGCAAGACCCTGGACAAGCTCAGCGTCGCCGAGGCTGCGATGCTGGCCGGCCTGCCCAAGGCGCCGTCGGCCTACAACCCGATCAACAACCCCAAGCGCGCCACCATCCGCCAGCAGTACATCATCGAGCGGATGTACGAGACGGGTTACATCACGGAAGAGCAGCGCGACGAGGCCAAGGCCGAGAAGCTGCGCATCCGCCCGGTGCAGGAATCGGTGTCGCACGCGGAGTTCGTCGCCGAGGCGGCCCGCCAGCTGATCTTCAGCCAGTACGGCGACGAAGCCTATTCACGGGGACTCAACGTCTATCTGACGCTGAAGAGCGACGAACAGAACATCGCCTACCGCGCCCTGCGCCGCGGCATCCTCGATTACGAGAAGCGTCAGGTCTACCGCGGCCCCGAGGCTTATGCCGACCTGCCCAGCGATGCCAAGGAACTGGACGCGCGCATCGCCGAAGCGCTGGGCGACCACCCGGCCAACGACGAGTTGCTGGCGGCCGTCGTGCTGGATGCCGATCCGAAGAAGGTCACGGCCGTACTGCAAAGCGGCGAGAGCATCACGATCACGGCCGACGGGCTCAAGCCGGCCACGTCGGGCCTGTCTGACAAAGGCAACCCCAAGACGCGCATCCGCCGCGGTGCGGTGATCCGCGTCGTCAAGGGCCCGAAGCAAAAGGACGGCGGCGAATGGACGATCACGCAGCTGCCCGAGGTCGAAGGCGCCTTCGTCTCCATCGACCCCCACAACGGCCAGGTGCACGCGATGGTCGGTGGCTTCGACTACGCCAAGAACAAGTTCAACCACGTGACGCAGGCCTGGCGCCAGCCGGGCTCCAGCTTCAAGCCCTTCATCTACTCGGCCGCGCTGGAAAAGGGCTTCACGCCGGCCACCGTCGTCAATGACGCGCCGCTGTTCTTCGACGCCGGCACGACGGGCAGCCAGCCCTGGGAGCCCAAGAACTACGACGGCAAGTTCGAAGGCCCGATGCCGCTGCGCACGGCACTGGCCAAGTCCAAGAACATGGTCTCCATCCGCATCCTGCACTCCATTGGTGTGAAGTACGCGCAGGACTGGATCACCCGTTTCGGCTTCGACGCCGAGAAGCACCCCGCCTATCTGACCATGGCGCTGGGCGCAGGTTCCGTGACGCCCATGCAGATGGCTCAGGGCTATGCGGTGTTCGCCAATGGCGGCTACCGCGTCAGCCCGCAGTTGATCGCCAAGATCACCGACAACAAGGGCCGACTGCTCTACGAGGCAATGCCGGTCACACTGCAGGACAGCGCCCGCGCGATCGAGCCGCGCAACGCCTTCATGATGAGCAGCCTGCTGCAGGAGGTGACGCGCAGCGGCACGGCGGCCCGCGCGCAGGCGACGTTGAAGCGCCCCGACATCTACGGCAAGACGGGCACGACCAACGACTCGATGGATGCCTGGTTCGCCGGCTACCAGAAGGATCTCGTCGCCATTGTCTGGATCGGCTATGACCAGCCGCGCAAGCTCGGCGACCGCGAGACCGGCGGCGGCCTGAGCCTGCCGGTCTGGATCGAGTACATGGGGTTTGCGCTCAAGGGCAAGCCGGTCGACGAGATGACACCGCCCGAGGGCGTGGTCAACGTCAACGGCGAATGGTTCTACGAGGAGTACACGGCCGGCAGCGGCGTGCGCGAACTGGCCAACGAACCAAATGTGCCGGGCGCCGCCACTGACGACGAGAAGAAGTCCATCCTGGACCTCTTCAAACGCTAGCGGGCCAGCGGTTCAGGCGCTGAAGGTCAGCGCCACGCCGGCCTGCTCGCTCGCGCAGCGCGACAGCCGTGCGCAGAATTCCTGGCCCTCGCGATCCATCCACCGCGCGCCGTCCCACTTGAAGTGGTAGCCCCCGGCGCGCGCTGCCAGCCAGATCTCCTGCAACGGCGGCTGGGTGTTGATGACGATCTTGCTGCCGCCGGGCATGCTGAGCTCCAGCAGCCCCCCGGTGCGATGCGTGTCGATGTCGACCACGTCGTCTTCCAGCCAGCGGTCGATCTGCGCCTCCAGGCTCGCGAGCAGCGCGTGGGCCTTGGCGTGGTAGTCGGCGTCGGACAGGGACATAAACTGGGCAGATGAAAAAGACTGCCGTCAGTGTAGGTGGGCGCCCCTTGATAAAGGGAATGGCCCTGCTGATTACCCTTGCCGCGCTCGCGGGTTGCGGACAAAAAGGGCCGCTGATGCTGGCCCAACCGGCGGGCGCGGCATCGGCACCCGCCTCCGCACCGGCGCGCTGATCAGCCTGCCCTGCCCTCTTCGACCGCGTGGCAGGCCACGCGCACGCCCTTGATCTCCAGCAGCATCGGCCGCTGCGCCTTGCAACGCACGTTGGCCAGCGGACAGCGCGGGTGGAAGCTGCAGCCACTCGGCGGATTCAGTGGGTTGGGCACCTCGCCCTGCACCGGCGTGCGGCTACGGCCGCTCATGTGGATGTCGGGGATCGCATCCAGCAGCATGCGCGTGTAGGGGTGGCGCGGCCGAGCGAACAGCTCGGCCTTGTCGGCCACCTCGACCAGGCGGCCGAGGTACATCACGCCGACCTGGTCAGCCACATGGCGCACGACGGCGAGATTGTGCGAGATGAAGAGGTAGGTCAGACCGCGCTCGCGCTGCAGGTCCTTCATGATGTTGAGGACCTGCGCCTGCACGGACACGTCCAGCGCCGAGGTCGGCTCGTCACAGACGAGGAACTCGGGCTGCGTGGCGAGCGCGCGCGCGATCGAGATGCGCTGGCGCTGGCCGCCGGAGAACTGGTGCGGGAACTTCTCGGCATCCGCCGGGTTCAGGCCGACGGAACTGAGCAGATCACCGACGCGCTGCCTGGCCTCGGCATCGCCCCTCACGAGACCATGTTCGCGCAGCGGCTCGGCGACGATGTCCAGCACCTTCCAGCGCGGGTTCAATGACGCATAGGGGTCCTGGAAGATCATCTGCATGCGACGCCGCAGCTTGAGCGCGTTGGCGCCCGCCAGCGTCTTGGCGATGTCCTCGCCGTCGAAGCGCACGACACCTTGCGTGGCGGCATACAAGCCAACGAGCAGGCGGGCGACGGTGCTCTTGCCGCAGCCGCTCTCGCCGACCAGGGCCAGGGTCTTGCCGCGCCCGATCGCAAAGGACACGCCATCCACCGCGTGCACGAAGGCCTTGGCCTTGCGCTCGACGACTCGGTTCAGCCAGGGCGGCGACACGTCGAAGGTCTTGGCGAGATCCTGCACCTCAACAAGGGGCGTGCTCATCGCGGCACCTCCACGGTCACGGGCCGCCAGCAGGCCGCGGCGGTGGCACCGACGTTGAGCAATTCGGGCCGATCGACCCGGCAGCGTTCGACGACGCGCGGGCAGCGCGGGTTGAAGGCGCAGCCGGGCGGGATGGCGGTCAGCCGCGGCATGGCGCCATCGATCTGCAGCAGGCGCTCGCGGTCCTCGTCCATGGCGGGGATGGAGCCCATCAACCCGACCGTGTAGGGGTGGGCCGGGCGATGGATGATGTCCGCCACCGGGCCGATCTCGGCGACGCGGCCGGCGTACATGACGGCGACGCGGTCGCAGGTCTCGGCGATGACCCCCATGTCGTGCGTGACCAGCATGACGGCCGCGCCCTGCTCCCGGCAGACCTTCTTCAGCAACGCAATGATCTGCGCCTGGATGGACACGTCGAGCGCCGTCGTCGGCTCGTCGGCGACGATGAGCTTGGGGTTGGCCGCGAGTGCAAGCGCGATGACGACGCGCTGGCGCATGCCGCCGGAGAACTGATGCGGGTAATGGTCGATGCGCGCCTCGGGCGCCGGGATGCCCGTGGAGGCGAGCAGCTCGATGGCGCGCGCGCGGGCTTGCCCCTGGCTGAGGTCGAGGTGGGTCGTGATGGTCTCGACGAGCTGTCGACCCACCGTGTAGAGCGGGTTCAACGAGGTCAGCGGGTCCTGGAACACGGCACCGATCTCGCGGCCGCGGATGCGGCGCATCTGGTCGTAGGGCAGGTTGTCGATGCGCCGCCCCGCCAGCTTGATCTCGCCCGCGGCAATGCGGCCCGGTGGATCGAGCAGGCCGATGATGGCCGCACCGGTCAGCGACTTGCCGGCGCCGGATTCGCCGACGACGCCGAGGATCTCGCCCGGGGCGATGGTGAAGGAGATGTCGTCCAGCGCCAGCAGCGTGCCGTGGCGGGTCGGGAATTCCACGCGCAGGTGGCTGACTTCGAGCAAAGGCGCAGTCATCGCAGACGAGGGTTGAGCGCGTCGCGCAGCCAGTCGCCGAGCAGGTTCACGCTCAGCGTGATCAGCACCAGGGTCAGGCTGGGCCAGGCGGTGATCCACCATTCGCCCGAAAAAAGATAGTCGTTGCCGTTGCGGATCAACGTGCCCAACGACGGGCTCGTGGCCGGCACGCCGACGCCGAGGAAGGACAGCGTGGCCTCGGTGATGATGGCCGATGCGATCTGGATGGTGGCCAGCACCAGCACCGGTCCGAGCACATTGGGCAGCACGTGGCGGCGCATGATCCGAAACGATCCGACGCCGATGACGCGCGCGGCCTGCACATATTCCTTGTTGCGCTCCACCAGTGTCGAGCCGCGCACGGTGCGGGCGTACTGCACCCAGCCGGTCAGCGCGATGGCCAGCACGAGGACGACGAAGGCCAGCATGTCGGGCGCATGCGGATAGAGGCTGCGGCCGACGCCGCTGATCATCAGCGCGACGAGGATGGACGGGAAGGACAGCATCACGTCGCAGATGCGCATGATGAAGGCGTCGACGCGCCCGCCGACGAAGCCGGCCAGCAGGCCGAGGCTGACGCCGATCAGGATGGACAGCAGCACGGAGGCGAGGCCCACGAGCAGGGAGATGCGCGTGCCGTACATCAACGCAGACAGGATGTCCCGCCCCTGGCCATCGGTGCCGAGCAGGTACTTGGGTTCGCCGCCGCTCACCCAGGCGGGCGGTTTCAGCGAGTCCATCAGCTCCAGCGTCGCGAGGTCGAAGGGGTTGTGCGGCGCGACGACCTCGGCGAACAGCGCGCAGACGAGGCAGACGAGACTGATGACGGCCGCCAGCATCGCGACGGGCGATGAGCGGAAGGAATGCCAGACGTCGCCGGCGAAGAAGCCACTCAGCGCGGACGCTGAAGCGGTGGGGTTGGGGTTGGCGTCGAGAGCCATATCGTCAATGCGCCTTGCCCTCGACGCGCAGGCGCGGGTCGACAGCGAAATAGAGCAGATCGACACCCAGATTGATGACGACGAAGATCAGCGAGATCAGGCAGAGATAGGCCGCCATGACGGGGATGTCGGCGAACTGCACGGCCTGGATGAAGAGCAGGCCCATGCCAGGCCATTGGAAAACCTGTTCGGTGATGATGGCGAAGGCGATCAGCGAACCGAGCTGCAGGCCGGTGATCGTGATGACGGGCACCAGCGTGTTCTTCAGCGCATGGCCGAAATAGACGCTGCGATCCGTCAGTCCGCGAGCGCGGGCGAAGCGGATGTAGTCGGCACGAAGCACCTCCAGCATCTCGGCACGCACCAGGCGCATGATCAGCGTCAACTGGAACGCCGACAGCGTGACGGCCGGCAGCAACAGGTGCAGGAGGCCGTCGCGCGTCAGCAGGCCCGATGTCCAGGTGCCGAACGCAACGACCTCACCGCGACCGAAGCTCGGCAGCCATTTGAGTTCGACCGCGAAGATCCAGATCAGCACGATGCCGATGACGAAGTTGGGCAGGCTGACGCCGAACAGTGTGCCCGTCATCAGCAGCTGCGCGATGGCTTTGCCCCGCCGCAGCGCTGCATAGACGCCCAGCGGGATGCCGACGCCCAGCGCGATGAGCCCGGCAACCAGGGCCAGTTCCAGCGTTGCCGGGAAACGCTCGCCGATCAGCGCAGAGACCTTGCGGCCCTGACGCAGGCTGATGCCGAATTCGCCCTGCACGGCGTTGCCGGCGAAGCGCGCGAACTGCACGGGAAAGGGCTGGTCCAGCCCGAGATCCTTGCGCAGCGCCACGCGCTGCTCCTCGGTCGCATCCTGGCCCAGCAGATTGGTGACCGGATCGCCGACGTACTGGAACAGCATGAAGGCGATGAAGGCCACCGACAGCATGACGACAACGGCCTGGACCAGACGGCGGAGGATGAAAACCAGCATGAAGGCTCGGAGGGAGGCGATCGCGTCTGTGCGCCGCGGGAAGGCGCGATCATGGCGAAGGCAGGGACCCCGAGCCTACCGGGAAAGCCCTAGACCCCGCGGCGTCGGCACCAATGAAAACGGGCCGCTGACGCGGCCCGTGTGGACTGAGCAGGCGGGCTGACGAGCAGCCCGTACCTTGGCGATCAGAAGCGGTGACGCAGACCGACCATCGCGCCGCCGCGCTTGCTGGCGCCGTTCGCGAAGAGCACCGCACCGTTGTGCTTGGTGTAGTCCGCTTCCACATAGGCATCCGTGCGCTTGGAGAAGGCGTAATCGGCCACCACGGCGAAGTAATCGCCCTTGCTCTTCGTGTTGGCCAGCGCGACAGAGTAATGCGTCTGCTCCGCGCGCCAGTATTGAGCACCCAGGTTCAGCTGCGGCGTGAGCTGGTAAGTCGCGCCCGCCATGATCATGTCGCGCTTCTTGACATCGTTGGCCGCGGCGTTCAGCACGGGTCCCAGCAGGCCCGCGGTGTAGGCAGCACCCAGCAGGCCGCCGGCATCGAACTTGTTCTGGCCCCAGGACAGATTGACGTACAACGGGCCGGCCGTGTACGAACCGCCGATCGTCGTGGCCTTGACCTTCTTGCCGAGCGTGTCCGTGACCTGCAAGTACGCGCCACCGAGACCCCAAGTGCCATCGTTGTAACGCAACAGACCGCCAAGCGACTTGTTCTGCGAATTGCCTTCGCCTGCCGAGACCTGGATTTCGCCGTACACGCTACCGACCTGGCCGAGGTACTTGACCATGTTGTCCTGACGGGCACCAGCCGACAGGCCGATCTCGGGCTTGTATGCCTCGATGTAAGGCGAATAGCGGAAGGACGCATAGGTCGACGTGTAGACGTCGAACAGGATGTTGTACTGGCGACCCAGACGAACCTGACCGAAATCACTCGACTGGATACCCACCCAGGCCTGACGCCAGAAGTCGGCTGCAGCCGCGGTGCCGGTGTCGGAGTTCAGGCGATGCTCCATGTTGACGAGCGCCTTCAGGCCACCGCCCATGTCTTCCGTGACATTGACGCCCAAACGGCTCTGCGACATGCCGCCAGGAACCAGTTGCTTGGTCGAAACACCAGCGTTGGCATTGCTGGTGTAGCGCGCGGCTGCGTCGACGATGCCGTACAGGGTCACACTGGACTGGGCCCAGGCGGAAGAGGCGCACGCGGCCAGAGCGGCAACGGCCAAGATTGCTTTTTTCATCGAGGTTGTCTCCTTCGAACTATGGGTGAACCGGTCGATTCTCAGCGAAGCGTCCTGCCACAACGCACCGGCTGTTGTTCATTGTCCACAGCAATTCCCCTGTCTCCCGTGGGACAAATGAAAAAGCCGCCCGAAGGCGGCTTTGCCAAAACCGAGGCGACCCGAAGGTCGCAAGGCATCAGAAGCTGTGGCGGATACCCACGTCGAAGCCGCTGGACTTCTGGCCACCCGCGGTCGCTGCGGGAGCACCGCTAACGATGAACTTCGCAGCGCCACTGTTCTTGACCTGCGAGACCGTGGTGTACAGCGCGGTGCGCTTGGACAGGTTGTAGATGTAACCCGCAGCGAACAGCTTGGCATCGCCGATGGGGGTGTAGCCGGCCACGGCCGTCTCGGCGGCGCCGTTGGCAGCAGCGTTCGTGTATGCACCCCACAGTTGGCCCTGGCCCAGCGGAGCCGTGACCGATGCGGTCCAGATCTTTTGTTCGCGACCGAGGTACTTGGTCTGCGTGTAGGACAGCGACGGGCGAACCACGCCGAAGTCATAGGCAGCGCCGGCCGACGCCAGCTTGAACTTGCTGTTGTCAGCGGCATTGGACGTGCTGGCGTAAGCGCCGGACACGTGCAGCGGGCCGGCCTTGTAGCCCAGACGAACCGACTGGCCCTTGTTGGTGCTCGTGCCTTCACCGGCCGAGACGTCCACGCCGCCGTAGAACCCGCCCAGGTTGGTGGGCAGGGAGTACGACGCCAGGTTGTCAGCGCGGCCGAAAGACGTGCTGTTGCCGCTACCCAGATTGCTGTAGAGGACGCTGACGCTGCCCAGACCCGTGAAGGCAGTCGGGTCGAAGTCTTCGAGGTGCAGGCGCGAGGCCGTCTTGTTGCGGCCCAGGCGCACTTCACCGAAGTCGCCACTCAGGCTGACCGTGGCGCGACGGCCCCAGAAAGCACTGCCGCCACCGGCGACGCCGGTGTCGGTATCGACTTGGGATTCCAGCCAAAAGCCAGCCTTCAGGCCGCCACCCAGATCTTCGGTGCCGCGGACGCCGATACGGCTGGTGTTTAGACCGGCGGAATCCAGCTTCTTCAGCTTGAGGTCACCGGTCTTGACGTACTTCATGTCGGCATCGAGGACGCCGAACAGGGTGACTGAGGATTGCGCGACGGCGGCGCCGCCGGTCAGGCCGAGGACGGCCAGGGCAATCAGAGCTTTCTTCATTCGATACTCCTAGGTATTCATCCGAGTCGCCGACCGACAGGGCGCAGCGTCTCACCTCCTGTGAGGAAGTGCGCGTATTCCACCAGAGCTTTGGGGCCCTGGGGAATTCACGGATATGAAATTGTGTGTTGTCGTTGCCTGACCACAACGCCTCTGCAAACTGTCACGATTTCTTCATGGCAAATCTCTGAATGCAATTACCGCCAAGCACATCCCATTCCCGCCCGTTGAGCCTGCGTGATCGTTGCCTAAGTGCGCTCGATGCCGGTCTGCGCACGGTCTTCGCACCGACGCGCGCTGCGCGCCCGTCGCCAGCCGCAGGTTTGGCCGCGAGCGAATTGGACGCCACCGAAGCCAGCGAGGCTGGCGCGTTGATGCGGGTCAACCATGTGGGCGAGATCTGCGCCCAGGCCCTCTACCAGTCCCAGGCGCTGTTCAGTCGCAGCGACGACTTGCGCCTGCATTTCGAGCGCGCGGCTCAGGAGGAACTGGATCACCTGGCTTGGACCGCCGAGCGCGTCGCCCAGTTGGGCGCGCATACCAGTCATCTCGCACCGTTGTGGTGGGCCGGCGCCTTCGCCTGGGGCAGCCTCGCGGGATTGACGGGCGACAAGCGCAGCCTGGGCTTTGTCGTCGAGACCGAGCGCCAAGTCGAAGCCCATCTGGCTTCGCATCTGGATCGCCTGCCCGAAGCCGACACCGCCTCACGGGCCATCGTCGATCAGATGAAGCGCGAAGAAGCCGAACATGCCGACGCCGCAGCCGCGGCCGGCGCCCTGCCGCTGCCGGCGCCCGTCCAAGGCCTGATGCGCCTGGCAGCCAAGGTCATGACGACCGTGGCCCATCGCGTCTGATCAGACTTCGACGATCTCGAAGGAGGTGCTGATCGCCGAGGTCTTGGCCAGCATGGCCGTGGCCGAACAGTATTTCTCGTGCGACAGAGCGACGGCACGCTCGACGATCTCGGGCTTGAGTCCCTTGCCACTGATGACGAAATGGAAGTGGATGGCCGTGAACACCTTGGGATCGCTGGTTGCGCGCTCGGCCTTCAGCATCACCTTGCAGCCGCGCACATCGTGGCGGCCGCGCTTCAGGATCAGCACGACGTCATAGGCCGTGCAGCCCCCGGTGCCGGCCAGCACCGTCTCCATCGGGCGCGGTGCCAGGTTGCGGCCGCCACCGTCCGGTGCGCCATCCATCGCCAGCACATGGCCGCTGCCGGTCTCGGCGACGAAGCTCATGCCACTCGGACCTTCGGGGCCCAGCCAACTGACAGTGCATTCCATGCTCATCTAGAGGCAAAGCTCCAATTCGTTCACAGAAAATATATTGCGGCGCAGCATAACTCGGCGCTAAACTTCAGCCCAAGCGAAAACGTTTTCGCACCGATTGTCTCCTCCACCGCCTCCATGGTGGATTCAACCCGAGCTTGCAAGAGCTCGGGTTTTTTTTGCCCTCACGGGACGCGGCGCCGCACTTAGGTATCCCCCTATCATGCGGCGCCGCACAAAACTCCATGGAGACCCGATGAGCGCCCCCTCGCGCAGCCGCCGCGCGTCCTCGTCCAAGGCGCCGTCCCACGCGTCATCAACACCCCAGGTGCCCGCCATGCTGCCGCCCGGCAGCAGCTATCTGCAGCGCATCCTGAACGCGCGGGTCTACGAAGTCGCCCGCGAGACCGCCCTCGCCGCCGCCCCCAAGCTGTCCAAGCGCCTGGCCAACAAGGTCTGGTTCAAGCGCGAGGACGAGCAGGACGTCTTCAGCTTCAAGCTGCGCGGCGCCTACAACAAGATGGCCCATCTGACGCCCGAGCAGCGCGCCGCTGGCGTCATCTGCGCTTCCGCCGGCAATCATGCCCAGGGTGTCGCACTGTCGGCCAAGAAGCTCGGCTGCCGCGCCGTCATCGTGATGCCGGTGACGACGCCCCAGGTCAAGGTCGACGCCGTCAAGGCCCTGGGCGGCGAGGTCGTGCAGTTCGGCGAGAGTTTCACCGACGCCTACGGGCGCGCGCTGGAACTCGAGAAGGCTCAGAGCCTGACCTTCGTCCACCCCTTCGACGACCCCGACGTCATCGCCGGCCAGGGCACCATCGCGATGGAGCTGCTGCGCCAGCACCCGGGGCCCATCGACGCCATCTTCGTCGCCATCGGCGGCGGTGGACTGATCTCCGGCGTCGCCGCCTACGTCAAGGCCCTGCGCCCCGAGATCAAGATCATCGGCGTGCAGACGACCGACTCCGACGCCATGCTGCGCTCCGTCAAGGCCGGCCGCCGCGTCCAGTTGCAGGACGTCGGCCTGTTCGCCGACGGCACGGCCGTCAAGCTCGTCGGCGAGGAGACCTTCCGCATCGCCCGCGAACTGGTCGACGACTACATCGTCGTCGACACCGATGCCGTCTGCGCCGCGATCAAGGATGTCTTCGAGGACACGCGCTCCATCCTCGAGCCCTCGGGCGCAATGAGCGTCGCCGCCGTCAAGCAGTACGCCGCGGCGACGGGCGCCAAGGGCCAGACCCTCATCGCCATCACCTGCGGCGCCAACATGAACTTCGACCGCCTGCGCTTCGTCGCCGAGCGTGCCGAGGTCGGCGAGCACCGCGAGGCCTTGTTCGCCGTCACCATCCCGGAGGCGCGCGGCAGCTTCAAGCGCTTTTGCGAACTGCTCGGCCCGCGCAGCGTCACCGAATTCAACTACCGCATCGCCGACGCGAACGTCGCCCACATCTTCGTCGGCATCGCCATCTCCAGGCCCGACGAGGCCGCCAAGCTGGCGCGCACCTTCAGCAAGGCCGGCTTCGAGACCCTGGACCTGACCAACGACGAGCTCGCCAAGCAGCACCTGCGCCACATGGTGGGTGGCCGCAGCGAGCTGGCGCGCAACGAGCGCCTCTACCGCTTCGTCTTTCCGGAGCGGCCGGGCGCGCTGATGCGCTTCCTGTCCAGCATGCATCCGGACTGGAACATCAGCCTCTTCCACTACCGCAACCAGGGCGCGGACCATGGCCGCATCCTTGTCGGCATCCAGGTTCCCAAGGGGGATGCGAGCGCGCTGCGCGACTTCCTCAACAGCCTGAACTATCCCTTCGAGGATGAAACCGCCAACCCGGTCTATCGCTTGTTCCTGGGTTGAGTTGAAATCCGGGGGCCTCAAACCGCCTGCGCCATGACCGTTGCTCAACAGTCGCTGATCTCCCCCACCGCCAATCCCGAGCTTGAAAAGGCTCTTCGGGACCGCGTCGACCGCCGCTCGGCCATCGCCGGCGGACTCGGCGAACTGGAGCCGCTCGCAGTGCGCCTCGGCCTCGTGCAGAACAGCCTGACGCCGCGCTTTCGCGACCCGGTGCTCGCGCTGTTCGCCGCCGACCACGGCATCGTCGTCGACGGCGTCGGCGCCCAGTGGGGCCGTGCCACCAAGGACCAGGTGCAGATGGCCCTGCATGCGCAGCTGCCGGTGTCGGTGTTCGCGCGCCTGCAGGGCCTGCACCTGACGGTCGTCGACTGCGGCGTTGCCGAAAACCTGCCGCCGCACGCGCGGCTGCTCGCCCGCAAGGTCGCCCACGGCACGCGCAACGCGCGCACCGCGCAGGCAATGAGCCTGGAACAGGCCCATGCCGGCGTGCGCGTCGGCATGGAGATCGCCGACAACCTGCCCGGCAATGTGCTGGCCTGTGCCAGCATGGGCCAGGGCTCTGCGGAGTGCGCGGCCCTCGTGCTGTCGCGCGTTGCCGATCAGCCGGTGCGCGACTTCATCGTCTCCGGCCCGACCATGCGCCAGGACGACCTCACCCATCTGCTCGACGTGCTGCACGGGGCGTTGGCCCGCCACCGCGATGCCAAGGACCCGATGGACCTGCTGGCGGCCTTCGGCGGCCACGAGCTGGCCGTCATGGTGGGCGCCATGCTGGTGGCGGCCAGCAAGCGCAGCCTCATCATCGTCGACGGCATCGCCGCCTGTGCGGCCCTCAAGCTCGCTTCGCTGATCTGCGCTCCCGTCACCGACTACGCGGTGTTCTGCCGCAGCCATGTGCACCGCGGCTTGGATGAAGCCCTGTCGCTCTTCCACGCGTCGGCGTTGCTGGAGCTGGGCATGGACAGTGCCGACGGCACCGGCGCCGCGCTGGCCTGGCCGATGATCCGCTCCGCGGCGGCGCTGCTGACGGACCTGCACGAGGTCGCGGAAGCACGCGTCGCGCCGCGCCCCGAATTCGGCGCGAACGTGCCGACGCTGGGCGCTTGAAGCCTCAGCGCACCTGGGGCTGCGGTCCGCTCGCCGGAGAGGCCAGCGGCATGCCGTAGACCGAGGGCGGTGCCGCCGGCACCGGCGCGGACATCTGCGACTGCGGGCCGCCCGGGTTGCCACCCAGCACCGTCGGCGACGGTGCAGCCGGCGGCAGCGAGCCCGTCGCCGGCGCCGACTGAGGGCTGATCTCCAGCACCTGGCTGGGCGCCTGGCCCAGCCGGCCGATGCTGGCGCTGCGCACACCCACGCGCAACAACCGCAGTTCACCGTCAACCGCCGCGCCAACGCGCACCGTGCGCGCCACGCCGTCCACCTCGATCAACGCGACGCCCTCTCCGGCCTCTGCCGCCCTCGCATTCTTGGGCGCGACGACGCCGAGCAGCCGCAGCCGCGTGGACACCGGCGCCTCGGGCGCGGCCACGGCCTCGGCCGGCGTCACACCGAGCAGCCGGCCCAGGTCCACCTGGGCTGCGCGCACCTCGCCGGCCGGCAGCACGGAAGCCGGCATCGGCACCGGGCGCACAAACACCTGCAGGCCCCAGTAGGCCACCGAGCCGCCGAGCAGCAGCCACACCGAAAACGCCATGAATCGAGCAACCATCAGCCCATTATGATGGCCCGCTCACCGCAGCTCTGCGCTCCTCACACCCGCCATGCGTCGTTCTCCCATCACCCGCGGCTTCACGCTGATCGAACTGCTGGTCGTGCTCGTCATCATCGGCGTGCTCGCGGCCCTCGTCGTGCCCAATGTGCTGGACCGCGCGGAGGACGCGCGCGTCACTGCGGCCCGCACCGACGTCAACAACCTGATGCAGGCCCTCAAGATCTACAAGCTCGACAACCAGCGCTATCCCAGCGCCGAGCAGGGCCTGGACGCCCTCGTGCACAAGCCCACGGCCGGCACGCCGCCGCCGAACTGGAAGCCCTATCTCGACAAGCTGCCCAACGATCCGTGGGGCCACCCTTACCAGTACGCCAACCCGGGCGTGAAGGGCGACATCGACGTCTACAGCTTTGGCGCCGACGGCCGCGCCGGCGGCGAGGGCCGTGACGCCGACATCGGTTCCTGGCAATGAGCCGCGCACGCGTCGCCCGCCGCGCCAGCCGAAGGGCGGCGTGACCCTCTTGGCGGGGCGGCCGGGCACGCGCAGCCTGGGGGCTCGCGGCTTCACGCTGATTGAACTGCTCGTCGTGGTGGCCCTGATCGCGATCACCAGCGCCACAATCTCGCTGGCGCTGCGCGACCCCACCGAGCTGCAACTGCAGCGCGAGGCCCAGCGCCTGGCCGCGCTGCTGGAGACGGCGCGCGCCGAGAGCCGCGCCTCCGGCCTTTTGGTGCGCTGGATTCCCAAGGGCCTGAAGACCGGCGACGACTTCCGCTTCGAAGGCCTGCCGCACAGCATCCAGCTGCCCACGCGCTGGCTGGGCGATCCGGTGGCCGTGCAGATCGAGAACGCGACCGCCGCCAACCCGGGCCTGAGCCTGGGCCCCGAACCCGTCATCCCGGCCCAGCGATTGCTGCTGCAGCTCGGCAGCCAGCGCCTCGTGCTCGGCACGGATGGTCTGGGCGCCTTCGACGTCATCACGCCATGAGGACTCAAGGCCGCGGCTTCACGCTGATCGAGGTGCTCGTCGCCCTCGTCATCGTCGCGATTGCGCTCGGCGCGGGCATCAAGGCGGCCGGCGCGCTGACCAACAATGCCGAGCGCCTGGCCGAGGTCAGCGCCGCGCAGTGGTGCGCCGAAAACCTGCTGACCGAGCTGCGCCTGACCCAGCAATTCCCCGACATCGGCGAATCGCCCTTCGCCTGCGAGCAGCTCGGTCGCAGCTACGCCGGCAAGCTCAAGGTCAGCCCGACGCCCAACCCGCTGTTCCGCCGCGTCGAGGCCTTCGTCGCCAACGACCAGGGCCAGCCGGTGCTGAACCTGGCCACCATCATGGGCAAGTTCTGAAGTGAACATGCGCCCCTCGCCCAGTCGGTCCCCCCAGGGGACGGCGATGCTTGCCGGCTCGACCGGCAAGCACATCGCCAGCGCGGGCCGGCTAGGGAGCGGCCCGGCGCTCGGCCCGCGTGTTTCATCGGCCCGGACGAACGGCTTCACCCTTGTCGAGGTGCTGGTCGCCCTGGTCGTCATGGCCACCATGGCGGGCATGGCCTGGCGTGGCATCGACGCCCTCGTCAAGAGTCGCGAGATCGCCCAGGCGCGGCTGGCCCAGACCGCGCGGCTGCAGACCGTGCTGGCGCAGTGGGAGGTCGACCTGCGCGCGCTGCAGGACAGCCACAGCCTCGTGCAGCCGCTGGCCTTCGATGGCGGCAGCCTGGTGATGACGCGACAGGCCGCGACCGGCCTACAGGTCGTCGTGTGGAGCCTGCGCGAAGGCAGCCTGTGGCGCTGGGAGAGCCCGGCGCAGCGTACTGTGCAGGACCTGGAAGATCAGCGCCAGCGCGGCCTGCAGCAGCTCGCCCAGCGCAACCCGGCGCTGCGCGCCTTCGACGGCGTTGCCGGCTGGCAGTTCTACTGCTTCTGGGGCAATGCCTGGAGCAACTGCCAATCCACCGGCAACACGACCACCGCAAACAATCCGCCGACCGGTCCGATCAATCCGAAGACGACCACCCAAGCACCCTCGGGCCTGCGCATCGCGATGCAGTTCGCCGAGGGCAGCGGCCTCGTCGGCACGCTGACGCGCGAGCTGGAGGTCACCGTCCGATGATCAGGCCGCGCAAGCAAGGGGGTGCCGCCCTGCTGACGGCCATGATCATCGTCACGCTGATCGCCAGCCTCGCGGCCGGCATGGTCTGGCAGCAATACCGCGCCGTGCAGATCGAGGCCGCCGACCGCGCGCGTGCGCAAAGCGCCTGGATCCTGCAGGGCGCGCTCGACTGGGCGCGGCTGATCCTGCTGGAAGACGCCCGGGAGAACCGCAAGAAGGCCGTCGACCACCTCGGCGAACCCTGGGCCGTGCCGCTGGCCGAAGCCCGGCTGTCCACCTTCCTGGCCGCTGAGAACAGCACCGCAGCGAGCGAAGACGACGGCCCCGAGGCCTTCCTGTCCGGCAGCATCGAGGACGCGCAGAGCCGCTACAACCTGCGCGCCCTCATCGGCGGCGCCAAGGTGCCGGAGCTGGAGCAGCGCGTGCTGGAGCGCCTGTGCAGCCAGGTCAATGCGCCATCCGGCACGGCCGCGATCATCATCAACGGCCTGCGCGCCGCCTTCCCCGCGCCGGCCAGCGGCGCCAGCGCGCCCGGCGCTGCGGCGAGCGACGCCGTCATCAGCGACAACGGCCCGCTGCAGCCCGCCGGCCTGGACCAGCTGGCCTGGCTGGGCCTGGACGCCGACACGCTCAACCGCCTGCAGCCCTATGTCGTGCTGCTGCCCAAGCTGACGCCGGTCAACCTGAACACCGCGCCGCGCGAGGTCATCGCCGCGCTGTTCGATGGCGTCGACCTGGCGTCGGCGGAGCGCGTCGTGCAGGGCCGCAAAGGCCGGCCGCTGCAGAGCATCGCGGAAGCGGCGCCCTTCCTGCCCGCCGCGGTAAAAGTCGAGGCCGGCCGCGCCTCGGTGGACTCGTCCTTCTTCATCGTCACCGGCCGGTTGCGGCTCGAGGAGCGCCAGCTCGAACAGCGTTCGCTGATCGAGCGCCAGGGCCTGAACATGGTGGTGCTGGCCCGCGAGCGGGTCAACCAGCTGCTCGACCGCTGATCTCGAAACCGCAACAGAACTTCACCGCAAGCCCTTGACTTAAGCCGACGTCGTCACAGCCCCCTCCTAGAATGCGCCGCGCCTGAAGCCCCTATGAGCACCCTGCTGCTGTTCCTGCCCCCACGAACGCGCCTGCGCGCGCTGGGCCGAGCCGCGTCCGCGGCAGACCTGCCGCGCGCCGAAGGCTTGCGCGAGTACGACTACGCGCTGACGCCCGATGGCCGCCAGATCACCGCCGAAGGCCGCGCGGCTGCGTCCGCCTTGCCGGCGGCCGATACCGTCATCGCCGTCGTCTCCGAGTCCGACATCAGCTGGCGCTGTGTCGAGCTGCCGCGCGCCGGCCGCCAGATGCGCGCGGCCCTGGCCGGCAAGCTCGAGGAACTGCTGCTCGACGACACCGAGACCCTGCACTTCGCGCTCGAGCCCGACGCCGTCGGCGGCGACACCGCCTGGGTCGCCGTCATGTCGCGGCAATGGCTGGCGGAGCACCTGGCCCAGCTCGACGCCGCCCATGTCTTCGTCGAACGCGTCGCGCCACTGTCCTGGCCCGACGACCTGCCGCGCGGCCACTTCTTCGAGGCCCAGGCCAATGGCGAAGACGGCATCGCGCTGCGCTGGAGCCACAGCGAAGGCGCCGCGACGCTGCCGCTGCAGGGCGGCCTGCCCCGCCAGTTCTTCCCGCCCGGCCTCGTGCATGCCGCGCAATGGACGGCCACCCCCGGCGTCGCGACCAGCGCCGAACGCTGGCTGGGCACGACCGTCACCGTGCTGACGCCGGCACAGCGTGCGCTGGCCGTCGTCGAGAGTGCCTGGAACCTGCGCCAGTTCGACCTCGCGCCGCGTGCCCGCGGCGTACGCGCGCTGCGCCTGGTCACCCGTGCGCTGATGCGCAAGCCCTGGCAGCCGGTGCGCTACGGCCTGGTGACGCTTGCCCTGGTGCAACTCATTGGCCTCAACCTGTGGGCCTGGCATCAGAACCGCGAACTGGCGGCGCGCCGCGAGGCCATCACGGCGACGCTGACCGGCGCCTTCCCGCAGGTGCACGCCATCCTCGACGCACCGGTGCAGATGCAAAAGCAGCTCGACCTGATGCGTGCCAGCGCCGGCAGCGTCGGCGAGCAGGACCTCGAAGCCCTGCTCGGCGCCGCCGCCACCGCCTGGCCGCCCGACCGCCCCCCCACCGACGCGCTGGCCTTCGAGCCCGGGCGGTTGACCGTGTCGGCCCAGGGCTGGAGCCAGCCGCAGATCGAAAACTTCCGCACCCAGTTGCAAAGCGAAGGCTGGCAGCTGGACGCCAGCGAAGGCAAGCTGACCGTCAGCCGCCCCAGCGCCCAAGGACGCAGCTGATGGCCCGCCTCAATCCCCCCACAGCCGCCGCCGGCCTCGTCACTCAGCTGCAACAGGCCAGGGAGCAGGCCCGTGCGCAATGGCAGGCCCTCGGCGAGCGCGAGCGCCTCGCGCTGGCGGGCGTGGCCGTGCTGCTGGGCCTGCTGCTGGCCTGGGCCGTGCTGCTCGCGCCGGCGCTGCGCACGCTGAAGACGGCGCCCGTCGAACTCGAAAAGCTCGAGACCCAGCTGCAACAGATGCAGGCCCAGGCCCAGGAAGCGCGCGTGCTGCGCGCCGCACCGGCGGTACCGCCGGACCAGGCCCAGGCCGCGCTGAAGGCCTCGGTCGAACACCTCGGCGCCGCCGCGCGCCTGAACCTGGCCGGCGACCGCGCCGTCGTCACGCTGACGGGCATCGCGCCCGAGCTGCTGCAGGGCTGGCTGGGCGAGGTGCGCTCGGCCGCCCGCGCCCGGCCCGTCGAGGCCCAGCTGACGCGCGGTCCCAAGGGCTATTCGGGCAGCCTCGTGCTGGCCCTGGGAGGCAATTGATGCGCTGGCTCAGCCGCCCCGCCCAGCCGCGTCAGTCGACGCTGGCCATCGACTCCGTGCTCGGCCTGCCCCACCCGGGCGGCCGCACCGTGCGCCACGACACGCCCAAGCGCTGGAGCATCGCCGGCGCCGTCGTCGGCCTGCTGGTTGCCCTCGTCGTCTTTGCGCCGGCGAGCTGGCTGGCGCATGCACTGGCCTCGGCGACCGCCGATCATCTGCTCATCGTCGACACCCGCGGCAGCGTCTGGAACGGCTCCGGCGTGCTCGTGCTGACCGGCGGCGCGGGCAGCCGCGACGCCTCCGCCCTGCCCGGCCGCCTGCGCTGGAAGATGAGCATCAAGGGCTTCGGCCTGCAGCTCGCCGCCCAGCAGGACTGCTGCATCAACGGCGACCTGCTGCTCGGCATCAAACCCGGCTTCGGCCGGCTCGAGCTCAGCGTCGACACGCGCGCCGACTGGCTGGCCCGCTTGCCCGCCGGCCTGCTGACCGGCCTGGGCACGCCGTGGAACACGCTGCAGCTTGGCGGCTCGCTGCGCCTGTCGGCGCGCGAGCTGCGCCTGGAGTCGGTGCAGGGCCGCTGGCGCCAGTTCGGCGAGCTGCAGCTGGACCTGCTCAACCTGTCCTCGCGCGTGTCCACCGTCGCGCCGCTGGGCAGCTACCGCTTCACCGTCAGCGCGGACGCCGCCAATCCCGGCGTCAGCACGCTGCGCCTGTCCACGCTCGAAGGCGCGCTGCAGCTCTCGGGCGCGGGCAGCCTGAACAGCGGTGGCAAGAGCCGCTTCGTCGGCGAGGCCGGCGCGGCGCCGGGCCGCGAGGAAGCGCTGAACAACCTGCTGAACATCATCGGGCGCCGCCAAGGGTCGCGCTCCGTCTTGACGATCGGATGATCATGAATCTCCAACGCACCGCCATCGCCTCTGCGGTCGCCCTCACCGCGCTGCTGCTGGCCGCAGGCGCGGCAGGCGCCCAGCCCGACAACGCCACGGTCCAGCGCGCCCGGCCGTACTCGGGCAAGGGCCCGGCCGTCAAGGCCAGCTCGCCGGTCACGCTGAACTTCGTTAATGCCGACATCGAGGCCGTCACCCGCGCCGTCGGCGTCATGCTGGACCGCCAGATCATCATCGACCCGCGCGTCAAGGGCACGATCACGGTCTACAGCGAGCAGCCGGTGTCGGTGCGCGAGGCTTATCTCAACTACCTCGCCGCGCTGCGCGGCCTCGGGTTCACCGTCGTCGAGACGGCGGGCCTGTTGAAGGTGCTGCCCGAGCCCGACGCCAAGCTGCAGGCCGGCTCCGTGGCCGTCGAGACGAGCGCCGTGCGCGGCGACCAGATCCTGACGCAGATCTTCCGCATCCAGCACGAGAACGCGAACAACCTCGTGGCCGTGCTGCGCCCGCTGATCAGCCCCAACAACACCATCAACGCCAACCCGGGCAACAACAGCCTGGTCATCACCGACTACGCCGACAACCTGCAGCGCATTGCCAAGATCATCGCGGCGATGGACACGCCCGGCACCAGCGACATCGAGATCGTGCCGCTCAAGCACTCCGTCGCAGCCGATCTGGCGCCGCTGGTGCAGCGCCTGGCCGATGGCGGCCTGATCGTCGGCGCGGCCGTGCCGGGCCAGAGCAGCAGCGCCGTCAACGTGCTGGTCGACCCGCGTTCCAACGGCCTCATCCTGCGCGCCAGCAACCCGGCACGCCTGGCCGCCGTGCGCTCCATGGTCGACAAGCTCGACCAGCCCAGCGTCGACGGCGGCAACGCCATCCGCGTCGTCTACCTGAAGAACGCCGACGCCACCAAGCTCGCCACCGTACTGCGCGCCGCTTTCGGCGCGGCCTCGTCGGGCAGCGCCGGCGGCAGCAGCTCGTCGTCCTCGTCCAGCAGCGGCGGCCTCAGCGGCACCGGCAGCACGCTCGGCGGCACCGGCACCACGCTGGGCAACAACAACCTCGGCTCCAACAACCAGGGCGGCATGAACTCGACCGCCGCGACGACGCCGCTGGGCCAGTCCGCCGGCCCGTCGACCGGCGGCTTCGTGCAGGCCGACCCGTCGACCAACTCGCTGATCATCACGGCCGCCGAACCGCTCTACCGCCAGGTGCGCACCGTCATCGAACAGCTCGACTCGCGCCGCGCCCAGGTCTACGTCGAGTCGCTCATCGTCAAGATCGACAACACCCAGGCCGGCCAGATCGGCGTGCAGTGGCAGAACCTGTTCGGCAGCAGGGGCGACACGACCATCACGGGCGCCGGCACCAACTTCGGCTCGGGTTTGTCCAACATCATCAACGGCACGGTGGCGGTGGCCGGCGGCCGCAGTGGCGTCGCGTCCGCGCTCGGCTCGGGCTCGGCGCCCACCGGCCTGAACATCGGCATCCTGAAGAAGGTCGGCGACTTCTACACGCTGGGCGCCGTCGCCAACTTCTTCGAAAGCCAGAGTGGCGCCAACGTGCTGTCCACGCCCAATCTCGTGTCGCTGGACAACGAGGAGGCGCGCATCGTCATCGGCCAGAACGTGCCCTTCGTGACCGGCTCCTACGCCAGCGCGGGCGCCAGCACCGGCGGCACGGTCAACCCCTTCCAGACCGTCGACCGCAAGGACGTCGGCCTGACACTGAAGATCAAGAGCCAGATCGGTGAAGGCGGCACCGTGCGCATGGTGGTGTACCAGGAGAATTCCTCCGTGGTGCCCGGCAGCAACGGCACGACCGGCCCGACGCTGGACAAGAGCGCCATCGAGACCACCGTCGTCGTCGACGACGGCGACATCATCGTGCTGGGCGGCCTGCTGAAGGACGAGTACACCGACGGCGACGACGGCGTGCCCGGCCTGTCCAAGATCCCGTTGATCGGCAACCTCTTCAGCAGCAAGAACCGCAAGCGCGTGAAGACCAATCTGATGGTCTTCCTGCGGCCCGTCGTCATGCGCTCCGCCGAAAGCGCCAACCAGCTGTCGCTGGACCGCTACCAGAGCATCCGCGCCGTGCAGGAGAAGACCCAGCCGCAGCAGAACCTGCTGCTGCCTGACACCGGCGCTCCCGTGCTGCCCGAGCCCAAGCAGCAGTCGGGGCCCATCCCCGTGCCGCTGCCTCCTGCGCCCCAACCCGCTTCCGCACCGCTGCAGTAAGCCGCCATGGCCGCGACCCGCCACCCCCTGCCCTACGCCTTCGCGAAGGCGAACTGCGTGCTGCTCGAGGACGATGGCAGCGCGCTGACGCTGTGGGCCTCGCCCGAGGTGCACTGGGCGACGCTGTCCGAGGTGCAGCGCGTCTACACCGTGGACCGCCTCGAATCCGAGGCCGCGAACTCGCTGACCGAGCGCATCAACGCGGCCTATGCCGGCAGCGAATCGAGCGCGGCCGTCGTCGTCGGCGAGGTCGAGAGCGCGGTGGACCTGTCGCGCATGATGCAGGACCTGCCCGCCGTGGAGGACCTGCTGGAGGCCGCCAACGACGCGCCCATCATCCGCATGCTGAACGCGCTGCTGACGCAGGCGGCCAAGGACGGTGCCAGCGACATCCACATCGAACCCTACGAGCGTTCCAGCTCCGTGCGCTTTCGCGTCGACGGCACGCTGCGCGAGGTCGTGCAGCCGAACCGGGCATTGCACGCGGCACTGATCTCGCGACTGAAGATCATGGCCGAGCTGGACATCGCCGAGAAGCGCCTGCCCCAGGACGGCCGCATCTCGCTGCGCATCGGCGGTCGCGCCATCGACGTGCGCGTGTCGACACTGCCCAGCGCCCACGGCGAGCGCGCCGTGCTGCGCCTGCTGGACAAGAGCGAATCCAAGTTCACGCTGGAAGGCCTGGGCATGGACGGCAACGTGCTGACGGCCTTCAAGAAACTCGTGCAGCAGCCGCACGGCATCGTCCTCGTCACCGGCCCGACCGGCTCGGGCAAGACGACCTCGCTGTACGCGTCGCTGCAGACCGTGGACACCAGCACGACCAATGTGCTGACCGTCGAGGACCCGATCGAGTACGAGCTGCCCGGCATCGGCCAGACCCAGGTCAACAGCAAGATCGACCTGACGTTTGCCAAGGCCCTGCGCGCCATCCTGCGCCAGGACCCGGACGTCATCATGATCGGCGAAATCCGCGACTACGAGACCGCGCAGATCGCCATCCAGGCGTCGCTCACCGGCCACCTGGTGCTCGCCACGCTGCACACCAACGACGCGCCCAGCGCCGTCACTCGCCTGACCGACATGGGCGTCGAGCCCTTCCTGCTGAGCAGCTCGCTGCTCGGCGTGCTGGCCCAGCGCCTCGTGCGCCGCCTGTGCCCCGTGTGCAAGCGCGAGGACGACCATGGCCGCTGGCACCCCGTGGGCTGCGATGCCTGCGGCCAGACCGGCTACAAGGGCCGCACCGGTGTCTATGAGCTGATGGTGGCCAACGACGAGGTGCGCGGCCTGATCCACAACCGCGCCGCAGAGAGCCAGCTGCAGGCCGCCGCCGAGACCGCCGGCCTGCGCTCCATGCGCGAGGACGGCGACCGCCTGATCCAGTCCGGTGTCACGTCCCTCGAAGAAGTCTTGCGCGTCACCCGCGAATGACATGAAGCCCCTCGTCCAAGGCATACCTTGGCCGGTCTTGCAGACCGCGCAGCGGCATCCGCCGCAGCCCTTCGGCAGGCACATCGCGCCCATCGGGCGCGCCGTGTCCGGCCTCAGCCCCCGTGGGGACGGCGATGCTCGCGGCATCGAGCCGCAAGCACATCGCCATGGCGGGCCGGCTTGGGAGCGGCCCGGCGCTCAGCCCGCAGGGTTCAACTGACATGCCCGCCTACAAGTACGAAGCCCTCACCGACTCCGGTCGCCACACCGGCGGCCTGATCGAGGCCGACAACCCGCGCGCCGCGCGCGCCACCATTCGCGCGCAGGGCCTGACGCCGCTGTCCATCGAGACCGTGCAGCAGCACGGCGCGCAGGAAGGCAGCCGCTTCTCGCGCCGCGTCTTCAGCCCGACCGCGCTGGCCGTGTGGACGCGCCAGCTCGCCGGCCTGGTTGGCTCGGGCCTGCCCATCGAGCGCGCGTTGACGGCGCTGGCCGACGAGAGCGAGGACACCAGGCAGCGCGAACTCATCAGCCAGCTCAAGGCCGAGGTCAATGCCGGCTCGGCCTTCGCACGCGCGCTGGCCACCGCGCCGCGCGAGTTCGACGACGTCTACCGCGGCGTTGTCGCCGCCGGCGAGCAGAGCGGCGCGCTGGGCCAGGTGCTGGAGAAGCTCGCCGACGACCTCGAAGAACGCCAGGACCTGAAGGCCAAGCTCGTCGGCGCCATGGCCTACCCGGCCATCGTCTCCCTCATCTCGGTGTGCATCGTCATCTTCCTGGTCACCTACGTGGTGCCGCAGATCGCGACCGTGTTCACCAGCTCCAAACGCACGCTGCCGGCGCTGACCATCGCGATGCTGGCCATCAGCGACTTCGTGCGCCACTGGGGCTGGGCGATGCTGCTGGTCCTCATCGGCGGCGGCGTGATGCTGCGCTTCGCGCTGAAGCGGCAAGCCTTCCGGCTGCGCTTTGACGCCGGCATCCTCGGCCTGCCCCTGCTCGGGCGGCTGGCGCGCGGCTACAACGCGGCGCGCTTCGCCGGCACGCTGGCCATGCTGGCCGGCGCTGGCGTGCCCATCCTGAAGGCGCTGCAGGCCGCCGCCGAGACCCTGTCCAACCGTGCCATGCAGGCCGACGCGCTCGACGCCCTCGTGCAGGTGCGCGAAGGCGCGCCGCTGGGTTCGGCGCTGGCCGGCAAGAAGCGCTTCCCCGGCATCCTCGCGATGTTCGCGCGCCTGGGCGAGCAGACCGGCCAGTTGCCCGAGATGCTGGGCCGCGCCGCGCGCCAGCTCTCCGTCGAGGTGCAGCGCCGCTCGATGGCCGCGGCCACGCTGCTGGAGCCGCTGCTCATCGTCGCGATGGGCGCCGTCGTGCTGTTGATCGTGCTGGCCGTCCTGCTGCCGATCATCCAACTGAACACCTGGGTCAAGTAAGCCTCGCCTCGACGACGCGCGCGATGCGCGTCAGCCCGAAGCACATGACGAAGTAGCAGCCGGCCAGCGTCAGGTAGATCTCGACCGGCTTGACCAGCACCTGGGCATTGATCTGGTTGGCGATGAAGCTCAGCTCCGAGAGGCCGATGATGGTGCCGAGCGACGTCTCCTTGATCGTCGCGACGAACTGGTTGATCAGCGACGGCAGCATGTGGCGCAGTGCCTGCGGCAGCAGCACGCCTCGCAAGGCCTGGACACGCGTGAGGCCGAGCGACAGCGAGGCCTGCAGCTGGCCGCGCGGCAAGGCCTGCAGGCCGGCATGCACGATCTCGGCGAGATAGGCCGCGTCGAAGATGATCAGCGCGACCAGCATGGTGCTGAACTGGTCGGTCTTGTGGCCGGTGACGGTCGGCAGGAAGAAGTAGGCCCAGAACACCACCATCAGCAGCGGCGTGCCGCGCACGACCCAGACCCAGCCCGTCACCGGCAGGCGCAGCCAGCGGCTGGGGCTGAAGCGGGCCAGGCCCAGCAGCACGCCCAGCGGCAGCGCCAGCACCAAGCCGAGCGTCGCCAGGATCACCGTCAGCGCCAGGCCGCCCAGCGGCCCGTGCGGGTACTGGCCGACGAGGACGTAGAGCCAGTAGGTGTCGATCAACCCGCTCATCGCCGCGCCCCTTTCGGCGACACGACCTGCTGCGCCCACTGCGCCAGGCCCGTCAGCACGAGCGACACCGACAAATAGGCCACCGTCACCAGCGCAAAGGTCTCGAAGCCGCGAAAGCTCGCCGACTCCACGCGCTGTGCCTGAGTCATCAGCTCGGCCGCGCCGATGACGGTGGCGATGCTGGTGTTCTTCCACAGGTTCAGCGTCTGCGACAGCAGCGGCGGCAGCGCGATGCGCAGCGCCTGCGGCAGCACGACGAGGCGCATGCCGGCCAGGTAGCTGAAGCCCAGGGCGCGGGCGGCGTCCAGCTGCGCACCCGGCACGGCACGCACGCCGGAGCGGATGTCCTCGCTCATGTAGGCCGCCGTGTACAGCGTCAGCGCGGCCCAGGCGCTCAGCAGCTCGATGTTGGCGGCGTACAGGTTCTCCTTCAGCCCCGCGGGCAGCAGTTCAGGCACGCCGAAATACCAGAACAGCATGTGCACCAGCAGCGGCACGCAGCGGATGGTCTCGACATAGCTCTCGCCCATCAGGTTCAGCGCGCGCCACGGCGACACACGCAGCACCGCAACCGCGATGGCCAGCGGCAGCGCCGTCAGCAGCGTGAGGCCGGTCAGCAGCAGCGACAACTGCAGGCCGGCCAGCAGCCAGGCGAAGTAGTCCCCGTGCAGCAGCGGGGCGAAGGACAAGGTGGGCATCAGGTTTCTCAAACGAGACAGCCGCCAGCCCTTGTGAGGCCGGCGGCTGCGATCAGCTCAACTGGGCGATCAGCCCTCAACCTTGTCGCTGTCGATCTTGAAGGTGCGCTTGGGGAACTTCAGCCGCGTGTCCGGGCCGTACCACTTCACGAACAGCTTGTCGGCCTCGCCGCCCTTCTCCAGGCCGCTCAGCGCCGCGTCGACCTCGGCCTTCAGCCGTTTCTCTCCCTTGCGGATGCCGATGGCCAGCGGCTCGACGCTGATGTTCTGGTCCAGGATGCGGTACTGCGCCGCCGCCGCGCCCAGCTTGGCGTGCTGATCCAGCAGCGACACCTCGTCGTTGACGAACGCAACGCCCTTGCCCTGCTGCAGCGCCTGGAAGGCCTGCGGGCCGGTGTCGAAGCTGACCACGTCCACGTTCGGCACGGCTTTGCGGATGTTGGGCTCCTGCGTGCCGCCCTTGATGGTGACGACCTTCTTGCCGGTCAGCGCGGCCAGGTTCTGGATGCCGCTGTCGGCCTTCACCAGCACCTTCTGGCCGGTGATGAAGGTGGTCAGCGAGAAGTCGATGACGGCCTCGCGCTCCTTGTTGTGCGTCAGGGACGCGGCCAGGAGGTCCACATGGCCTTGCTGCAGTTCGGGGATGCGCGCGGCGACGGCGAGCTGCTTGATCTGCAGCTTGACGCCGATCCTGGCGGCAATGGCACGGGCCAGGTCGACCTCGTAGCCGATGATTTCGCGCGTCCTGGGGTCGATGAAGCTGTTGGGCTCGTCGGTGCCGAGCACGCCGACGACAAGCTCGCCTTTCTTCTTGATGTCGTCGAGCTGGTCGGCGTGGGCGAACTGGGTCGCGAAGAGGCCGGCGGCGAGGAAGGTCTGAGTGAGGAGACGGCGGGAGAGAGGCATCGAGGTTCCTGAGGAGACAAGTGGCCCGATGCTAGGAATCGCATAAGCGCCTGTGAACGACGCTTTTTGCATTTGCTTGTGCAGCAACCTCGCGCGGAAAGCACCTGAGCTCATGCGAAAAACGGGATTGGCACGCGAAGCCTCGCTTCGTAGTCTGCGAGGCCTCACCCCAATGGCCGCGCCCGACCCGCGGCCCGATTCGTCATGAACGCTCGCCCCCCGCTCGAGGCCCGGCCCGCCGTGCTGGACCTCATTGGCAACACGCCGCTGCTGCCCGTGCAGCGCCTGGACACCGGCCCGTGCCAGCTCTTCCTCAAGCTTGAATCCCAGAATCCCGGCGGCTCCATCAAGGATCGCATCGGCCTCGCGATGATCGAGACGGCCGAGCGCGACGGCCTGCTCAAACCCGGCGGCACCGTCGTCGAGGCCACGGCCGGCAACACCGGCCTGGGCCTGGCGCTCGTCGCACGCGCCAAGGGCTACCAGGTGGCCCTCGTCGTGCCCGACAAGATGAGCGCCGAGAAGGTGCTGCAGCTCAAGGCCCTGGGCGCCCAGGTGCATCTGACGCGCTCCGACGTCGGCAAGGGCCACCCGGCCTACTACCAGGACGTCGCTGCGCGCCTGGTGCGCGAGATCCCCGGCGCTTGGTATGCCGACCAGTTCAACAACCCCGCCAACCCGCTGGCGCACGAGACGACGACCGCGCCCGAGATCTGGCAGCAGATGGGGCACGACGTCGACGCCATCGTCTGCGGCGTCGGCTCCGGCGGCACCATCACCGGCCTCGGCCGCTTCTTCCAGCGCGTGCGCCCCGGCATCGAGATGGTGCTGGCCGACCCGGTCGGCTCCATCCTGAAGGACTACATCGACACCGGCAAGTTCGGCGACGCCGGCTCGTGGGCGGTGGAAGGCATCGGCGAGGACTTCGTGCCCCCCATCGCCGACCTGAAGCCCGTGCACACCGCCTACAGCATCAGCGACGCCGACAGCTTCGGCACCGCGCGCGAGCTCTACCGCGCCGAAGGCATCCTGGCCGGCTCGTCCACCGGCACGCTGCTGGCCGCGGCGCTGCGCTACTGCCGCGAGCAAACCGTGCCGAAGCGCGTCGTCACCTTCGTCTGCGACACCGGCACGCGCTACCTGTCCAAGGTCTACAACGACCATTGGATGTTCGACCAGGGCCTGCTGACGCGCCCGCGTCTCAATGACCTGCGCGACCTGATCTCGCGGCCCGCGTCCAGCGGCGGCGTGGTGTCCGTCGAGCCCGACGACACGCTGCAGACGGCCTTCTCGCGCATGCGCCAGGCCGACGTGTCGCAGCTGCCGGTGCTGGAGGCCGGCAAGCTCGTGGGGCTGCTGGACGAGTCCGACCTGCTGGCCCGCCTGCATGCCGACGCGGCCTCGTTCGCCGCGCCCGTGGCCAGTGCGATGAACACCGACGTCATCACGCTGAAGCCCGGTGCATCGCTCGCCGAGCTGAACGAGCAGCTGCGCCGCGGCCTCGTCGCCGTCATCGCCGACGACGCGGGCTTCCATGGCCTCGTCACGCGCTTCGACCTGATCAACCACCTGCGCAAGGAGATCGCGCGATGAGCACTGACACCCGCCTGGACTTCAACACCCGCGTCATCCACGCCGGCCAATCGCCCGACCCCATCACCGGCGCGGTGATGCCGGCCATCTCGGTCAGTTCCACCTACCGGCAGAAGAGCCCCGGCGAGCACACCGGCTACGAGTACGGCCGCACGCACAACCCGACACGCCAGGCCTGGGAGCGCGCCGTGGCCGATCTTGAAAGCGGCGCGCAGGCCTTCGCCTTCGCGTCCGGCCTGGCCGCCATGGCCACCGTGCTGGACACCCTGCCCGCCGGCTCGCACATCGTCGCCGGCGACGACCTCTACGGCGGCAGCTACCGCCTGTTCGAACGCGTGCGCAAGCACAGCGCCGGCCTGCGCGTGAGCTACGTGGACAGTCGCGACACCGAGGCCGTGCGCGCCGCGCTGCAGCTCGACACGAAGCTGGTCTGGATCGAGACGCCCAGCAACCCGCTGCTGCGCCTGAGCGACCTCTCGGCAATAGCTCGCCTTGCCCGCGAGCACGGCGCGCTGGCCGTGGCCGACAACACCTTCGCCAGCCCCTGGGCGCAGCGCCCGCTGGAGCTGGGCTTCGACCTCGTCGTGCATTCGGCCACCAAGTACCTCAACGGCCACAGCGACGTCATTGGCGGCGTCGCTGTCGTCGGCGGCGAGCCGCGCCAAGCGCAGCTGCGCGAGCAGCTCGAATTCCTGCACAACGCGGTGGGCTCGGTCAGCGGACCGTTCGACAGCTTCCTGGCGCTGCGCGGGCTCAAGACCCTGGCGCTGCGCATGGAGCGCCACAACGCCAGCGCCGCCGAACTGGCTGCCTGGCTGGCGGTCCAGCCACAGGTCGAACGCGTGCTCTATCCCGGCCTGGACAGCCACCCGCAGCGCGCGCTGGCCAGGCAACAGATGCGCGGCGGCGGCGGCATGATCAGCGTCGCGCTGAAGACGGACGTGGCCGGCGCCAGGCGCTTCCTGGAGACCGTCGAGCTGTTCACGCTGGCCGAGAGCCTGGGCGGCGTCGAGAGCCTGATCTCGCTGCCGGCGCTGATGACGCATGCGTCCATCCCGCCCGAGACGCGCGCGCGGCTGGGCATCACCGACTCGCTCGTGCGGCTGTCGGTCGGCATCGAGGACGTGGGCGACCTACGGCGCGACCTGGCGGCCGCGCTCGCGGCGATCTAGCGATAGAAGTAGTAGGTTGCCGTGTAGGCGACGCGTGCCGGCTGGCCGACCTTCTCCGCCGTGCACGGCTCGGCGGGCTCCAAGCCGCCGCCGGTCGACAGCCGCTGAATGCTCTTGGCGTCGGCAAAGATGCCGCTGCCGGCATTGCTCTTTGCGGCCAGCAGCAGCCAAGGGATGGCGGTCGCCGGCGTCGGGCCGGGCTCGCGCGCCTTCACCTCGCCGACGACGCGGCTGCCGTCCAGCGACTCCCAGGTCGGGCCGGCGTAGTGCTTGCCCAGCGCCTTGCCATCGTGGTCGACCAGCGTTGCCTCCGGCGCGCGGAACTTCCAGGCATAGCCGCCGCCGTCCGGCTTGGCGGCGCAGTCGTAGATCTGCACGCCACTGGCCAGCGCCTCCAGGTACTGCACCTGGCCGGCGGGCGGACGCAGCGTGTCCGGTGCCTGGGAAGGTAAGGGCGCCGTTTTCGGCGTGGGCTGCGATATCGGCGGCACGGAGGTCGACGCGCAGCCGATCAAGGCCAGCACAGGAAGCAGTGCAGAAACAACGAGACGCATGGATCGCCTTTCAGGGCATGGAACGGGCGAGTCTAGGAAGCCGAGCGGGCATCGTCGAGCCCTATCATCGAACGCCATGCCAGCCACGCTCACCGGTCAACTCGTCGTCGCCATCTCCTCGCGCGCCCTCTTCGATTTCGAGGCCGAGAACCTGGTCTTCGAGGCCGGTGACGACCACGCCTACATGGCCTTGCAGCAACAGCGCCTGGACGAGCCCGCGCCGCCCGGCGTCGCCTTCTCGCTGGTCGAGAAGCTGCTGGCCTTCAACGCCGGCGGGGCACCGCAGGTGGAGGTGGTCGTGCTGTCGCGCAACGACCCGATCTCGGGCATGCGCGTGTTCCGCTCGGCCAGGCACTACGGCCTGCCCATCGAGCGTGGCGTGTTCACGCGCGGCGCCTCGCCGTGGCGCTACCTGAAGCCGCTGTCGGCCCAGCTCTTCCTGTCCACCAACGAGGCCGATGTGCGCCAGGCGCTGAACGCCGGCGTGGCCGCGGCGCGCGTGATGCCGCAGGCCCGGCGCGCGTCGGCGGCGCACCCGAAGGAGCTACGCATCGCCTTCGACGGCGACGCGGTGCTGTTCTCAGACGAAGCCGAGCTGGTCTTCCAGCGCGACGGCCTGGCGGCCTTCCGCGAGCACGAGAGTTCGCGCGCCCACCTGCCGCTGCCGGCAGGCCCCTTCAAGCCCGTGCTGGAGGCCTTGCAGCGCCTGCAGCAGGCGCCGGGCGGCGGCATGAAGGTGCGCACGGCCCTGGTCACGGCACGCAGCGCGCCGGCCCACGAGCGCGCCATCCGCACGCTGATGGACTGGCAGATCGAGGTCGACGAGGCCATGTTCCTCGGCGGCCTGGCCAAGGGCGAATTCCTGCGCGAGTTCGAGCCCGACTTCTTCTTCGATGATCAGGCCGGCCACGTCGAGAGCGCCGCGGCCCATGTGCCTGCAGGCCATGTGACCGCCGGTGTCGCCGCGGGCTGAACCCCTCCTCTCCCCCTACTTCGGCGTGACCGGTTGGTGCCGGCTCCTGCGTCTGTGCATGCAGGGGCGCTTCGCGGCTCCCCGCATCACAGGGAGCCCGTCATGCCTGAACCGCATCTGCTTCATGCCGGCCATCCGGCCCGCAAGCTCTGGCCGCGCGCGCCGCGCATCAGCACGCGAGGGCCGGCACCACCGCCCTTCGGCTTCTACTGGGAGATGCTGCACGACCGCTCCGGCGACGTCGTCGGCGACGGCTTCAGCCGCGCGGTGCTGCCGCGGCTGACACCGCGGCGCGGCTACAGCTACCGCATCACCTGCCTGCACGGTGCCAGGCCCTGGGAGGTCGCATGCCCAGCTTGACCGCGGCGCTGTTCGACGCCGACGGCCAGGGCCTCGCGGCCGAGCCGGCTCTGTGCGATGTCGGCACGCGGCTGCAGCAGGCGCTCGGCGCTCACCTCGATGACGCCGACGCCAGCGTCGACATTCCCTTTGCCGACCTGCTCGGCGAGACGGGCGACCCGATGCTGGCCTATCTGCTGCTGGACCAGTTGCCGCCGGGCCTGGCCTGCCTGGGCACGCGCGATGCGGCCGGCCGCGTGCTTGAAGGCGAGCAGGCGCTCTCGGCCTGCGAGTCCGGCCACGGCGCGCTGGCCGTCTTCTATCGCTTCGACCTCGAGCTGCTGCGCAGCCGCATGCAGCCACTCAAGGCAGCAGGCTGAGGTCCAGGCTGCGCTCGACACACCAGACCAGAGCCAGCGCCGCGACGGCACTGGAGCCGCCGGGCACGATCCAGCGCCGATAGGCCGTGGCCGAACGCAGCGCCAGGGCCAGCGGCAGCAGCAGCGCGACGACGGCGAGCTGGCCCAGCTCGACGCCGACGTTGAAGCCCAGCAGCGGCAAAACCAGCTCGCTGCCGCGCAGGCCCAGGTCCTTCAGCGGCCCGGCAAAGCCGACGCCGTGCACGAGCCCGAACAGCGCCACCATGCTCCAACGCGGGCCAGGCACGAAGGGACGCAGGTTGTCGAGCGCGGCAAGCAAAACGGTCAGCGCGATCAGCGACTCCACCCAGCGCGTCGGCGGGTCGATGACGCCGCTGGCCGCCAGCCCCAGCGTGATCGAGTGAGCAGCGGTGAAGGCGGTAACCAGGCGCAGTGTCTCGGCGAAGGCGCTGCGTGCGCTGACGCGCGGCGCCCAGCCGCCGCCGTCGCGCCGCCAGACGGCGACCAGCAGCAGCGTGACGAGGAAGAGCACGTGGTCCAGGCCGCTGGCGATGTGGCCCATGCCTTGAACAACGAAGCCGACCAAGCCGCGGTGGTCGACACCCAGGCGCTGCAGGCCCGCACCCGGCTGCAGGACCAGCGGCTGGCCAGCCGCGCCGACGAGGCGGGCCAGGCCGCGGTGGCCAGCGTCGGTGGCGGCGAAGAGGCGGTAGTCGATCTCCAGCTCGCGCACCGCAGCCGGGCAGTGCCAGTGGCGCAGCAGCACGGCGTGCGTACCGTCGCTGTGTTCATCGAGCTGGGGCGCGGCTTCGTCCAGCGGCTGGCAGGCGGCGCCGTCGGCCGTGAAGCGCACGCCGGCGGCGGCCAGGCGCTCGATGTCGGGCCAGCGCGTGCGCACCTCTCGCCAGCTCAGGCTGCCATCGCCATCGGCATCCAGCGCGAGGTCGCGGTCGAGGTCGCGCAGCGCGATGTCCAGACGCTGCTCGACGCTGGCGCCTTCAACGCGAAAGCTCAGGTAGGCCTCGCTGGCTTGGTGAGCCTGGGCAACACCGGCGAGCAGCAGCCACAGCAACATCAGCCAACGGGTCACGACGCAAAGCTCCGGTCGAGGGCGGACAGGCGCGCATCCTGCCAGCCCTTTTCGCGCAGGAAGCGGGCCAGGTCGTGCCGCGCCGAGTCACCGCTGCGGCCGGCAGCCAGCGCGGCGCGCAGCAGCAGCAATGCATCGGCCGGCTCGCGTTGGAAGGCCCAGTTGGCCTGGGCCAGGCGCAGGGCCTCGCGCGGCTGGGCTTCGACGTCCAGCGCGAAGCGGGCCTGCTCGCGCGCATGCCGGCCGGGCTCGCGACGGTCGGAAGCGGCGAGGCGCTCGCGCATCTGCGCGCTGGGCGTCGAAGCGTCGCGGCCAAGCACGCGCAGCGCGATCACACGGCGCAGCAGCAGCGCGTCGGCCTCGGCGTCGGGGCTGCGCTCCAGCAGCGTCAAGGCCTCGGCCGCGCGGCCGCGCGCCAGCAGCCAGTCGGCCAGCGCGGCGCGGGTGTAGACCTCGTCCTGGCCGGCCAGGGCGAGGCGGTAGAGGGTGGGCGCGGCGGTCTCGTCGCCGGCGCGTTCGGCCAGCTCGGCGCGCATCAGCGCGAGCCAGGGCGTGATGCTGCGGCCGGGACTGAGCCGGGCCAGGGTCTGGGCGCTCTGGGCCCTGTC
>JAEKLF010000024.1 GCA_019509985.1 Burkholderiales bacterium | reverse complement strand
CGGGGCGGGCGCAGCCCCACTGGCGCAGGCGCAAAGCTGCGGCAGCGGCGGCGGCGCCACCGTCTGCCTGACGGCCACCGGCACGGCCAGCAACGTCCAGCTGGGCTGGACCGTCAGCGGCACGGTCACGTCGCTGGAGATCTTCCGCGACACCGACGCCGACCCCAACGGCCGCATCCGCATTGCCGTGCCAGGCAGCGGCGCCAGGAGCTACGTCGACACCTCGGGCAACATCGGCACGCGCTACTGGTACTGGGTCAAGTTCACGACCTCCGCTGGCAGCTACAGCTCCGGCTCGGCCAACGCCACGCTTGGCGCCAACTGCACGCCGACGGCTATCACGCCCTACATCAACGCCAATGGCGCGTGGACGCAAACGGCATCGGCCACCATCAATACCGGCGCCTCGGCCATCCTCGGCCCGCAGCCGTCATCCGGCGGCATGTGGAGCTGGAGCGGCTGCGGCACCGCCGGCGCGGCGCGCGAGCAGACCATCCAGCCGCCCGCGGCCTGTACGGCCACCGCCACCTACACCAACAGCTGTGGCGCCAAGACCCAGCAGGCGTTCTCCATCAAGGTCGGAACCTGGACGAGCGCGAAGTGGGGCGGCGGCGGCTACGTCACCGGCCTCGTCTTCCACCCGACCACCGCCAACCTGCTGTACGCGCGCACCGACATCGGTGGTGCCTACCGCTGGAACCAGCCGACGTCCTCCTGGGTGCCCATCACCGACGGCCTGGGCTTCGGTGCGGCCGAGGCCAGTTTCCACGGCGTGGAGAGCATCGCCATCGATCCGAACAACGACCAGCGCGTCTACCTGGCCGCCGGCATGTACACGTCTGGTGGCAACGGCCGCCTGTACATCTCCGGCAACCGCGGTGACCAGTGGACCTATGTCGCCCTGCCCTTCCCGCTCGGCGGCAACAACCCCGGCCGGGCCATCGGTGAGCGCCTGATGGTGGACCCCAACAAGCCATCGACGCTGTTCTACGGCTCGCGCACGGCCGGCCTGTGGAAGAGCGCCGACTCCGGCCTCACCTGGGCGCAGGTGACGTCGCTGTCGAGCGCCAAGCTGACCCAGGACCAGGTCAATGCCTTGGGCGGCGGCAGCGCGATAGGCGTCGAGACGGTCGTCTACGACACCGCCACCAAGGGCAGCGGCACGGCCACGCAGACGATCTACGCGCCCATCGCGCCGGACTATGTCCAGACCGCAGGCCTGGCCTCGAACCTGTACAAGTCCACCAACGGCGGCGCCTCGTGGACCCCGGTCGCGGTGCCAATCTCCGGCTATCACATCCCGCACATGGTGCGCGCCGCTGACGGCATGTTCTATGTGGTATTCACCAGGGACGCCGGTCCCGGCTCCGCGGGTCCCGCCCGTCTGTACAAGTTCGACGGCAGCAACTGGACCTTGCTCAGGAGCGACGACTCGGTCGGCTATGGCGGCGTGTCCGTCTCGGGCACCGGCGCGACCACGCGCATTGCGCTGGGGGTGACCAACACCTGGGGCAACTTCCCCGGCCAGCGAATCCTCCAGCTGTCCGACGATGCCGGCCGGAACTGGCGCGAGATCGAAGCGATGACGCCGGGCGAGGTCTCCTGGGGCTGGATCGACGATGTGGAGATCGATCCCTTCAACCGCGATCACATCCTGCACGTTGCCGGCGGCGTCATGCAGACACGCAACGCCTCCTCGGCCACGCCAACGTGGGCCATGACGGTCGACGGCCTTGAGGAGACGGCCGTGCTGGGCCTGGCCACGCCGCCCGCCGGCGCCACGTACACCGTGATCAACAGCATGGGCGACGTCGGCGCCTGGGTGCACACCAACCTCGCGACCAAGCCGACGCTGACGCCGGCCACCGACTGGAGCAACAGCTTCGCCGCTGACATGGCGTGGTCCGATCCGCAGTACATGGCCACCATTGGCGTCGTGCTGGGCAACAACACCGCCTACGGCATGTGGTCCGGCGACGGCGGCAAGACGTGGGCGAAGTTCGCCAGCTACGCACCGGGCGCGGCGGAAAACACGGGTGGGGAAGCGAGCATCGCCATCACCGCGCGCAACAAGGCGGTCTGGGCACCCGGCTACTCGGTGCCGTCCTACACCACGGACAACGGCGCCACCTGGACGCCGACCAACCTACCGGCGATCAACTCCGTCTTCCCCCGCGCCTATCACCTGGTCGCGGATCGCAAGAACCCGAACAAGGTCTATGCCTACGATTCCGGTGGCCACTGGTGGGGCACGCCGGGCAAGGTCTACACGTCGACCGATGGCGGCCACACCTTCACGCTGAGCCAGGGTTCGGTGAACGCGGGGCTGGCGCCGAACTACTTCGGCAGCACCTCGCTGGCGGTCAACCCCAACGTCGAGGGCGACCTCTGGCTGGCCGACGGCAACGCGGTGTACCACTCGACCGATTCGGGCGCGACCTGGGCCAAGCTCAGCAACTTCGCGTCGATCTTCACCGGCAACCCCTGGCCCCAGGTGCAGGGTGCAAGCGCCATCGCGCTGGGCAAGGCCAAGGCCGGCGCGCCGTACTCGGCGGCCGTCTACGTCGTGGGTGTGATCAGCGGCGTGTGGGGCGTGCATCGCTCTGACGACGGCGGCGCCACCTGGACGCGCTTCAACGACGACGCCCACCAGTTCGGCGGCATCGGCGCGATCGCGGCTGACCAGAACACCTATGGCCGGATCTACATCAGCGGCACCGGCCGGGGCATGCTTTACAGCAACT
>JAEKLF010000176.1 GCA_019509985.1 Burkholderiales bacterium | reverse complement strand
CGCGCCCTCACTTCCCCCAAAACTTCTGCACCGCCCGCATCCGCCGCTTGCTCTCGGTCGTCACGTAGACCGTCGTGGTGGCGAGCGAGGCATGCCCCAGGTTCTGCTGCGCGATCTCGATCGGCATGCCCGCGGCGATCGCATGACTGGCATGCGAATGCCGCATCCAGTGCGTGCTCGCCTGCTCGAAGCGCTCCGCCCCCTTGACGTCCCCCCGATGGCGCAGGACCTGCGCGCACTCGCCGAAGAACCCCTTGAGCTGGCGGTACAGCGTCGTTCCTGCCACGCCCTCGAAGGCATCGATCACGCGCTCGCCCATCAGCGCCGGCGCGCGCTGCGCCACGTCGGTGGCCTTGCCCAGCAGATGCGCCGTGCGGTTGCCGATGTACTGCGGGTCCGGGTCGAGCCCCCGGGCGTCGAGGTAGGCCGCCAGCGTCGCGACCACCTCGATCGGCACCGGCACCTCCCTGGCCTTCTGGCCCTTGCCCACCACGCGCAGCAGCCAGCCCTGCAGCGGCTGGTCGTCCGCGGCGTCGGCGGCGTACTCCACCCAGACCAGATCGTCGACCTTGGCCGCGACGAGCTCCGACAAGCGCAGCCCGGTCGCATAGAGCAGGTCCAGCGCAAACGCGAGCCGCTGCTGCGCCGAGGTTCGTGCCTCAAACGCCCCCATCAGCGCGAGCTGCTGCTGCACGAAGGCCCACTGCGCGCGCGTCAGACTTCGACCCGCGTTGACCTTCGCCGCCCGGCCGCGCGGCACGCCCACCGCCGACCAGGGGTTGCCCATCAGGTAGTTCTGGTCGACCAGGAAGCCGTACAGGTTCTTCAGGATGCTGATCGCCTGGCGCTGCGCTGAAGGCGCCAGCGCTCCGGCAAACGGGCGCCACAGCGGGGACCAGCGCTCGCGGCTGCGCGCGCCGCACCAGCGCCCGCGCGGCTGCGGGTCGGCCAGGAAGTCGCGGTACCCGGTGCAGTCCTCGTGGGTCATCGAGGACAGCGCTTTGCCTTTCTGCACGATCGCCCGGAGCAGGAAGCGCTCGGCCTCCTTGCGGTAGGAGCGCTGGGTGTGCGAGAGCTCCTGCAGCCAGTCGGTGCCGAGCTCGACGCCCAGGCCGCGGTGGCGCCGCCCGGCCCGCAGCGCGCGCTTTTGCTCCAGCGTCAGCCCGTGCTTGGACTGGATCCACGCCAGGATCGCCTGGTGGTCGTTGGTCGCCTTGAGCAGGCATTGCGCCTGGGGCCGGCGGTACGCGCCGTGCCTGCCGTCGAGCTCGGCGGGCACGATGAATTTCTCGAGCGGGCGGATGTCGCTGGCCGGGGCCACGACGGCGTCCAGCTCCGAGCGCAGCTGTCAACGAAAGTAAATGTGAGACAACCTGACCACCGCCCGTTCATAGGTGATGTGACTTCGCGAGTCACACATTTACCTTCACGCGCCTGCGAAGTAAATCTGGTACTTGGTGGCGTTGCGAAGTAAATTTGTGAATCGGTGACCCTCCGGGTCGCAGGAGCTACCTCTTGGTCGCCTCTACGCCCGTCAAAGCGGACGCTTGCGTTGGCGACGAAGCCGCATGATTTCCTGGCGAAGTCTCACGGAGTGCTGCGTGAGGTGCCAGGGGCTGCAAGGTGAGGGCTTGCTGAATCGTGCGCATGACGTCGCGGCGGTCGTATTCAGCCGACAGCACCAAGGTCCAACCCAGGATGGCGCGACTGAAGACATCGATGATGACCAGGAGCCACACGCGATTGACGTCGATGTCCGGGCGTTCGCGACGAGGTACGGATTGATCTGCAGCCAGTTGTCGATCCAGACCTGATAGCGAATAAGGGCTCTGTTGAATTTCAAGTGGGTTGCCGGGCGTGAGGATTAATCGCGTGGAAGTCGAGCTTGCCGGCAATCAGGAGGATCACGGTCTTGATGGTGGAGAGCCGGCCGAAGCCGCGAGCGCGACGTTTGGCGGCTTGGAACAGGCCGTTGATGGCTTCCAGAAATCCGTTCGTTTGGCGAGTCTGCGCCCAAGCGACGATGCCCTCAAGATGGCTGCGCACCATTGCGGCGACCTCCTTCATCGGCTCGACCTTGCTGCGCATCACGCAGGTACACCAGTGCAGGAGCATGTCGCGCACGACGTTGATCTGCTTACGCTCGAGGATCTCGCGCAAGTGTTCCTTGTAAACCCAGGCCCGCGCGGTGCGCACCGTGGTCATCCTGGCGATCAATGCATCGAGGTCAGCCGCCGCCTCGGGCTTCAGGCGCGAGCGATCCTTCAACAGCGACCAGCGCATGCCCTTGAGAGACTTGTCGGTGCGTTGCTCGATTCGCCGCATCTTGTTCACGGCCTCGTTGGCGGAGCGATGACGTGGAACTTGTCAAACGTGATGCGAGCGTTGGGCAGATCCTCGGTCACGCCCTTGATGAACGCAGGCGACATGTCGATGCTCACGGAGGTGATCTGCGCGGGCGGACACCCATGGTCCTCGAGGTCGGCGGCCAGTGCCTTGATGGTCTTGGCACCCCGCCCCTCGGTGACGAACAGCACCCGGCGCGCTTGCGCGTCGGCGGCCAGTGTGACGTAGTCGTGGCCCCGAGCGCGCGACGTCTCGTCGATGGCGAGCGTTGTCACTTCGCTGAAGTCGGCCAAGCCCAAGGCGATGCTCACGTAGCGCTCGCACACCGCCAGCACACGGTGCGCAGACTCGCCCACGATGCGCGCCACCGCCGCGAAGGGCATCTGCTGCGCCAGCATCAGGATCAGCGCCTCGAACAGCAGCGTGAAGCCCGACAGG
>JAEKLF010000081.1 GCA_019509985.1 Burkholderiales bacterium | reverse complement strand
GAACTCCCCCTCGATGAAGCCAAGCGCCTGCAGTGCCTGGCCGAGCTCGGTCTGAGCGAGCCGCCCTGCCCGCCCGAGCCGGACGCCGTGCTCGACGGTCTGGTGCGCTGCGCGGCGCATCTGCTCGGCTTTCCCATCGCCGTCATCAGCCTCGTCGCCGAGAGCCGGATGTGGTTCATGGCCCGCTACGGCACCGATGCCGTCGCCGGCGCACGCGACGAGTCCTTCTGCACCCACACCATCCGCGGCAGCACGCTGTTCGAGGTGGCCGACGCCCAGGTCGACGCGCGCTTCGCGGACAGCCCCTGGGTCATCGGCGAGACCCGGCTGCGCGCCTACGCCGGCCTGCCCATCCGTCTCGACGGCCTGACGCTGGGCGCGCTGTGCGTGGCCGACACCGTGCCGCGCCGCCTGGATGCCGTGCAGGCCACGCTGCTGGCCGACATCGCCAATGCCGTCGGCGCCTGGTTCCGCCACCGCCGCGAGCATGTCGACCTGCTCGCCAGCCGCGCCGATCTGCAGAACCGCGCGGAGCTGCTGCAAAGCCTCAGCCGCGAGACGCCCGGCATGCTGTTCCAGTACCGCCAGCCGCCCGGCGAGCGCGGCGGGCTCAGCTTCGTCAGCGGCCATGCCGAACTGGTCTTCGGCGCGCTGGCGCCGCTGCAGGAGCCCGGGCCGCGCGCCTTCCTGGAACGCTGCCACCCCGACGACCTGCCCGCGCTGCTGCGCTGCATGGGCGACGCCGTCACGGCCCACCAACCCTGGCAGCAGGTCTTTCGCGTCTGCCTGCCCGGCGTGGCCCAGCCGGCCTGGCGCGCGGCCCATGCCAGCCCGTCGCGCCTGACCGACGGCACCGTGCTCTGGCATGGCTTCGTCGCCGACGTGGACGAGCATGTCGAGATCGACCGCCTGCGTCGCGACAAGCTCGCCGCCGAGCGCGCCAGCGCCGAGAAGAGTGCCTTCCTGTCGCGCGCCAGCCATGAGCTGCGCACGCCGCTGAACGCCGTGCTCGGCTTCAGCCAGCTGCTGCTGCTGGCCGAGGACGAGCCGCTGAGCCCGCGCCAGCGCGAGCGCATCGAATGGGTGCTCGCCTCGGCCCAGCGCCTGCACCAGCTCGTCGACGGCCTGCTCGACCTGGACCGCGCCGAGGCCGTGCGCGCCCGCCGGCCCGACGACCAGGCCGACGACGCCTTCACGCTGCTCTACATCGAGGACGAGCCGCTGAACACGCTGCTCGTGCAGGAGGCCCTGCGCCAGCGCCCCGACTGGCACGTGCTGCATGCCGCCGACGGCCGCAGCGGCCTGGCGCTGGCGCAGACGCAACGCCCCGAGGTCGTGCTGACGGACATCAACCTGCCGGGCCTGTCGGGCCTGGATGTCGTGCGGGAGCTGCGCGCAGACGCGGCCCTGTCCGGCACGCTGTGCATCGCGCTGTCCGCCGACGCGACGCCCGGCCAGATCGAGCGGGCCATGCAGGCCGGCTTCGACGACTACTGGACCAAGCCCCTGGATGTGCTCGAGCTCGCCGGCCGCCTGGCCGACGCGCTGGCACGCCACGGCGGCCGCTGACAGCAGACCCCAGGGAGAAAACCAATGAACATCCTCCAGACCGGCGCTGCGCAGCAGCCGCCACCCCGCTGGCCGCAGCCCGCCCGGCCGCGGCCCGCCACCGGTCCGGCCGACACCGCCGAGCCGGTGCGCACCTGCCTGATCCGGCTGCTCGTCGTCGACGACGACCTCGGCGCCATCGAATACCTCGGCCAGCTGCTCAAGGGCTTCGCGCAGATCAGCTTCGCCACCAACGGCGAGGATGCGCTGCGCCTGGCCGAGCAACACCGGCCCGACCTCGTGCTGCTGGACGTCGAGCTGCCGGGGCTGGACGGCTTCGAGGTCTGCCGCCGCCTGCGCGCTACCCTCGGCCTGCAGGACCTGCCCGTCATCTTCGTCAGCCAGCACGGCGACGCTGCCACCGAGGCCACCGCGCTGCAGCTCGGCGCCGACGACTTCCTGCGCAAGCCCTTCGACGACGTGCAGGTGCTGGCGCGGCTGCGCACCCAGCTGCGCGCGGCCGCCGCTCGCGCCGACGACGCCGCCGCCGAACTCCCGGCCGAGGCCATCGAGCGCACGCGCATCCTCATCATCGACGACGACGCCACCAGCATCCAGCTCGTGCGCCGCCTGCTCGCCGACGTCGGCGAATGCCATTTCGCGCTGAACGGCGCGCAGGCCCTCGGCCTCGTCGACGAGCTGCGCCCCGACCTCATCCTGCTCGACATCGACCTGCCCGACAGCGACGGCTTTCGCGTCTGCCAGAAGCTGCGCGCCGACCCCAGGCTGGGCCAGGTGCCCATCATGTTCCTGACCCAGTCGAGCACCATCGGCCACGAGGCCCGCGCGCTGGCCCTGGGCGGCGACGACTTCGTGCGCAAGCCCTTCAACGCGCCGGTGCTGCGCGCCCGCGTGCGCCGCCTCGTCGACCGCAAGCGCTCGCTGGAGCGCTACCTCGACCAGGTCGGCGACCGCCACCGCCAGCTCAGCGACAGCCGCGTCGCCGCCGTCTTCGAGGCCTGCAAGGACGCCATCCTCGTCGCCGACGCCGACGACCGCGTCGTCATGGCCAATGCCGCCGCCTGCCAGCTGCTCGGCCTGGCCCACGCCGACCTGTGCCGCCTGCGCCTGGCCGAGCTGCTCGGCGTCGATGCCGCCGGCCATCACCGCGTGCAGCATGCCGGCGGCCTGCGCATCCCCGTCGAGGCCAGCAGCTCCACGGAAGGCGACGGCGCCGATGCGCTGACCGTTCACGTGCTGCGCGACACGCGCGAGCGCGACCGCCTGCAGGCCCTGCTGCGCCGCCAGGACGAGGCCGCCGCCGCGCGCCGCGCCACGGCCTCCATGCTCTCCTACATCGCCCACGAGCTGGGCAACCCGATCAACGTCATCAAGGGCTTCGCCCAGCTGATGGCCGCCGACCGCAAGACGCCACTGGCGCCCGCCCAGGCCGACAGGCTCACCCACATCCTGGACGCCGTCGGCCACCTCTCCAGCCTGCTGGCCGACGTGACCGACATCGCGCGCATGGAGTCGGGCCAGTTCCATGTCGAGGTCGGCGAGGTCGAGCTCGGCGCCCTGGTGCAGCAGGCCGGCGGCCCGGCCCGGGTCCAGGCCGAGCAGGCCGGCCTGCGGCTGAGCCTGCCGGAGCCCGGCGCCCCGGTGCGGGTGCGCGCCGATGCGCGCCGGCTGCGCCAATGCCTGGACAACCTGCTGTCCAACGCCATCAAGTACGGCCGCGACGGCGGCCGCGTCGAGGTCGAGATCCGGGCCCGCGGCGGCGAGATCGCGCTGGCCGTGCAGGACCATGGCGCCGGCCTCGGCGCGTCCCAGCTCGCCCACCTGTTCGAACCCTACAACCGCCTCGGCCAGGACGGGGGCGTCATTCCCGGCACGGGCCTGGGCCTGACGCTGACACGCGAACTCATGCAGGCGATGGGCGGCCGCCTGCAGGTGCACAGCGACGGCGCCGGCCGCGGCTGCCGCTTCGAGCTGATCCTGCAACCCGCCCCAGATTGAGCCAACCCACCCCCGGCCCCACAATGGCCGCGCCATGCCCTTGACCCTGCCCAGCTCCATCTCCCCCGCCCCGCCCAGCGCGCTGGCCAGCCGGCTCGACGGCCTGCTGCCGTCGCTGGCCGACGCCCGCGTGCTGCTCGTCGACGACGACCCCGGCATGATCCAGATGCTCGGCCGGCTGCTGTCGGGCTACAGCCAGCTGCGTTTCGCCACCGACGGCGAGCAGGCGCTGGCGCTGGCGCGGAGCTGGCAGCCCGAGCTGGTGCTGCTGGACGCCGAGATGCCCGGCATCGACGGCTTCGAGGTCTGCCGCCGCCTCAAGGCCGACCCGCTGCTCGCCGAGGTGCCCGTCATCTTCGTCACGCAGCACAACGATGCCCGCGTCGAGGCCGCCGTGTTCGAGCTCGGAGCCGCCGATTTCATCGCCAAGCCGGTGGCCGGCCCGGCGCTGCGCGCCCGGGTGGCCATGCAGCTGCGCCTGCACCGCACCGCCCAGCGCCTGGTGCGCCTGGCCCGGCGCGACGCGCTGACCGGCGTGGCCGAGCGCGCCCAGCTCGACGACGACCTCGCGCTGGAAACCCGCCGCTCGCGCCGCAGCGGCCAGCCGCTGGCCCTGCTGCTCGCCGGCCTCGAAGGCCTGGCTGCCTATGGACAACGCCACGGCCGCGGCGCCGCCGACAACGCGCTGCGCCATGTCGCCGGCCTGGCCCAACAGGTGCTGCAGCGGCCGGCCGACCTGATCGCCCGCCATGGCGACGAGGTCTTCGCGCTGCTGCTGCCCGACACCACGGCCGCCGGCGCCGCGGCCGTCGCCACCAAGCTGCAGCAGGCCCTGGCCGACGACAGCGAGCTGACGCTGGCCATCGGCATCGGCCTGCTGGCCGGCGACGGTGACCCGGCCACGGCCGCCGAAGCGGCCCTGGTCGCCGCGCGCGACGCCGGCCCCGGTCGCCTGTTCCTGTGCGCCACCCGCGCCGACGGTGGCCACGAACCGCCGCTGGCCGCCTGAAGCGATGAAGCTGCCCGCTCCCAACACCTGGCCCGCCGAGCTGGACGAACGCCAGAGCGTGCTGCTGGTCGATGACGACGCCGCCAGCGTGCAGGTGCTGGCGCGCATGCTGGGCGGCCTGGGCGAGCTGCGCTTCGCGTTGTCCGGTGAGGACGCGCTGCGCCTGGCCCGCGAGAGCCCGCCCGACCTCATCCTCGTCGACGCCGAGATGCCGGGCCTGAGCGGCTTCGAGGTCTGCGCCGCGCTGCACGCCGACCCACGCCTGGCCGACGTGCCCGTCATCATCATCACCGGCCACACCGAGGTCGCCGTCGAGGTGGCGGGCTTTGCGGCCGGCGCGTCGGACTTCATCCGCAAGCCGCCGGTGGCCGAGGTCGTCGTCGCGCGCGTGCGCACCCAGCTGCGCCTGAAGGCCCTGGCCGATGCGCTGCGCGCCTCGGCGCTGACCGACGGCATGACCGGCCTGGCCAACCGCCGCCGTTTCGACCAGGACCTGCGCGTCGAATGCGAGCGCGCGCGCCGCAGCCACGAGAGCCTGGCGCTGCTGCTCGTCGACGTCGACCACTTCAAGCGCTACAACGACCGCTACGGCCATGTCGCGGGCGACGCCTGCCTGCGCCAGATCGGCGCCGCCATCCGCGCCTGCATCCGCCGCCCGGCCGACCTGGCCGCGCGCTACGGCGGCGAGGAGTTCGCCGTGCTGCTGCCGCAGACCGACGCGGCCGGCGCCAGCGCCATGGCCCAGCGCATCGTCGACGCCGTCACGGCGCTGGCGCTGCCACATGCCGACTCGCCGCTGGGTGGGGCCTGCAGCGTGTCGGTCGGCTGGGCCGCGGCGCGACCCGACCAGGACGCGGCGGTCGTCGACAGTCACGGCGAAGCCCTCGTGGAAATGGCCGACCGGCGGCTCTACCTGGCCAAGGCGGCCGGGCGCGGTCGCGTCGGCGAGGCGCTGGAGGCGCATGCCGGGGTTTGAGCGCGGCGCTCCGCTGCTCGCGGGCCTGGCGCTGTCGGGCGTCGCGGCCGCCGCAGGCGCCGCCGCCGGCCTGGCCGCGCCGGCGCCCGTCTGGCTGTTCGGCCTCGGCGCGCTGCTGGCGCTGCTGAACACGACGCTGCAGCGCCGCCCGCGCGCCGTCGCCGCGCCGGCGTCGCTGCTGCCGGCCGACGAGCTCGGCCAGGCGCTGGACGCCATCCCCTCCGTCGTCGCCTACTGGGACCGCGCGCTGAACAACCGCTTCGCCAACCGCGCCATCGAGACCTGGTTCGGCAAGACGCCGGCCGAGATGCGGGGCCGGCCGCTGGCCGAGCTGATCGGCACGCGGCTGTTCGAGCTGAACCGGCCGATGATCGACGCGGTGCTGCGCGGCGAGTCGCAATGCTTCGAGCGCCAGATCCCGCGCGCGGGCGGCGGCATTCGCCAGGCGGAGCTGCACTACATGCCCGACCTGCGCGGCCACGGCGAGGTCGCCGGCTTCTACGTCTTCGTGCACGACATCAGCGAGGTCGTCGACAGCCGGCGTCGCCTGGCCGACGCGCTGCGCGAGCACGAGGCGCTGCTGCACACGATCAAGGAGCAGGGCCTGTACTCGATGGCCGACATCGACGGCACCATCCTCGACGTCAACGAGGGCTTCTGCCGCATCAGCGGCTACGGCCGCGAGGAGCTGCTGGGCCGCAGCCACCGCATCGTCAACTCCGGCGTGCATCCGCCCGAGTTCTGGCAGCAGATGTGGCGCACGATTGCCTCGGGTCGCGCCTGGCGCGGCGAGGTCTGCAACCGCGCCAAGGACGGTTCGCTGTACTGGGTGCACAGCATCATCGCGCCCTTCCTGGGCGCCGACGGCCGCATCGAGAAGTACATCTCCATCCGCAACGACATCTCGACGGCCAAGGCCTCGCACGAGGCGCTGGGCGTGGAGCGCGCGCGGCTGGACCACATCCTGCGCGGCATGAACGCCGGCACCTGGGAATGGAACGTCGGCAGCGGCGCGATGATCTGCAATGAGCGCTGGGCCGCGATGCTGGGCTGGCGCCTGGCCGAGCTGCAGCCGACGACGACCCAGGTCTGGCAGAGCCTCGTCCACCCCGACGACATCGAGCGCGCCGACCGCGCGCTGCGCCGCCACTTTCGCGGCGAGGACGAGCACTACGAGGTCGAGCTGCGCGTGCGCCACCACGACGGCCGTTGGCTGTGGGTGCTGGACCGCGGCCGCGTGTCGGCCCGCACGGCCGCCGGCCGCGCGCTGCTGATGCACGGCACGCGCCAGGACGTCAGCGAGCGCCACGCAGCCGAGGACGCGCTGCGCGCCGCGATGCAGCAGGCGCGCGCGGCGAGCGCCGCCAAGGGCGACTTCCTGGCCAACATGAGCCACGAGATCCGCACGCCGCTGAACGCCATCATCGGCCTGGGCTATCTGCTCGACCACAGTCCGCTCAACCCCGAGCAGCGCGAGTTCGTCAACCAGGTCCAGGCCGCCGGCCGCGGCCTGCTGGGGGTCGTCAACGATGTGCTGGACCTGGCCAGGATCGAGGCTGGCGAAGTGCAGCTGGAGGCGCGCCCCTTCGAGCTTGCCGCGCTGCTCAACGACCTCGCCGTGCTGCACGGCGCCCAGGCGCGCGCCAAGGGCCTGAGCTTCGAGCTGCAGACGCCCACGCGCCTGCCCGGCCAGCTCGTCGGCGACGCGCCGCGCCTGGGCCAGCTGCTGGGCAACCTGCTCGGCAACGCGGTCAAGTTCACCGAGCGCGGCGGCGTCGTGCTCGGCGTGCAGGCCCTCACCGGCGACGCCCAGGGCCTGACGCTGCGCTTCGAGGTGCGCGACACCGGCATCGGCATCGCCGCCGACGCACAGGCGCGCATGTTCGAGCCCTTCGCGCAGGCCGACGTGTCGACGACGCGACGCTTCGGCGGCACCGGCCTCGGGCTGTCCATCGTGCGCCAGCTGGCCGAGCTGATGCACGGCAAGGTCGGCTGCCACAGCGAGCCCGGCGTCGGCAGCGAGTTCTTCCTGCAACTGCGCCTGGCGCGTGCCGCGGCCCAGGGCGGCGCGCCCACGCCGGGCGCCGTGCGGCTGCGCCTGCACCTGGCAGACGATGCGGACGACCGCGTCGAGGCACTCGCCCGGCGCCTGGGCTGGCAGCTCGAAGCCGAGGCTGATCAAGCCGATCTGACGCTGGCGGCCGAGGGCATCGACGACGCGGCGCAACTGTTCGAACGCGCGGACGCCGCACTGCGCCGCGGCGGCCGGCCGGGTGCCGCGCTGGACGGCAGCCGCCTCGACGGCGCGGGCCTGGCCTGGCTGGCAGGCCTGCACGTGCTCATCGTCGACGACAGCCTCATCAACCGCGAGGTGGCGGGCCGCGTGCTGGCGCGACAGGGCGCCGTCGTCGAGGGCCGTGCCTCGGGCACCGAGGCGCTGGTGCGGCTCGCCGCCAGCCCCGGCTTCGACGCCGTGCTGATGGACGTGCAGATGCCGGGCCTGGACGGCCACGAGACGACGCGCCGGCTGCGCGAGCTGCCGGCGCTGGCCGGCCTGCCCGTCATCGGCCTGAGCGCCAGCGTCCTGGTTGCCGAGCGTCAGCGCGCGCTCGCGGCCGGCATGAATGAATTCCTCAGCAAGCCGCTGGACCCCGAGGCACTGATCCGCGCCGTGCGCCGCCATGTCGAGGCGCGCCGCGGCCAGGGCCTGCCGGTGCGTGAACGGGCCGCCGATGGCGGCACGGCCACCGCCACCTGGCCCGACATCCCCGGCATCGACGCCGCCGAGTCCGCCATGCGCACCGGCGCCGATGCGCGCCTGTTCCTGAACCTGCTGCGCCGCCTGCTCGACGAAGGCCGGGGCCTGGCCGCCGCGCTCGCCGAGGTGCCGGCCGATGCCGCGGGCCAGCTCGCGCTGGCGTCGCGCGTGCACCGGCTGCGCGGCAGCGCCGGCATGCTGGGCGCGACGGCGCTGCACCGTGTCGCGACCGAGCTGGAGACCTGGCTGCGCGCCGCCGGCCCGCAGGCCGAGCCGGCCCGCTTCACGGTGCTGGCCGCGTCGGTGACGGCCACGCTGGCCGAGCTTGAGGCGAACGGTGCCGCCGCGCTCGCGCCGCCCGCCGAGACCGCCCAACCCGTGCCCGACACCGCGCCCGACCCGGTGGCGCTGGCCCGCCTGGCCGAGCAGCTGCGCCAGCAGGACCTGGCCGCCCTCGATCTCTTCCTGCAGCTGCGCCCGAGCCTCGTGCGAGCCTGGGGCAGCAGCCACGTGCAGCGCCTGGCCGCGGCCGTGGACGCCCTGCAGTTCCGCGCCGCGCTGGCCCTGCTGGCCTCACCCGACTGAGCCCCACAATGCCTGCCATGCACCGCGGCCCTGCCCAACTGCTGATCGGCCTGAGCCTGGTGCTGCTGCTGGCCGCGCCCGCCTGGGCCGCGCCGCTGGTGCTGGCCCTGGGCGAGTCGACGCTGTTCGCGCCGCTGCAACTGGCCAACCTGGAGGGCTATTTCGCAGCCGAGGGGCTGGACGTGCGCATCCAGCCCTGCATCAATGGCCGCCGCTGCCTCAAGCACCTGACCGACGGCGAGGCCCAGGTCGCCACCGTGGCCGACACGCCCATGGTCTTCGCGCTGCATGCCGGCCACCGCTTCGACATCGTCGCCACCTTCGGCACCTCGGCCAAGGACACCATGCTGCTGGGGCGGGTCGACCGCGGCGTGCGCACGCCGGCCGACCTCGCCGGCAAGCGCATCGGCGTCGCGCGCGGCACCAGCGCCCATTACTTCACCAACGTCTTCCTGCTCGTCAACGGCGTCCCGCGCGACACGGTCAGCTTCGTCTTCCTCGATCCCAACCGCGGGGCGGAGCCGCTGCTGCGCGGCGAGGTGGATGCGGCCGCGTTCTATCGCCCCGTCGGCCCGCAGGCGGCTGAGCAGCTGGGCGCCAAGGGCCAGGTGCTGGCGACGTTGCGGCCCTACACCGTCATGGTCAACCTCGTCGCCCAGCCGGGCCTGAGCCAGGACACGCTGCTGCGCCTGCTGCGCGCCACGCAGCGCGGCATCGCGCTGCTGAACGGCCAGCCTGCACGCGCGCGCGCGCTGCTGGCCGCACTGTGGAAGCAGGACGCCAAGGCCGTGGCCAGCCAGCTCGACGGCTACGACTTCCGCCTCGGCCTGGACCAGTCGCTGCTGTCCACGCTGGAGGCCGAGTCGCGCTGGGCCGTGCGCGAGGGCCTGGTGGACAACCCGGCCATGCCCGACTACCTGGAGCTGATGCGCATCGAGCCGCTGCGCGCGCTGGACCCACGCGCCATGACGCTCATCAAGTAGCCATGCGCCTGCGCCCGGCCCTGATGACCTGCGTGATCGCGGCACTCGCGGTCGTGGGCACGCGGCTGACGACGATCGCCATCGAGCGCCAGTTCTCGGCCCGCAACGAGGCCCAGCGCGAGGTCGTCGAGGTCATCGCTCGCGACGCCGCCAGCCTGCTCGTGCTGACGCAGGACTACGGCCTGCACCAGAACGAGCGCGCCGCCCGGCAATGGGCGCTGGTGCACGAGCGGCTGACGCAGGCGCTGGCGGACTACGCGGCCGCCGGCACGGCCAGCGCCGAGGAGGTCGACGACCTTCAGGACACCGCACGCAGCCTGCCGCAGATCTTTGCCGCGCTGCGCAGCGCGACGGCCAAGAACGACCTGGACGCACTGGCCCGCCGCGAGACGCTGACCGACCAGCTCGTCAACGACACCCGCCGCGTCAGCGATGGTGCCTTCGAGCTGTCGCGCGCCCTCGCCGAGACCCGCCGCCGGGACGCCGAGCGTCAGCGCTGGCTGGCTGTGGCGACGCAGACCACGCTGCTGATGCTGGCACTGGTGCTCGCCGGCTTGCTGCTGCGCCGCGTGCTCGGCCCCATCGACCGGCTGCGCCGCGTGGCCCAGGCCGTCGAGGGCGGCAACCTGGCCGCGCGCAGCGGCCTGCAGAGCGCGGACGAGCTCGGCCAGTTGTCGCAGGCGCTGGACACGATGACCGGCGCGCTGCAGCAGCGCGACGCGGCGCTGCGCGACTCCAACCGCCAGCTCGCGCGCAACGAAGCCTTCCTGACGCGCGCCGGGCAGATGGCCGGCGTCGGCGGCTGGGAGATCGACGTCGCCAGCGGCCAGCTCAGCTGGACGGCCCAGGCCCATGCCATCCACGACGTGCCGCCGGGGCAGGAACTGGACACCGAGGCGGTGCTGCGCGGCTTCATGCCGGAGTCCGAACAGCGCCTGCGTGAAGCCATGGCGCGCGCCGAGCAGACCGGCGAGGGCTGGGACCTGGAGCTGGAGCTGCTGACGCCCGGCGGCGAGCTGCGCTGGCTGCATTCGGTGGGCGCCGCCGAGCGCGAGGACGGGCATGTCGTGCGCCTGGTGGGCGCCGTGCAGGACGTGACCGAACGGCGCGCCGCCGCCGACGCGTTGCGCCGCGCCATCCAGGTGGCCGACGCGGCGAGCGCGGCCAAGAGCGACTTCCTCGCGAACATGAGCCACGAGATCCGCACGCCGATGAACGCCGTCATGGGCCTGAGCTTCCTGCTCGAGCGCACGCCGCTGGACCCGGCCCAGCGCGACCTGCTCGACAAGATCAGCGGCGCCAGCCGTTCGCTGCTGGACGTCATCAACGCGGTGCTGGACTTGTCCAAGATCGAGGCCGGCGAGATGGCGCTGGAGGTCGCGCCCTTCGACCCGCGCGCTCTGCTGCAGGACATCGCCAGCCTCTTCCAGCCCCAGGCCGAGGCCAAGGGCGTCACGCTGGTGCTCGACCTGGCCGACGAGCTGCCGCCGCTGCTGCTGGGCGATGCGGCGCGGCTGCGCCAGATCGTCAACAACCTGGTCTCCAACGCGATCAAGTTCACCGCCGAGGGCCAGGTGCGCCTGGCCGCGCGTTGCGCCGATGCGGCTGCTCAGCCGGTGACGCTGGAGTTCGCCATCGAGGACAGCGGCATCGGCATCCCGGCCGACGCGCTGTCGCGCATCTTCACGCCCTTCACGCAGGCCGACAGCTCCACGTCGCGCCGCTACGGCGGCACGGGCCTGGGCCTGTCCATCGTCAGGCAGCTGTGCGAGCTGATGGGCGGCCAGGTCGGCGTCAGCAGCAGCCCGGGCGCGGGCACGCGCTTCGTCGTGCGCCTGCCCTTCGATCCGGCCGAGCCGGCCCTCGGCACGGCGCGGCCGGCGCGGCCGCTGAGCTTGCTGCTGGCCAGCGACGACGACGCACAGCGCGAGGCCCTCAAGCGCCTGTGCGTCGACCTCGGCTGGCAGACCGAGGCCGTGGCCGACGCAGCCGTGTTGCGCGAGCGGCTGGATGTTGCACCCGCCGACGTCGTGCTGCTCGACCACCGCCTGCTGCAGCCGCTGAACCCGGCTGACCGGCAACAGCTGCAGACGCGCCTGGCCGCCCTGCCCTGCGTGCTGATGAGCCGCGCCTCGGGCAGCGGCGGCGCGGGCCGGCTGCGCCTGCCGGCCGATGTGTCCAGCCTCTTCGACGCCGTGCACGCGGCGCTGGCCGAGCGTGGCGCGGCGCAGTCCCTGCTGGCGAGCGCGCGCGGCGCGTCGGCCGTGCAGCTGCTGCCGGGCGTGCGCGTGCTGGTCGCCGACGACAGCAGCATCAACCTCGAGGTGGCGCAGCGCATCCTGGAGCAGGAGGGCGCGCAGGTCACGCTGGCCCAGGACGGCGCCGATGCGGTGGCGCGGCTGCGCGCCGAGCCCGAGGGCTTCGACGCGGTGCTGATGGACGTGCAGATGCCGGTGCTGGACGGCCTGGCCGCGGCGCGCGCCATCCGCACCGAGCTGGGCCTGGCCGCGCTGCCCATCCTCGCGCTGACGGCCGGCGCCCTGCTCAGCGAGCGCCAGCGTGCGCTGGACGCGGGCATGAACGGCTTCGTCAGCAAGCCCTTCGACCCGGCCGGCCTGGTGCTGCTGCCCTGATGGGCGACGTGGACTTCTTCGCCAGGCTTCTGGAGCGCCTCGTCGACGAGTTCGCCGACCTGGCCGCCGTGCCGGCCGAACCGCCCGATGCCACGGAGACGGCGGCGCGGCTGCACAAGCTCGGCGGTGGCGCCGGCCTGCTCGCCGCCGTGCCGCTGCGCGACGCGGCCCGGCGTGGCGAAACCCAGGCCCGCGCCGGTGCCGACTTCAGCGCCGAACTGGCCGAGGTGGCCCGGCTGCTGACCGCGCTGACAGCCCAGGCGCGGCCCTGGCTGAAGGACCACCGCGGCGCGCAGCAGGCCGCTGCCGAGCCCGCTGTGCAAGCGCCCCTGGACGCCGCCGCGCTGCAGGGCCTGCGCCAGGCGCTGCACGCTCAGGACCTGGCCGCGCTGGACTTGTTCGAGCCGCTCGCGCCGGCCCTGCGCGCCGCCTGCGGCGAGGCCGGTTTCGCGCGGCTGCGCGAGGCCGTCACGCGGCTGGACTTTGCCACCGCCCTCGGGGCGTTGCCACCCAGCGGCGCGCCAGCGTCCTGACGCGGTCCATCGCCGCATCGGACTTGCGCAGCGCATCCGCGCCAGAGGCCAAGGGCCCGGAGGTGGCTCAGCCCACCGGCAGCGCCGTCTCGTACTTGACCTCGCGCAGCACGACATTGCTGCGCACGCTGGACACGCCGGGCAGCTTGAAGATGTGCTGCTGCAGGAAGAGGTCGTAGGCCTTCATGTCGGCCGCGACGACCTTGATGACGTAGTCGGCCTCGCCGGTGATGGCATGGCATTCGATGATCTCGCGCCGCGTGGCGATGAGCTGCTCGAACTGCTCGACGGCGCCCTCGCTGTGCCGCACCAGGCTCACGTTGGCCAGCACGAGGATGGACAGGCCGATCTTTTCGCGGTCCACCAGCACCACCTGGCCGCGGATGACGCCACGGTCCTCCAGCTCCTTGACGCGCCGCCACACGGGGGTGGCCGACAGACCCACCTTCTCGGCCAGCGCCTGCGTCGACAGCCGCGCGTCGGCCTGCAGGGCTTCCAGGATCTGCAAGCTGGCGCGGTCGAGTTCGTTTGTTTCCATGAATCCCCTCTTTGGAGAAGAATCATCTCATTCGATGTCGATCGATCCAGCATTGAGGCAAGTTCTTCCGACCTCACGGAGGAAGAATTTCCCGCCCTCCAGGAGCCTCCATGTCCGACGCCTTTCCCGCCCTGCGCCCCTACCAGCTCAGCGACAACCTCGCCGCCACGACCGGCGCGGTCTTCCTGACCGGCACGCAGGCGCTGGTGCGGCTGCTGCTCGCGCAGAAGGCGCAGGACGAGCGTGCCGGGCTCAAGACCGCCGGCTTCGTCTCCGGCTATCGCGGCAGCCCGCTGGGCATGGTGGACCAGCAGTTGTGGAAGGCGAAGAAGTTCCTCGACAAGGCGCAGGTCAACTTCCTGCCCGCCATCAACGAGGACCTGGCCGCCACCGCGTGCCTGGGCGTGCAGCGCGTGGCGCTGGACCCCAAGCGCACCGTCGATGGCGTGTTCGCGATGTGGTACGGCAAGGGGCCGGGCGTGGACCGCTCCGGCGACGCGCTCAAGCACGGCAATGTCTACGGCACGAGCCGCCAGGGCGGCGTGCTGGTCGTCTGCGGCGACGACCACGGCTGCGTGTCCAGCAGCACGCCACACCAGAGCGACCAGGCCCTGCAGGCCTGGAGCATGCCGCTGGTGCACCCGGCCAATGTGGCCGAGTACCTGGAGTTCGGCCTGTACGGCTGGGCGCTGAGCCGCTTCTCGGGCGCGTGGGTGGGCTTCAAGGCGATCTCGGAGGTCGTCGAGAGCGGCATGACCGTGGACCTGGACGCGGTGCCTCTGGACTTCGACAACCCGGTCGACCACACGCCGCCGACGGACCTGCACATCCGCTCGGTCGACCTGCCGTCGCTGGAGCTTGAGTCGCGCCTGGCACACAAGCTCGACGCCGTGCTGGCCTTCGCCAAGGCCAACAGCATCGACAAGCACATCGTCACCAGCCCCGCGGCGACGCTGGGCGTCGTGACCGTCGGCAAGGCGCACTACGACTTCATGGAGGTGCTGCGCCGGCTGGACCTCGACCCCAACGCGCTGGCCGCGGCCGGTGTGCGCGTCTACAAGGTCGGCCTGGTGTTCCCCCTGGAGCCGACGCGCATCGTCGAGTTCTGCTCCAACCTGACCGACGTGCTGGTCATCGAGGAGAAAGGCCCGGTCGTCGAGCGGCAGATCAAGGAGCTGCTCTACCACCTGCCCGACTTCCAGCGCCCACGCGTCGTCGGCAAGACGGACGAGCATGGCTGCGCGGTGCTGAGCGCGCTCGGTGAGCTGCGCCCCAGCCGCATCATGGGCACGGTGGCCGACTGGCTCGCGCGACTCAACCCGGCGCTGGACCGCCGCCACCTCGTCGTCGACTTCCTGACGCCGCAGCTGCTGTCCAACGCCGCCGACGCGGTGCGCCGCCAGCCCTACTTCTGCTCGGGCTGCCCGCACAACACCAGCACCAAGCTGCCTGAGGGCTCGCGAGCGCTGGCCGGCATCGGCTGCCACTTCATGGCGAGCTGGATGGAACGCGGCACGTCGGGCCTGATCCAGATGGGCGCCGAGGGCGTGGACTGGGCGGCGCACAGCCGCTTCACGACCGAGAAGCATGTCTTCCAGAACCTGGGCGACGGCACGTACTACCACTCGGGCTACCTCGCCATCCGCCAGGCCATCGCGGCCAAGGCCAACATCACCTACAAGATCCTCTACAACGACGCCGTCGCGATGACCGGCGGCCAGCCGGTGGACGGCCAGACCAGCGTGCCGCAGATCGCGCGCCAGGTGGAGGCCGAGGGCGTCAAGCGCCTGGTCGTCGTGTCCGACGAAACGGCCAAGTACGACGGTCACCACGGCATTTTCCCCGCCGGCACCACCTTCCACGACCGCAGCGAGCTGGATGCGGTGCAGCGCGAGCTTCGAGAAATAGAAGGCGTCACGGTGCTGATCTACGACCAGACCTGCGCCGCCGAGAAACGCCGCCGCCGCAAGAAGCAGGAGTTCCCGGACCCGCCGAAGCGCATCTTCATCAACGAGGCGGTCTGCGAAGGCTGCGGCGATTGCGGCGTGGCGAGCAACTGCCTGAGCGTGGTGCCCGTCGAGACCGACTGGGGCCGCAAGCGCGTCATCGAGCAGAGCAGCTGCAACAAGGATTTTTCCTGCGTGAACGGCTTCTGCCCGAGCTTCGTCTCCGTGCACGAGCCGGTGTTGAAGAAGAAGGCCGGCGCGACCTACACGCCGCAAGACCTGGCCCGCGAAGTGGCCGCCATCACCGCTCCGGCCACGTGGCAGTGGACGGGCCCGTTCGACCTGCTGGTCACCGGCGTGGGCGGCACGGGCGTGGTCACCGTCGGCGCGCTGGTGTCGATGGCCGCCCACCTGGAAGGCAAGCAGGCCTCGGTGCTGGACTTCATGGGCTTTGCGCAGAAGGGCGGCGCGGTGCTGAGCTTCGTGCGCGTGGCGCCGACGCTGGACCTGCTGAACCAGGTGCGCATCGACACCCAGCAGGCCGACGTGCTGCTGGCCTGCGACATGGTCGTGGGCGCGTCGCCCGACGCCCTGGGCACCATCAAGGCCGGCCGCACGGTCATCCTCGCCAACACGCACGAGCTGCCCACCGCTGGCTTCGTGCGCAACCCGGACGCGTCCCTGCAGGCCGACTCGCTGCTGGCCAAGATGAAGTTCGCCGTCGGCGAGCACGGCGCCTCAAGCCCTTCGCCGGGCCGCTCCCAAGAAGGGCTTGGCCCCCTCGGGGGGCCGGCTGCGTACTCGCAGACGGGGGGCTTGTTAAACACCATCGACGCGCAGGACATCGCGCAGCGACTGATGGGCGATACGCTGCCCAGCAACATCATCATGCTGGGCGCCTGCTGGCAGCGTGGCCTGATCCCCGTCAGCGAAGCCGCGCTGATGCGCGCCATCGAGCTGAACGGCGTGGCGGTGGAAGGCAACAAGACGGCCTTCGCGCTGGGCCGGCTGGCGATTGCGGCGCCGGACGCCATCCAGCGTTTGGCCGGCGACGTCAACGTGGTGAAGCTGTTCAACTACGACCAGCTTGACGGCCCTGACGGTTTGATCGAGCGGCGCGTGAAGTTTCTGACCGACTACCAGGACGCCGCCTACGCCGCCCGCTACCGCGCGCTGGTGGACCGCGTGCGCGCAGCCGAATCCCAGTTGGGCAAAGGCCAGCGCCTGACGCAGGCCGTGGCCCGCTACTACGCCAAGCTGCTGGCCATCAAGGACGAGTACGAGGTCGCGCGGCTGTATACCGACGGCCGCTTCATGGCCGCCATGAAGGACCAGTTCGAGAACTGGGAGTCCCTGACCTTCCACCTCGCCCCGCCGCTGATCTCCAAGCCCGGCGCCGATGGCCGCGCGAAGAAGATCGAGATGGGCAGCTGGACCTTCACGGCCTTCAAGTGGCTGGCCAGGTTCAAGGGTCTGCGCGGAGGCGCACTGGACATCTTCGGCAAGACCGAGGAGCGCCGCATGGAGCGCCAGCTGATCCGCGACTATGAAAAGCTGGTGGAGGACGTCCTCGCGTCACTGACGGCCGACAACCTGAACATCGCCGTCGAGCTGGCCCGCCTGCCGGAGAAGATCCGCGGCTACGGCCACGTGAAGCATGCCAACGTCGTGGCGGTGAAAAAGCAGCGGCAGGCACTGCTGGATCGCTTCCATGGTCGTGCGGTGGAGGTCGTGGCCCAGCCGGTCGCCATGCCGGTGCGGGTCAAGGGTGTGGCCGAGCTGTGACGTTCGGCCAATAAAAAACGCCGCGTGAACGCGGCGCCTCGGCTGAGGCCGGCTCGCGCCTGGAGCGCGGCCGGCTTCGCTCAAGTCAAGCCTTGCGGCGACGGCTCGCGACGCCGACGCCGGCCAGTGCAATCGCAAACATCGACAGCACCGACGGCTCCGGCACGGGGGCGCCGGCTTCGGTGCGGAAGGCCGTGCCGAAAGCCTCGCCGAGGCCATTGGCGTAGCTGACGACGGTCGTACCTGCACCGGTGGCGGTGTCGACGCTCAGCACCGTCCGGCCTGACAGGCCGTAGAGGGTGCTGTTGTCTGCCGTGGCCAGGCCGTAGACGGCGCCGGAGCCGATGGCGCCGATCTGCGTGCCCAGGCCCGTGCCTGTGTCCAGAGACCACAGCGTATCGGCCACCGGGGCATTGGAGGACAGGTAGAGCGTGCCGTTGACGAAGGCCAGGTCGCCCGACGACGCGAAGCCGTTGCCCACGCCGACCGCCGTGCCGGCGCCGGTGGCTGTGTTGATGGTGACCAGCGACGAGCCCGCGGCATAGAGCGCGCCGTTGCCGGCGAACACCAGCGAGTTCAGGAAGCGGGGGCCGATCGAGCCGACCAGCGTGGAGGCTGCGGTCGTGGCGTTGATCTGGTAGAGGCGACTGCCATCCGTGCCCCACAGGTTGCCCAGCGGGTCGAAGGCGATGTCGGTCATTACGTGGCCCATGCTGCCGATGACGGCGGCATTGCCGGTCGCCACATCGACGGTACCCAGTTGGCCGTCGATGTCGCCGATCCACAGGATGGGCGCGGCCAGTGCGTTCGCACCCAGGGCCAGACCGGCCGCAGCACCAAGCAGGCAGTTGGAAATTCTCATCAGGTTCTCCCTTGGTTGAAGTGCGGAGCCCTCAAAGCAGAATGCAGGCCAGGTCACCTAAGTCGTTGAATTAGCGAGGAAGCCGGCCGCCTCGCTTCATCGGGCTGTCAAAGGGCCCGACACCCTAGAAACGAAGTACGCCGGCACTCATACCGGCTCCGCCCAGCCAAGCCCGGCCATATCCGCCACGCGATGCTTGTCGTCTCCGAGCAGGATGAAGTCATCCAGCTGCGGCGGCTTCACCGATGTGCTGGCCAGCATTGCGTGCGCCTGGCCGCGGTGGTGGGTCTGGTGCATGAAGAGATGCGCCAGTACCCGCCCCACCGGCTCACGTGGCCCGGCCTCGATGCCGGCGCCGCGGTCGAAGGCGACGATGCCCTCGTCGTCGCCAGGCTTGAGTCCTGTACAGAAGGCGATCAGGCGCTCGTCGCTAACGTCTTGTCGAGCGGCCAGCTCGGTCGCCGTCTGCGCGGGCGCATAGCTGGCCCAGATGCTGCGCATGGCCACGTCGCCTTCCAACGCGGCGAGGTAGTAGTGGTCCACGTTGAGCACATGGTTCAGCGTCAGCGCCAGGCTGGGGAAGAAGCTGGTGCGCGGCGCGTGGAAGTCGGCATCCGACAGCGTTGCCACGGCGGCCAGCAGGCGGCGGTTGGCGAGGCGGTTGGCGCGGGCCTGGATGAGGTAGATGTTCATGGGCGCAGATTGTGCGCGGCGACGGCGTTGACAGCGCGCGCCGGCGGCACTGCCGGCCTGCTGCGACGGGGCTGACTCGGGCCGCCGGACATGCTTCAATGGCTGCGCAGGCAACATGCCGCATTGCGACAAGAGAGACAAGCTTGCGTATCGGAGATGGCTACACCGGGCCAGAGATGGTCAGTCCCGCCGCGTGGGTTGCCGCGGCGGTGGTGCTGTCGATCGGCCTGGCGCTGACGGCCGGCACGGTCATCTGGCAGCAGCAGCGCGCCAACGCCGAGGCCCGTGGCTTGCAGGAGCGCCAGGTCGAGCGGCTGCAGGCCGACATCGTCAAGCGGCTGACGATGCCGGTCTACGGCCTCAAGGGCGCGCGCGGCACGTTGGCGGCACTCGAGGGCAAATTCAGCCGCGCCGCCTTCGACGCCTACGTCGAGTCGCGCGACCTGCCCAGGGAGTTCCCGGGCGCGCGCGGCTTCGGCTTCATCGAAAGGGTGGCGCGCCGCGACCTGGCCGGCTTCGTCGCCACCCATCAGCGCGAGGGCGCCATCGAGTTCAACGTTCATGGCTCGGGTCAGGACCCGACGCTCTACGTGGTCACGCAGATCTCGCCGTTCTCGCGCAACGTCTCGGCCTGGGGGCTGGATGCGGGCGCCAATCCGGTCAGCCGTCAGGCCATCGAGCAGGCCATCGACAGCGGCGAGAGCACACTCTCCAGCCCCTTGCGCCTGGTGCAGGACCCGTTGAAGGGCCCCGGCTTCCTGCTCATCGTGCCGGTCTACAAGCAGGGGCATGACCCCGGCAACGCGGCCGAGCGCCGCACGGCCCTGCAGGGCCTGCTGTACGCGCCGCTGGTGGCCAACGACCTGCTGCGCGGGGTGGCCGAGCCGGCAGCGGCGCTGCTGGACCTGAAGCTGTCCGTCCGCGCGCTGGAGGGTGAGTTCCAGCCGCTGCTGGCAATCCGCCAGAGCCAGGCCTTGCCGCTGGAAGACGCGCCCGAGTACCAGCTGACCGAAGCGCCGATGGCCGAGTCGGTCGGCTTCACGGTGGAGGGGCGTGAATTCATGCTGGACGCCGCACTGACGCACGAGGCGGCGGTGCAGCTGCTGGGCCTGTCGGGCGTCGGCATGGAGCTGGGCGGCGCGCTGCTGAGCGTGCTGCTGGCCGCGACGGTCTACCTGCTGGCCGCCGGCCGCGCGCGCGCCGAGCAGATGGCGCGCGGCATGACGGCCGACCTGGCGCGGCTGGCGATGGTGGCCAGCCACACGACGAACGCCGTCCTCATCACCGATACCCAGCGCCACATCACCTGGGTCAACGACGGCTTCACGCGCCTCAGCGGCTTCACGAGCGCCGAGGCCATCGGGCACCTGCCCAGCGAGCTGCTGCATTCCGAGCTGACCCACGAAGACACGGTGCATGGCATGCGCGAGGCGATGAACGTCGGCCTGGGTTGCAAGGTCGAGCTGATGCAGCGCGCCAAGGACGGCCGCGACTATTGGGTAGACATCGAGATCCAGCCGCTGCGCGACGGCGAGGACGCGCTGACCGGCTTCATGGTCATCGAGTCCGACATCACGGCGCGCAAGCTGCTGCAGGCGCAGGCCGACGAGGCGCGCCAGAGCCTGCAGGATCTCTACGACAACGCGCCCTGCGCCTACTATGCGCTGGACGAGAACGGCCGCTTCCTGCAGATCAACGCGCTGGGCCTGAAGTGGCTGGGCTGCACGCCCGATCAGTTGATCGGCCGTGCCAGCCCGGCCGACTTCTTCGACGCCGAGGGCTGCCGGCTCTTCGGCGAGGCCTTCCCGCGCTTCAAGCGCGAGGGCCGCGTGTCGGGGCTGGAGTTCGACGTCACCGGCCGCCACGGGGAGACGCGCCGGGTCAGCCTGTCGGCCACGGCCATCTACGGCGCTGATGGCGAGTTCCTGCGCAGCCGCTCGGTGATGTTCGACATCAGCGAGACGCACCGAATTCGCCAGCAGTTGCACCAGCTGACGCTGGACCAGGAAGCCATGCTGGCAAGCGACCTGGTCGGCATCGTCAAGCTGCGCGAGCGCATCACCGTCTGGCGCAATCACGCGGTGGAGCGCATGTTCGGCTACGACGACGGCGAGCTGCTCGGCACGTCGGCGCGCCTGCTCTACCCCGACGACACCGCCTACCACGCGCTCGGCGCCACCGCTTACCCGCAGCTCAAGGCCGGCGGGCGCTTCCGCACCCAGCTGCAGATGTGCCGCAAGGACGGCACGCTGATCTGGGTGGACCTGGCCGGCGTGGAGCTGCCCGGCAGCGACGGCGCCTCGCTGTGGATGATGGTCGACATCACTCAGAGCAAGGCGCACGAGGCGCGCATGGAGCACGCGGCCCTGCACGACGCGCTGACCGGGCTGCCCAACCGCCTGCTGCTGGCCGACCGCCTCAAGCAGGCCATCCACAGCGCCGAGCGTGGCGGCCATGCGCTTGCGCTGGCCTACCTGGACCTGAACGGCTTCAAGCAGGTCAACGACAGCCACGGCCACGACGCCGGCGACGAGGTGCTGAAGGCGGTGGCCGCGCGGCTGCAGGCCGGCCTGCGCGCCACCGACACGGTGGCCCGGCTGGGTGGCGACGAGTTCGTCGTGCTGCTGACGCCGGCCCACCCGCCCGGCGACGCCGAGCCGGTGCTGAACCGGCTGCTGGACGCGCTGATCCTGCCCATCACGCTGAGCTCGGGCCTGCAGGTGGCCGTGGGCAGCAGCCTGGGCCTGGCCCATTACCCCGTCGACGGCCGCACGCCGGACGCGCTGATGCGCCACGCCGACGAGGCCATGTTCGCCAACAAGCGTGCCGGCCGCGCCCGGGCCCGCGCCAGTTAGCAGTCGTTTCCTGTGGGGTGTATTCACGCTCTGCGCGACCTGCGCGCCGGGCGGCGGCATGCAGTCGCGCGGCTTGCGGCAAACTGCGCGCCCATGCTGACCCGCCGCCAAGCCCAATTCGCCCTGGCCAGCCTCGCGCTGCCGGCCTCCTTCGCCCGTGCCCAGGAGCGCCGCGCCATCGTGCTCGGCCAGTCCGTGCCGCTGACCGGACCCGCCGCCCAGCTCGGCCTGCAGATGCAGCTGGGCGCCAAGGCGTATTTCGACGCGGTCAACGCCGCCGGCGGCGTGGGCGGCCTGCCCATCGTGCTGAAGACGCTGGACGACGGCTACGAGCCGGCACGCTGCAAGGCCAACACCGAGAAGTTCATCCAGGACGACGTCTTCGCGCTGTTCGGCTATGTCGGCACGCCCACCTCGCTGGCCGCGCTGCCGCTGGTCACGGCGGCCAAGATCCCCTTCATCGCACCCTTCACCGGCGCCGAGGCGCTGCGCGACCCGTTCAACCGGCTGGTCTTCCACATCCGCGCGTCCTATTTCGACGAGACCGAGCTCATCGTCAAGCAGCTGACCCAGCTGGACCTGAAGAAGATCGCCGTCTTCCACCAGAACGACGCCTATGGCCAGGCCGGCCTCAAGGGCGTGCAGCGCGCGCTGACCGCACGCGGCCTGCAGCCCACGGCCGTCGCGACGGTGGAGCGCAACAGCGTCGACGTGGCCGCCGCCGTCAAGGCCCTGGTGCCCGCCCAGCCCGAGGTCGTCGTGCAGATCAGCGCCTACAAGAGCTGCGCCGCCTTCATCCGCGAGGCCCGCAAGGCCGGCTACGGCGGCCAGTTCTACAACGTCTCCTTTGTCGGCACCCAGGCCCTGGCCGACGAGCTCGGCAAGGACGCCGCCGGCGTGGTCATCTCACAGGTCATGCCCTCACCCTTCGGCACCGCGGTCGGCCTCGTCAATGACTATCAGCAGGCCCTGCACCGCCTCGACGCCAAGCCCGAGCCCAACTACACGAGCATGGAAGGCTATCTGGCCGCCCGCGTCATGGTCGACGGGCTGCGGCGCCTGGGTGGCCGGCTCAGCCGCGAAGGCCTGATCGGCGCGCTGGAGACCCTGTCCGGCTACGAGTCGCGCGGCTACCACCTGCACTTCTCGCCGACCAGACACACCGGCTCCGGCTTCGTCGAGCTGACGATGCTGACTGGCGACGGCAAGGTGAAGCGTTGAGCCCTCGCCCGGTCCCCCGGGGCGCACGGCGATGCTTGCGGCATTGAGCCGCAAGCACATCGCCAGGCGGCCCGGTGCCGGGCCCGAAAACGCGCCAGTTCAGCCGCGCTCGTCCTTGGGCGAGTCCATGACGATGTAGCTCGTGATCATGCTGACCTGGGGCAGGCCGCCCAGCACGTCGGCATGGAAGCGCTTGTAGGCCGCCAGGTCGGCCACTTCCACGCGCAGCAAATACTCGAAGGCGCCGGTCACGTTGTGGCATTCACGAACGACCGGGCAGTCGCGCATCGCCTGTTCGAAGCCCTGCTGCTCGGCCAGTGTGTGGCGCGACAGGCCGATGGCCACATAGGCCACGAAGCCCAGCCCCAGCCGAGCCGGGTCCAGCACCGCCCGGTAGCCGCGGATGACGCCCAGCCGCTCCAGTTCCTGCACGCGGCGCAGGCAGGCCGAGGGGCTGAGCGCGATGCGCTGGGCCAGCTCGGCATTGGTCACGCGGCCGTCCTTGACCAGCTCGCGCAAGATCTTCTCGTCGATGGCGTCCATGGCGGCAGATGATTGCACACCGCAAGTGACCGGCACCGCGAAACGCAAGCCCATTCGACGCTGACCTGCCTAGAGTTGCGCGCCATGGAAACCAGCGCCAACCTCATCGCCCTTGCCGGCTTCGCCTTCGTCACGTCCATCACGCCCGGCCCCAACAACCTGATGCTGCTGGCTTCCGGCACTCACTTCGGCTGGCGGCGCAGCCTGCCGCACTTGCTGGGCATCAGCTTCGGCTTCGGCGTCATGCTGGTGCTCGTCGGCCTGGGCCTGGGCGAAGTCTTCACGCGCTTTCCCGGCCTGCACGATGGCCTGAAATGGGCAAGCCTGGCCTATCTGCTCTACCTGGCCTTCAAGGTCGCCACCGCCGCGCCGCCCGGCGCCGGCGACGCCAGCGGCCGGCCGATGGGCTTTGGGGCGGCGGCGCTGTTCCAGGTCGTCAACCCCAAGGCCTGGGCGATGGCGCTGACCGCCGTGACGGCTTACGGCGAGCTCGGCATCGCCGCGTTGACGGCCATCTTCGTGCTCGTCAACCTGCCCTGCTGCGGCTCCTGGGCGCTGCTGGGCGAGCAGATGCGCCGCTGGCTGCACCGGCCGCGCGCGCTTCAGGCCTTCAACTGGGGCGCCGCGGCGTTGATGGTGGCCTCCGTGCTGCCGCTGCTGCGCGGCTGAGACCCGCGGCGGCCAATGCGGCGACGCCCACCGCGCTCGGCACGCGCACGATCATCGGCTTCAGTGGCGCGTCCATCCGGTCAAGCCTCCGTCACAGGCTCCACGCTGACACCCACGCTCAGCGTCGCCACACCGCCGCCGCGCAGCACGCCGCGCAGCGGCGCGACGTCGGCGTAGTCGCGGCCCCAAGCCAGCGTGACGTGGTCCAGGCCCGCAGGCACGGCATTGGTCGGGTCCAGCGCCAGCCAGCCCTGTTCGGGACACCACAGCTCGGCCCAGGCGTGCGAGGCATCGGCGCCGACAAGCCGGGGCGCGCCTTCGGCCGGCCGCGTCAGCAGATAGCCCGACACATAGCGCGCCGCCAGGCCGAGGGACCGGCAGGCAGCGATGAAGACATGGGCGAAGTCCTGGCAGACGCCGCTGCGCTGCGCGAGCGCATCGATCGCGCGGGTGGCGACCGTCGTGCTCTCGGGCAGGTAGCGCAGGTCGGTGTGGATCTGGTGCATCAGCGACAGGCCGCCGGCAGCCAGCGTGCGGCCGGGTGAGAAGGCGCGGCGTGCGTAGGCGGCCAGCGTCGCGTCGGGCGCGGCATAGGTGGAGGCCAGCGCAAACTCGTCGGCTTCCTGCAGCGTGCGGCCGGCGCGGTAGCGCAGGCTGGCGGCCACCGCCTCCCAGGCCGGCCCGCGGCCGGGCTCGGGTGCCGGGCGGGCGCTCAGCTCGGCGAAGAAGCGGCTGTCGACGACCAGCTTCTCGTGCACGCGCGCATGACCGAAGCTCAGGTGGCGGTTGCCCCAGGGGTCCCGGCGCAGGTGGCGGGCCAGCTCGGCGGCGTCCAGCTCCAGGCCGTCGACGCCCCAGCCGTCGGGCAGCGGGTCGATCGTCAGCCGCCAGCCGCTGACCTTTTGCCACGACGTGTCGCGCGGCGCCAGGCAGGCGGCGTGATAGGCCCATTCCACCGAGGCCTCGTAGGTGTATTCAGTGACATGGTGGACCGCGAGCCTGACGTCCGTCATTGCCACACTCTTTGCTCGGCGCCGATGACGTGGGCGAAATAACGCTGGCTGATCAGGCTGGACAGCTCGGTCGCCTGGGCCACGGCGCGGCGCAGGTGCTCGACGAGGAAGGGCCCCGGCGCGGCCAGCTCGGCCAGCGGCCAGGCTTCGGGCACGGGCAGCTCGGCGGCGACGTCGGCCGCCCAGCCCGGATCGTGCCGGGCCAGCTTGGCGAAGCGGTCGCGCAGTGTGCGTGCGACCCAGGCGAGCGAGCGCGGGTTGTCGGTGTCGTGCACGAGCAGATGCAGCAGCGGCGGCGCCTCGCGACGCGCCTGGAACTGGGCGCGGTAGGTGATGGTGGAGTCGAACACGCCGAGCAACAGGCCGAAGCCGTCCTCGGTGAGGGCCAGAGGTTGTGTGGCCCCCCAGGGCCGGCCTTCGCCCAGCCCGTCCCCCAAGGGGGCCACGGAAACTTGGGAAGGCCCGGCGTTTCCTTGCTCGAAGGCCTCGGCCAGCACCTCGGCGTGGAAGGACAGGCGCTCGAGCTGGCGGCCGATGGACAGCAGCCGCCAGCCGTCGTCGCGCGTCATGCGGTCGGTCTGGGCACCGGTGATGGCGGCCAGGTGGGTGTCGGCGCGCGCCAGCACGTTGAGCACGTCGGCCAGCGCGGGGACCGGGCCGGGGCGGTCGAGCACGGCGCGCAGATGCTGCTCGAACTGCGCCGTCGTCTCGTGGATGAGGCGCCAGGCCTCGGGCGACAGGCGCTCGCGCAGCGCCTGGGCGCAGGCCTGCAGCGCGCGCAGATTCCAGCCCACGCTGGTGACACCGGAGGTCGGCAGCAGCGCGGCCAGCAGCGCGCGCTCGAAACCGCGCGGGTCGTCCTCGGCCTTGGGCGCCTTGGGCCCGACGAGGCCGTGGCGGCGCGCCAGCGTGTCCAGCAGCGGCAGCATCGGCTGCGGCATGGCGCCGCGCTGGACCATGACGCTGGCCTCGATGACGTAGCGGGCCAGGCGCGCGCTGTTCTCGGCGCGCTCGGTGTAGCGGCCCAGCCAGAAGAGGTTCTCGGCGGCGCGGCTGGTCACGGTCCAGTGCACCTGCGCCAGGTCGGCGGCCTGCAGCGGCTGGGACAGCAAGGTCGTCGGGTCGACCTCACCGTCGGTCATGACCCAGGTGTCGGCGCTCAAGGACCCGCGCTGGATGGACAGCCAGGCGTCGGCCAGCGGATCGCGGCGCGGCGCGACGCGGGCGAGGCCACCGGGCAGGACCGTCCAGCCGCCCTTGCCGTCGGTCATCGCGAACACTCGCAGCACGGCCACGCGCGGCTCCAGCGAGCCGCGTGTCCAGACCGGCTGCTTGGTGGGCTTGACGCGGGCCTGCAGCGTGTAGGCGGTGGGATCGGCGTCGATGCGCTCCGCCAGGTCGCGCAGCGCTTCGTCGCCGAGTTCGGCGGCGACGACGGGCGCGAAGCTGCGCGTCGTGCTGCTGGCCGAGAAGGTGGGCACGACGACGAACTCGGCCAGGCGCGGCCGCAGCGCGCGCCAGGCGCTCTCCTCGCCGCACCACCAGCTCTGGATGGCCGGCAGTGTCAGTTCCTCGCCGAGCAGGGCCTCGGCAACGCCGGGCCAGAAGGCCGTAAGGCCTGAGCTTTCCAGCCAGCCCGAGCCAGGCGCGTTGGCGAGGATGACCTCGCCCGCACGCACGGCCTGCAGCAGGCCCGGCACGCCGAGGATGGAGTCGGGGCGCAGCTCCAGCGGGTCCAGCCAGGTGTCGTCGACGCGGCGCAGCAGCACGTGCACGCGCTCCAGTCCGGCCAGCGTCTTCAGGTAGACCTTGTCGGCACGCACCGTCAGATCGGCGCCCTCGACCAGCGTGATGCCGAGATAACGCGCGAGGAAGGCCTGCTCGAAGTAGGTCTCGTTGCGCGGCCCCGGCGTCAGCAGCGCAACGCGGCTGCGCTCGCCGGCGGGCGACAGCTGGGTCAGCGCGCGGATGAAGTCGCGGTAGCTCGCGGCCAAGCGCTGCACGGCCATCTGGCGGAAGGCCTCGGGAAACTGCTGGGCAATGATGAGCCGGTTCTCCAGCACATAGCCCAGGCCCGACGCGGCCTGCGTGCGCTGGCCGACCACCCACCATAAGCCGTCGGCACAGCGCGTCAGGTCGAAGGCGAGCACGTGCAGGTGCACGCCGCCGACCGGCTTGCTGCCATGCATGGCACGCAGGTATTGCGGGTGGGCCAGCACGAGGGAGGCGGGCAGCAGGCCTTCGTTCAGCAGCCGGCGCTCGCCGTAGGTGTCGGCCATGACGGCGTTCAACAGCCGAGCACGCTGGGCGACGCCGGCCTCGATGCCGCGCCACTCTTCGGGCTCGATGAGCATGGGCAGCAATTCCAGCGGCCAGTGGCGGGCCAGCGGCGCGCCGTCGCCCGGCAACGGCGGCGCGTCGCTGTGCACGTTGTAGCTGGCGCCGTCCTCCAGCACGCGGCGCTGCACGCGCAAGGCCTTGGCGCTGAGCTCCTGCCAGCCGGCCGCGCCACCGGCCGCGAAGAAGCGACGCCAGCGCTCGGTCAGGCCCGCCTGCGGTTCGCCGGGGCGGTTGACCTGGCCAGTCAGCTCGTAGAAGTGGCCGTCGCGGCTGCGCAGCGCGGCGGACAGCGCGAGCGCCAGCGGGTCGGGCGCGAGGGCCTCCTCGGGCTCGTCGGGAAGCAGGCTCCACTGGCTGGGTGTGAGCTCAGACATGGCGGACGGCGAGACGGATCGATTCAGGCATGCGGCGCGGGGCTGGGCGAAAAGGCATTGTCAAGCAATGTCCGCGCCGCGGCCGGCGTGCGGCGGATACTGGCCGCCCCTTTGCGCCCCTTTTTCTCGGAGGCATGACATGCAGCATCGACTTCTGAAGTGCAGCCTGGCCCTGGCTGGCCTGGTCGTCGCCAGTGGCCTGCTCGCCCAGGCCGCCGGCCTCACGCGCACGCTGGTGGGCCGAGCCGACGTGTCCGTTCCGGGCCGCGAGGCGGTGGTGGCCAAGGTCGAGGTGGCCGCCGGCGCCCGCTCCGGCCGGCACACGCATCCGGGCGACGAGATCAGCTACGTGACCGAGGGTCAGGTCGAGCTGCTGATCGACGGCCAGGCGCCGCGCGTCGTCAAGGCGGGCGAGTCCTTCGTCATCCCGGCCGGCACCGTGCACGAAGCCCACAACACCAGCGACGCGCCCGTGCGGCTGATCGGTGTCTACGTCGTCGAGAAGGGCAAGCCGCTGGCGACGCCGACGCCCTGAACCGACGCCCCGCGCGGCGACAGGAAGGCGCGCAGCACGCGCTCGGCCGCTTCCGGGTCGTCGCGCCACGGCCCGTGGCCGACGCCGGCGAAGCGTTCGAACTGCACCCACTGCGCGGGCAGCGCGGCGACGATCTCTTCGGCGTCCTGCGGTGGCGTGACCGGGTCTTCCTCACCGGCCAGCACCAGCACCGGGCACTGCACCTGGGACAGGCCCGGGCGCAAATCCATGCCGCGCAGCTCGCCACGCGTGTGGGCAAACAGGATCTCGGGCTTGAAGATCATCCAGCCGCCCGCGTTGGGGTTCTTGGGCTGGGTGTTGTAGAGGTGGCGGCAGAGTTTTTCGTAGACCGCCCAGCTGGCCGGACCGGGGTTCTCCCAGAACTCGCGCGTGGCCGCCGCGGCGTCGGGGCCGCCCAGCGCGCCGAAGCGTTCGATCTTGCGCTCCAGGCCGAAGTGATGCGAGGTGCTGGACAGCACGACCTTGCTTGGATGCCCGGGATGGCGCGCCAGGTAGCGCTGCGCGACGAAGCCGCCAAAGCTCTGGCCCAGCACGATGGGCTTGATGACGCCAAGCGCATCGCACAGCCGCACGACGTCGTCGGCGAACACGTCAAGCACCCACTCCTCGGCCGGCCGCGGGTCGCTGCGGCCATGGCCGCGCAGGTCGAAGTAGACGACCTGGCAGAGGTCGGTGAAGCGGCTGAAGAAGGGGCGGAAGGCCGTGTGGTCGAAGCCGGGGCCGCCGTGGATGAGGATGAGCGTCGGCTTCTCGCGCAGCAGCGGGCCTTCGGGCTCGTGGCCCAGGCCCTCGATGTCGACGAAGAGGCGGACGCCGGGTTCAATTTCGATGCGCATGTCGGTCGTGCCCGGCCGCCCGCGGGGGCGACCGCGGGCGTGGCGGTCAGGACCGTCTAGTTTGCCTTGCGCAGATCCAGCGTGAACGGGAACTCCAGGCTACGCTTGGGCTCGTCCACCTCGATGCGGCCGGGCGTGTGGCCCATGGCCACGAAGCGCGAGAGGCGGCGACTCTCGGCTTCGTAGGCATTGATGGGCAGGGTCGCGTAGTTGCGCCCACCCGGGTGGGCGACGGAGTAGCGGCAGCCGCCCAGGCTCTTGTTCTGCCAGGTGTCGACGAGGTCCACCGTCAGCGGCGCGTGGATGCCGATGGTGGGGTGCAGGGCCGAAGGCGGCAGCCAGGCGCGGTAGCGCACGCCGGCGACGAACTCGCCAACGCGGCCCGTGGGCTGCAGCGGCAGGGCGATGCCGTTGACCGTCACGCGGTGGCGCGTGTCGACCAGGCCGGTGACGAACACCTCCAGCCGCTCCAGCGACGAGTCGACGTAGCGCGCCGTGCCGCCGGAAGCGCCCTCCTCGCCCATCACATGCCAGGGCTCCAGCGCGCTGCGCAGCGTGACCTGCACGCCGCGGGCCGCGAACCCGCCGTACTTGGGGAAGCGGAACTCGAAGTGCGGCGCGAACCAGCCGGCGTCCAGGCCGTAGCCGGCCTCGGCCATGTCGCCGATGACGTCGGCGAAGTCCTCGCGCACGAAATGCGGCAGCAGCCAGCGGTCGTGCAGCTCGGTGCCCCAGCGCACCAGCGGCGCGCGATAGGGCTTGGCCCAGAAGCGCGCGACGAGGGCGCGCAGCAGCAGTTGCTGGGCGATGCTCATGCGCGCATGCGGCGGCATCTCGAAGGCGCGCAGCTCCAGCAGGCCCAGGCGGCCGGTGGCCGAGTCGGGCGAGTAGAGCTTGTCGATGCAGAACTCGCTGCGGTGGGTGTTGCCGGTCACGTCCACCAGCACATTGCGCAGCGTGCGGTCGATGATCCACGGCGGCATGTCGTCGCCCAGGCGGTGGATCTCGTTCAACGCGATCTCCAGCTCGCGCAGCTGGTCGTTGCGCGCTTCGTCGACGCGTGGGGCCTGGCTGGTCGGGCCGATGAAGAGGCCGCTGAACAGATAGCTCAAGCTCGGATGGTTGTGCCAGTAGGCCAGCAGCGAGGCCAGCAGCGACGGACGGCGCAGGAACGGCGAGTCCGCCGGCGTGGCGCCGCCGAGCACGAAGTGGTTGCCGCCACCGGTGCCGCTGTGGCGGCCATCGATCATGAACTTCTCACTGGACAGGCGCGTGAGGCGTGCGGCCTCGTAGAGGAACTGCGTGTGGTCGACCAGCTCGCGCCAGTTGTGGGCCGGGTGGATGTTGACCTCGATGACGCCGGGGTCGGGCGTGACCTGCAGCAGCTTCAGGCGCGGGTCGCGCGGCGGCGGGTAGCCTTCCAGCACGATCTTGAAGCCGGTGTCCTCGCAGGCGGTCTCGACGGCGGCCAGCAGCTCCAGGTAATGCTCGACCTTTTCGAGCGGCGGCATGAAGACGTAGAGCACGCCGCTCGCGCTGCCCTTGGCTTCCGCGGCCGGGCCGTTGGCGCGGCGAGGGTCGCGCGCCTCCACGCAGACGGCCGTGCGCGTGATGCCCGGGGAGCTCTTGAAACGCTCGGGTGCGGCGTCCGCGCTCGGCGAATGGGCGCTGCCGGTGCCACCCTGGCCAGCCGAACCCGCCGCGACACCGGCACGGCCATCGCCCAGCAGCCCGGGCGTCGGCCCGGCGGACGTGACGCCCATGGTCTGCGCGCGCAGGGCCGCTGCCGCGGGCAGCATGCCGCGCGCCGCGAACGGGTCCTGTTCGATCAGGTGCGGGAAGTCGCCCTTGCTGACCCAGGGCAGCGAGTCCAGCGGCAGGCGCCAGCCCATCGGCGAGTCACCGGGGAAGAGATAGAGGCGCTCGTCGCGCAGGAACCAGGGCCCCGTCTGCCAGCGGTTGCCGCCCAGCGGCGGCGCTTCCTCGTTGCGGCGCAACGGCAGCACGTAGCCGACGACGTGGGACAGGCCCTGCTCGAAGACGCGGCGCAGGCGGCTGCGCTCCATCTCGTCGTCCAGGCGCGAGTCGAAGGGGTCGACGTTGACCGGCAGGCGGCGCTCGCGCCACAGGTAGTACCAGGTGTCCTCGTAGCCGGGCTGCACGTGGGCGTCGGGCAGGCCCAGGCGCCGGGTCAGCGCGGCCATGAAGGTCTTGGCGTGCTCGCTGGTGTAGGCATGGCCCTCGCGCTCGTCGGCAAACCAGTCGGCGTTGCGCCAGCAGGGCTGGCCGTCGGTGCGCCAGTAGATGGACAGGGCCCAGCGCGGCAGCTGCTCGCCCGGATACCACTTGCCCTGGCCGAAGTGCAGGAAGCCGCCGCGGCCGTATTCGTCGCGCAACCGGTGCGTGAGCTGCTGGGCGTACAGGCGCTTGGTGGGGCCGAGCGCGTCGGTGTTCCATTCGGCCGCGTCGCGGTCCTCGATGGCCACGAAGGTGGGCTCGCCGCCCATCGTCAGGCGCACGTCGCCGGCAATGAGCTCGCGGTCCACCTGCTCGCCCAGGCGCAGCACCTCGGCCCATTGGGCGTCGGTGTAGGGCTTGGTCACCCGCGGCGATTCGTAGATGCGTGTGACGCCCATCTCGTGGCCGAACTCGACCTCGCTCTCATCCACCGCGCCGCTGATGGGCGCGGCACTGCCGGGTGTGGGCGTGCAGGCCAGCGGGATGTGGCCCTCGCCGGCCAGCAGGCCCGAGGTCGGGTCCAGCCCGATCCAGCCCGCACCGGGCAGGTAGACCTCGCACCAGGCGTGCAGGTCGGTGAAGTCGACCTCGGTGCCGCTCGGGCCGTCGAGCGCCTTCTCGTCGGGCGCGAGCTGGATCAGATAGCCCGACACGAAGCGCGCCGCCAGGCCCAGGTGGCGCATCAGCTGCACCAGCAGCCAGCCGGAGTCGCGGCAGGAGCCGGAGGCCTTGGCCAGCGTCTCCTCGGGCGTCTGCACGCCGGGCTCCATGCGGATGAGATAGGAGACGCTGTGCTGCACCTTCTGGTTCAGCGCGACGAGGAAGTCGATGGTGACCTGGGGCTTGAGGTCGATCTCGTTCAGATAGGCCGCCAGCAACGGCGTGGCGGGCTCGGCCACCAGGTAGGGCGCCAGCTCGGCGCGCTGGGCCTCGTCGTAGGCGAACGGAAACTTCTGCGCGTGCGGCTCGAGGAAGAAGTCGAAGGGGTTGTAGACCGCCATCTCGGCGACCAGGTCCACCGTGACGGTGAACTCGGTCGTCTTCTCGGCAAAGACCAGGCGCGCGAGGTAGTTGGCGAACGGGTCCTGCTGCCAGTTGATGAAATGGTCAGCCGGCTCGACGCGCAGCGAGTAGGCCAGCACCGGCGTGCGGCAGTGCGGCGCCGGGCGCAGCCGCACGACCTGCGGGCCGAGGGCGACCGGGCGGTCGTACTTGTAGCGGGTGACGTGTTTGAGGGCGACGTGGATGCTCATGTCAGTTGTCCGTAGAGTTTTCGGGCCGAGCGCTGGGCCGCTCCCAAGCCGGCCCGCGCCGGCGATGTGCTTGCGGCTCAATGCCGCAAGCATCGCCGTCCCCACGGGGGACCGGCCAGGCCTGCCCGCGTTCAGCGGGGCAGGACTGGACGAGGGGTCGTGCCATCAGGTCGAAGGAACAAGGAAGTCGCGGCTGATGCCCGCGCCGAGATCGGCCACCTCGGCGAGGAATCCGTCCAGGAAGGGATGCAGCCCCGTCGTGAGGATCTCGTCGATGCGGCCGAAGGACAGCTCCGCCTCCAGCCGGCCGACACGGCGCAGCGTCTCGCCGGACTGCGGGTTGGCAACACGCTTGAGGTTGGCAAGCATGCGCGTCACGCAATGCGACAGCGACCGTGGCATATCGGGGCGCAGGATCAGCAGCTCGGCCACCTTGTCCGGCTGGATGACGTTGCTATAGACCTTGCGGTAGATCTCGAAGCCCGACACGGAGCGCAGCACGGCCGACCAGTAATAGAAGTCGCGCGCCGCGTCGCGCTCGGTGCCGGTGCCGTCGTGGCGGTAGAACTTGACGTCGATCAGCCGCGCCGTGTTGTCGGCACGTTCCAGGAAGGAGCCGATGCGGATGAAGTGGAAGGCCTCGTCCTGCAGCATGGTGCCGACCGTGACGCCGCGCGACAGGTGCGAGCGGTACTTGACCCACTCGAACAGCGCCGACGGATCGCGCGTCAACGCGCCTTCGCGCAGCAGGCGACGGAACTCCAGCCACGTCTGGTTCATCGTCTCCCACACCTCGGTGGTCAACGCACCACGCACGGCCCGCGCGTTCTCGCGAGCGGCGCGCAGGCAGTTGAAGATGGACGAGAGGTTGTCCTCGTCGGCCACCATGAATTCCATGACGCTGCGGCTGTTGATCGTCGAATACTTGGTGCCGTAGAGGCTGTTCAGCTCGGAGATGGACACCAGGCTGCGCCAGGACTGTTCGGCCTCCTCGGCCGACTGCGGCTGCAGCGAGGTCTGGTAGGCGATGTCCAGCATCCGAGCCGTGTTCTCGGCTCTTTCGATGTAGCGGCTCAGCCAGAAGAGATGGTCAGCGGTCCTTGAAAGCATCTTGTCGTCTCCCTCAGTCTTCCAGCACCCAGGTGTCCTTGGTCCCGCCGCCCTGGCTGCTGTTGACCACGAGTGAGCCCTCCTTCAGCGCCACCCGCGTCAGCCCGCCCGGCACCATGCGCACGCTCGAGCCCGACAGCACGAAGGGTCGCAGATCAATGTGACGCGGCGCCACACCGCTCTCGACGAAGGTCGGGCAGGTGGACAGTGACAGCGTCGGCTGCGCGATGTAGTTGCCGGGGTTGGCGACCAGCCGCTGGCGGAAGGACTCGATCTCGTCCTTGCCCGCCGCCGGCCCGACCAGCATGCCGTAGCCGCCGGCGCCGTGAACCTCCTTGACGACCAGCTCCGACAGGTGCGCCAGCGTGTAGGCCAGGTCGTCCTTGTCGCGGCAGACATAGGTCGGCACGTTCTGCAGGATGGGTTTCTCGCCGAGGTAGAACTCGACCATCTTGGGCACGTAGGGATAGATGGACTTGTCGTCGGCGATGCCGGTGCCGATGGCGTTGGACAGCGTCACCTTGCCGGCCTTGTAGGCCCCCACCAGGCCCGCGCAGCCCAGCTGCGAGTCGGCGCGGAACACCGTGGGGTCCAGGAAGTCGTCGTCCAGGCGGCGGTAGATCACGTCGACGCGCTTGGGGCCGCGCGTGGTGCGCATGTACACGAAGCCTCCGTCGACGAACAAGTCCTGACCCTCGACCAGTTCCACGCCCATCTGCTGCGCGAGGAAGGCGTGCTCGAAGTAGGCCGAGTTGTACATGCCCGGCGTCAGCACGACGACGGTGGGGTCCGACACGCCCGACGGCGCCACGCTGCGCAGCGTGTCCAGCAGCAGGTCGGGGTAGTGGGCCACCGGCGCGATGCGGTGCTGCACGAACAGCTCGGGGAAGAGCCGCATCATCATCTTGCGGTTCTCGAGCATGTAGCTCACGCCGCTGGGCACGCGCAGGTTGTCTTCCAGCACGTAATAGTCGCCCGAGCCGTCTACGTTGCCGGCGCGCACGATGTCGACGCCGGCGATGTGGCTGTAGACACCGCCGGGCACGTCCACGCCCATCATCTCGGGGCGGAACTGCGCGTTCTTCAGGATCTCGTCGGCAGGCACGATGCCGGCCTTGAGGATCTCCTGGTCGTGATAGACGTCGTGGATGAAGCGGTTCAGCGCCGTCACGCGCTGGGCCAGGCCGGCCTGCATGGACGTCCACTCGCTGGCCGGGATGACCCGCGGGATCAGGTCGAAGGGGATGAGGCGCTCGGTGCCTTCGCCCGAGTCCTTGTCGCCGTAGACGGCGAAGGTGATGCCCACGCGGCGGAAGATCAGCTCGGCCTGCTCGCGCCGCTCTCGCATCAGCGACTCGGGCTGTTCGGCCAGCCAGCGGGCGTAGGACTCGTAGTGCGCGCGGGTGGTGGCTCCCGCGGCGTTCATCTCGTCAAAGGCGGTCTGCATCGTTGCTCCTCTTCGCAGCCAACGACGCAAGTTCCGCGCCCACATGGGGCGGCGGTTCTGGTGCGCGTGGGCACTGCCTGAGTGCAGCATGCCCGCGACCAGAGCGCCGAGGCACCAGGGTTATACCCGGCGCCCCGGCTACCGGGTCAAAACCTGACCTGCAGGCCGGTGCTGGCCGAGCGACCGGGTTGCGGAGCCAGTTCGCGGATGGTGGGCACCGCCGTGGCGTTGTAGGCCAGCTTGTTGGCCAGGTTGTCGAGCTTCAGGTACCAGAGCGCATCGGTCTGGCCCCAGCGCAGCTGGCGCGCCACGCTCAGGCGCAGCGTGCCGTAGCCCGGCGTGGGCGTGTCGAACTCGGCCACGCGGGTCTGGCGCGCGGCGCCGCGCCATTCCAGCTTGCCGGACCAGTCGCCCTGCTTCGCTTCCAGCCCCAGCATCGCGCGCAGCGGCGACAGGCGCGGCAGCGGCTCGCCGGTGGCGCGGTTGTCGCCGCGCACGGCGTCGAGCTGGCTCAGCAGCGCGAGGGCCGGGTGCAACTGCCAGCGTCCCTCGAACTCGATGCCGCGCAGCCGCGCCGGCACGGCGTGGAAGTCGTAGACCGGCACGCTCTCGCCGCCGTTGTCCACCACCTCGCCGGTGGCCTGCAGTGCGACGTAGTTGGAGAAGCGCGTCTCGTAGAGGTTCAGGTGCACGTGGCTCTGCGCGGACTCCCACTTCAGGCCGACGTCCAGGCCCTTGGAGCGCTCCAGGCCCAGCGTCGGGTCGCCGCGCTCGTAGGCGGCGCTGGCCAGGTGCAGGCCGTTGGCGAACAGCTCGTAATAGGCCGGCGCACGTTCGGTGTGGTTGAGGTTGGCACTCAGGCTCCAGGCCTCGCTGAGTGGGTAGACGCCACTCAGCGCCAGGCTCACGGGCTTGAACCGCTTGGAGTCCGGCGTGCCGAAGCGGTCACCGCCATCGGAGTCGACCGTCACGCGCTCGGTGCGCGCACCGGCCGACCAGTCCACGCCACCCAGCTTGGCCTGCTCCAGCACGAAGACGCCGGTGTTGCGCGTGCGCGTGCTCGGCACGAAGGCCTCCTCGCCCAGTGCCGAGAAGTTCAGCTGCTCGGTTTGCAGGCCGATGAGGCCCTTGACCGGACCGATGGCGGCATGCTCCACCTCCAGCCGGCCGTCGGTGCCGGTGCTCTTGAAGGTGGTGCCGATGTCGCCCGTCTCCTCCACCTCCTGGTGCTCGTAGCGGTTGCGGCTCAGCTGCCAGCTGATGCGGTGGACGGGGCCATCGGCCGTCGCCCACTCGCCGGCGGTGGCCAGGCGCTGACGCTGCATGCGGATGGTCACGCCCTCCTCGGCCGTGGTGCCGTAGTTGGTGTGGAAGTCGTCCACCGACACGCCCGCAAACCCGCCCTGGAAGAACACTGAGCCGCCCAGCGCGCCGCCATGGCTCCTCGCGGCGGAGTTGCGCACGCTGGTGCGGCTCTCGCCGTCACTGTCGAAGCGCGGCGCGGCCTGGTCGTCGGCGTCGCGCCCGGCCAGGTCGACATGCCAGCCGAAACCCCTGTGCGGCTGGCCGGTGCCGCCGTCCAGCACGACGGCGCCGCTCTTGTCGTGCGTGGCGCCACCCAGGCGCACCTCGGCCGCGCCGCTCATGCCGTCGATCAGCGTGCGCGGGATGCGGTTGTCCAGCGTGTTGACGACGCCGCCGACCGCATTGCCGCCGTACAGCAAGGCCGCGGCGCCGCGCAGCACCTCGACCTTGTCGATGACCAGCGGGTCGATGGCCACGCCGTGGTCGAAGCTGAGGTTGGAGGCATCGACAGAAGCGCCCGAGTTGCTAAGGATGCGCACGCGGTCGCCGTCCAGCCCGCGGATGCTCGGTCGGCTGGCATTGGGGCCGAAGTTGGTGGCGGCCACGCCGGCCAATCCCTGCAGGGTGTCGCCGAGGTTGGCGGCGCGCGTCAGCACGAGCTGGTCGCCGCCGAGGGAGTCGCTGGGCTGGGCCAGCAGCTGGCTTTTCAGCGGGTTGCCGGTGACGACGACCTTGTCGAGGGATTCGGCGGGATCGGCCTGGGCGGCCGCGGCGAGGACGGAAAGGCAGGCGGCCGCGAGCGGCGCCATGGCAAAGGAACGCATGAGAAAGGACTTCCGCAAGAAAACGCAAACACCCGCGCCCTGACAGGCAGGCGCGGCAACGCTTGGGGTTCAGGCGGAAGCGGGCGGCCCGCGAACGGGCGGCAGGCCAAGGCTGACGGCGCGCGGCGCGAGGGCCCTGGCCAGCAGCGGTGCGGCATGCGTCGCCTCGCCGGCCGCCAGCGCGGGTGGCTCGGCGGTCGGCGCACCGGCACCCAGGTCGGCGGCGGTCAGGCAGAGGTCGCAGTGAACGAGGTGAGCGACGCCGTCGTCCTGGCGGTCGCCGACGTGCGACAGCGCGTGCACACCGGCAAAAGCTTGCGCGATGGGCAGCAGGAAGGCCAGCCAGAGGAGCCAGCCGCGGACGTTGCGACGCAGGTTCACGGCCGCAATCCTAAACTCGGTGTCTTACTGGGCCTGAAGTCACCCTCTCATGAAGCTCATCGACACCATCCTGGCCGACGCACCGGCCATCACGGCCATCCGCCGTGACCTGCACAAGCACCCCGAACTCTGCTTCCACGAGGAGCGCACCGCCGATGTCATCGCCAAGGCGCTGACCGACTGGGGCATCCCCATCCACCGCGGCCTGGGCAAGACCGGCGTTGTCGGCATCGTCAAGAACGGCACGTCGGACCGCGCCGTCGGCCTGCGCGCCGACATCGACGCGCTGCCGATGACCGAGCGCAACGAGTTCCCGCATGCCAGCAGCATCCTCGGCCGCATGCATGCCTGCGGGCATGACGGCCACACGGCCATGCTGCTGGCCGCGGCCAAGCATTTGGCAACGAACCGCAATTTCGACGGCACGGTGTATCTCGTGTTTCAGCCGGCGGAAGAAGGCGGCGGCGGCGCGCGCGAGATGATCAAGGACGGCCTGTTCGACAAGTTCCCGATGGAGGCCATGTTCGGCGCCCACAACTGGCCCGGCATGAAGGCCGGTCAGTTCGCGCTGAAGAGCGGCCCGGTGTTCGCGTCGAGCAACGAGTTCAAGATCACGCTCAAGGGCAAGGGCTCGCATGCGGCCATGCCCCACCTCGGCCTGGACCCGGTGCCGGCGGCCTGCCAGCTCGTCACGGCCTTCCAGACCATCATCAGCCGCAACAAGCGGCCCATCGACCCCGGCGTCATCTCCGTGACCATGATCCATGCCGGCGAGGCGACCAACGTCGTGCCCGACACGGTGGTCATGGAGGGCACGGTGCGGACCTTCACGCTGGAGCTGCTGGACCTGCTGGAAAGCCGCATGAAGGCCATGACCGAGCAGCTCGCCGGCGCTTTCGAGCTGACCGCGGAGTTCGAGTTCCGACGCAACTACCCGCCGACGATCAACCATCCCGAGGAAACCGAATTCGTGCGCCGGGTGCTGACCGGCATGGTCGGTGCCGACAACGTGCAGGAGTTCGAGCCGACGATGGGCGCCGAGGACTTCAGCTACTACCTGCTCGACAAGCCCGGCTGCTATTTCCTCATCGGCAACGGCGACGGCAGCCACCGCATCGGTGGCCACGGCATGGGGCCCTGCATGCTGCACAACCCGAGCTATGACTTCAACGACGAGCTCATCCCGCTGGGCGGGTCCATGTGGGTGCGCATGGCGGAGGAATGGTTGGCCCCTCGTCCGGTCTCGTCCCGCTGAACGCGGACGCGCCCAGCCGGTCCCCGGGGGGACGGCGACGCTTGCGGCATCGAGCCGCTAGCGCCGCCAGCGCGGGCCGGCTTGGGAGCGGCCCGGCGCTTGGCCCGAAAGGCAAATTCAATGAATCAAGAACAAATCATCCAGGACACCCGCGACTGGGTCGTCAAGGCCGTCATCGGCCTGAACCTGTGCCCCTTCGCCAAGGCCGTGCACGTCAACGAGCGCATCCGTTACGTCGTCAGCGACGCGACCGAGCCCGAGCAGCTGCTGAAGGATCTCGCGCGCGAACTGCTGGCGCTCAACCGCGCCGACCCCGAGGAGACCGACACGACGCTGGTCATCCATCCCGGCGTGCTGACCGATTTCCTGGACTTCAACGATTTCCTCGACGCGGCCGACGCACTGGTGGAGGAGCTCAAGCTCGACGGCATCCTGCAGATCGCCGACTTCCATCCCGACTACCAGTTCGGTGACAGCGAACCCGACGACATCGCCAACTACAGCAACCGCTCGCCCTACCCCACGCTGCACATCCTGCGCGAGGACAGCATCGAGCGCGCCGTCGAGTCCATGCCCGACACGGCGTCCATCTACGAGAACAACCTGGACACGCTGACCCGGCTGGGCCACGAGGGATGGAACGCGCTGGGCCTGAAGAAAACTACTCCTTGACCCAGGAGAAGCCGCCCGAGACCTTCTTGGGCGAATTGGCGCGCGTACGCAGCACCGCGTCGAAGCCGCTCTTGCCGCCGTTCCAGATCGCCGTCAACAGGCTGACGACGTCCTCGCGGCTGTAGGCGTCCAGGTCGGGGCGGAATTGCTTGATCGCGGCGGCCAGCATGTCGCGCGGCAACTCCTGGTGGGTGGCCAGCACGAGGAACATCGCGGCGAACAGCTCCGGCCAGGCCGCGCACAGCAGCTGGATGCGGCACAGCGCGTCCGCCGGCGCGGCTCGATGGCCGGGCTGCAGCCAGGCCAGTTCGTCTCTGCCTTCTTCGTCTTGCGCGGCATCGGCCATCGTGGGTCTCCTCATTGCCACTCGAAGGTGACTTGATTTCTCACGGCGCCCGTCTAGTGTCAGTCATTTATGACCCACAAGCGACCGAGAAGTGGGCCGAGCGTGCACTAGGACGCGACAGGATGCGGCCTGACGCCCCAGTCATGCGGCAAACTCCGCGGTTGCTCCCGTGCCCGCGCAGCCATGCAACCCAAATCCCTCGCCCTGATCGATGACGATGCCGAGTATTCGGAGTTCCTGACACAGTTCCTGCTCGAGCAGGGCATCGCGGTCAGCCGTTTCGACGACAGCAACGCGCTGCTGGCCGCGCCCGAGGCCTTCTCCTTCGACTTCTACCTCGTCGACCTGATGCTGCCCGGCGTCAACGGCGTGGAGCTGATCAAGATCCTGCGCCGCCGCACGGACGCCGGCATCGTCGTCGTCTCCGGCCGCCTGGGCCCCGAGGTCTTCCGCGAGGTCATCACGGCCGGCGCCGACATGTACCTCGTCAAGCCCGTGCAGTTCGAGCAGGTGGCGCTGGCCATCGCGGCCGTGCAACGCCGCGTCGCCAAGCCCTCGGCGGCCGACGCGGTGTGGAAGCTGGACCGCGCCAACGGCGAGCTGGTCGTGCCGGACGGCACGCGCATCCAGCTCAGCGAGGCGGACCGCCAGTTGCTCGAATGCTTTGCCGCGGCCGGCGGCGAGCCCGTCACGCGCGAGGCGCTGCTGAACAAGCTCGGCCGCGAGCTGCCCGAGGGCGAGGCGGACGACGGCCTGTCGGCCACCATCTACCGGCTGCGCCGCCGCATCGAGCGCGCCACGCCGACGCTGGTGCCGCTGCAGAGCAAGTCGCGCGTCGGCTATGTGTTCCGCGCGCCGCTGCAGCTGATCTAGGTTTTTTTGCGAAAAGCGCCGCCGCCCAGCGCCTGGAGGCCGGCCGCGTCCACCAGCCCCTGCTCCGCCGCGGCGACGAAGAACAGCCCGCCGGGCCGCAGCCGTGCCAGCGCATGCGAAATGACGCGGCCGCGCGTCGCAGCGTCGAAATAGATCAGCAGCTGGCGCAGCAGCACCGCGTCGAAGACCTCGTCGCCAGCCAGCGGCTCGCGCAGGTCGTGGCGCTCGAAGCGCACCCGCTCGCGCAGCCCGGCCTGCATCTGCACGAGGCCGCCGTTGCCCAGTGCATGGCGCTGCAGCCGCTCGGCGCCGACCTGGCGCAGTCGCGCCTCGGCGTACAGCGCTTCGGCTGCGCTGCGCAGCCGGCGCTCGCTGATGTCCGTGCCCAGCACGCTCCAGTCCGCGCCGATGCGGCCGGCCTTCTGCAGGTCGGCCAGCAGCATGGCCAGGCTGTAGGCCTCGTCGCCGAAGCCGGCGGCCGCGCTCCACAGCCGCAGCCGCGGCCGCCGCGGCGTGCTGAGCTCGGACTCCAGCAGCTCGAACTGCGCCGGCTCGCGGAAGAAGCCGGCGTGCTGCGTCGTCAGCAGGTCCAGCGCCATCGCCAGCTCGGCACTGCCGCCCTCCCCGTCGAGCAGCGCGAGATAAGCATCGACATCGGCCAGCCCGAGCCGGCGCAGGCGGGGCGCCAGCCGCGCGGCCACCAGCGCCCGGCTGCCCGCCGGCAGGTCCAGGCCGACGGCGCGCTGCAGCAGGTCGGCCAGGCGCTGCCAGCCGGCGTCGCTCAGCGCGAGGGCGAAGGAAGCAGCGGCATCGGGCATGGTCGCCAGCCTAGGAGACAGACGGCGGCGGCGCTGCGGGGAATTCTTGACCGAGGCCGTCGGGAGCCCGCAAAAGCTGCGGGCGACCGTGCCAGCGTGTGACTCAGTTCACGGCTTCTGCCGTCTTCAGCACGACGGCGTTGCGGCCGCCGCGCTTGGCCTCGTACAGCGCCGCGTCGGCACGGTCGATCAGTGGCCGCGCGTCGGCATCGTCCGGCGAGGACAGGCTGACGCCGACGCTGATGGTCACGTGGCCGACATCCGGGAAGGTCGCCTGCTCGACGGTGCTGCGGATCTTCTCCGCCGCCGTGACGGCCTCCAGCGGCCCGGCCAGCCCGGGCAGCAGCACGGCGAACTCCTCGCCGCCAAAGCGCGCCGCCAGGTCGGTGACGCGCACCGACGCCTGCAGCATCTGCGCGAGCTGGCGCAGCACGGCGTCGCCGGTCGGATGGCCGAACCGGTCGTTGACGCGCTTGAAGTGGTCGACGTCGATCAGCAGCAGGCCGTGCACGCGGCCGACCGGGCCGCCGTAGCGGCGGTCCAGCGCCTGCGCCTCGGCCAGGCGCGCGTCCAGGCTGCGCCGGTTGTGGAGGCCGGTCAGCGGGTCGCGCGTGGCCAGGTGCTCCAGCGCCGCATTCGCCGCCTGCAGCTCGGCGGTGCGCTGCTGCACCTGGCTCTCCAGCGTCGCATTGCTCTGCTGCAGCTGCTGCTCGGTGGCGAGCAGCGAACGCGCCATGGACTGCATCGCCTGGCTGAGCCGCGCCAGCTCATAGGCACCGGGCTTGTCGGGGAAGTCGGGGATGCGGCGCTCGCTTTCGACGCGCTCGGCGATGCGCGCGAGCTGCTCCACCGGCCGGCTGATGCGCCGCGCCAGCAGCAGCGCGGCCAGCGTCAGCGCGGCGGCGGCCAACAGGCCCAGCAGCACCAGCTCGCGCCTCAGGTCGCGCACCGGGCGCATGGCCTGCTCCAGCGGCTGGCGGGCGACGATGCGCCAGCCCAGTTCGGCATTCGTGCGTGCCTGCAGCGGCGCCTCGCTGGTCAGGTAATCCCGGCCGTCGCCGAAGCGCAGCTCGCCATCGAAGCGACCGTTGACCAGCGTCGCCGGCAGCACGGCCTCGCCCTGGGCCTGGGCGGTCTTCATCGCCTCGGGGTAGAGGACGCGGCCCTCGCGGTCGACGATGAGCGCGTCGATGCCGCTGCCGGGGTGCTGGCGGCGCACCGTGCCCTCGACGACGCCGGTCACCCAGCGCCAGTGCGCATGCGCACCGATGACGCCGCGCAGCCGCCCGTCGGCGTCGCGGATGGGCGCGGCGAAGTCGATGAAGCGCGTCGGCTCGCCATTGGGCTGGGCCGGCAGCATGGTGGCGAGCAGCTTGGCCTCGTGCACGTCGCCCACGTAGACGCGCTCGCGCCCGGCGACGAACCATTCCCGCTGCGCGACCGAGCGGCCCATCAGCATGCCGCCGGTGGCCTGCAGCACGGTGCCTTCGGGGCCGGCAACGCCCAACCACGCGTATTCGTCATGCAGGGCCTGGCGACGGTCCAGCGTCTCGCGCAGGCTGGCGGCATCCAGCCTGCCCTCGACGAGGTGGGGCGCGACGCTGAGCAGCTCGATCTCGCGCTCGCGGTCGCGCAGCTCGGTGGCCAGCAGCTCGGCGGCAGCCTGCGCCGTGGCACGCACGGCGGCCTGCTGGGCCGTGTAAAGCTCGTCGGTCGCCAGCGTGCCGAGGTAGCCGCCGACCAGGCTCAGGATGGCCAGCGCGAGGCCGCCGAGCACCAGGCTGAGCTGGCCGCGCAGGCTGGGCAGGCGCCTGGGTGCTGGCGAGGCCTGTTGGGTTTCGGTCATCGTGCGATCGGGAGCGCTGAAGCCGGAGCCGGCGCAGTCTAGGCCCGGAAAATCCCCTGCCGAAGCTAGCCGGCCTGCGGCAATGTCAACCGCATCACGGTCCCCAGCGGCCCCGTGCGCAGCAGCTCGGCGCTGCCGCCGTGCAGGTCCATCACGCGGCGCACGATGTACAGGCCCAGGCCGTGGGCGGACTCATGCCCGCCGCCGCGCGCGCCGCGCGTGAACAGGCGCGACAGCAGCTCGCGCGGAATGCCGGGGCCGGCGTCGGCCACCTCGAACTGCAGCGCCGCGGGTTCGTCGAAGTCCATCACGTGCAGCGTCACCGGGCTGACGCCGGGCGCGTACTTCAACGCGTTGGACAGCAGGTTGCGCAGCGCCAGCCGCAGCAGGCTCATGTCCATCAGCGCCGTGCGCGTGGCCGTGTGGCGGTGCACGACGACGCGGTCACGCTGGTCGCGCGGCAGGTCGGCGATGGTCACGGCGATCAGCGTGTCGATGTCGGTGTCCAGCCGCGCGATGCGCCCACCGCCGGCCAGCAGGCTGGCCGCCGCCAGCGTGTTGTCGACGCCGGCCAGCACCTGGCCGAGCACGGCCTGGGCACGCGTCAGCCGGTCCTGGGCCTGTCGCTCGCCGCGGCCGGCCAGGCTGGCGGCGGCGCTCTGCAGCGCGGCGCTGGCGTTGTTCAGCGGCTGGCGCACCTCGTGGGCCAGCACGTCCAGCATCTCGGAGCGCTCGTGCAGCAGCTGGTCCAGCTCCTGCACATGGCGCTCGGTCTGGCGGCGCATCTGCTGCTCCTGGGCCAGCTCGGCGCGGCGCTTGAGTTCCTCGGTGATGTCGTCCACCAGCGCCAGAGCGCGCAGCGGCTGGCCGTCGGCGTCGTACTCGGCCACGGCCGAGACCAGCACGTCGCGCAGCCGGCCATCGGCGCAGATCAGCTGCACGGGGCAGTCGTCGACATGGCCGTCGCGCCACATCGCCGGGCGGTGCACGTCGCGCACCTGCTGCGAGGACTCGGGCGTCATGAAGTCGTCCATGGCCCGGCCGATGACCTGCTCGCGCCGGTAGCCCAGGCGCTCCAGCCAGCGGTCCGACACGCTGAGCACGCGTCCCTCCGCGTCGACCGAATGCATCAGCGCCGGCGTCGACTCGTACAGCGCGCGCAGCCGCTGGCGGTTGTGGTCCAGCTCGACGGCGGCGCGGTGGTGCTCGGTGACGTCCTGGAAGGCGCCGACGAGGCGTACCGGCACGCCGTCCTGCCAGTCGACCTGGCCCTGGGACAGCACCCAGATCTCGCGGCCCTTGGCGGTGACCAGGGGCAGCTCCAGGCTCCAGGGCTCGCCGTGGCTGAGGCCGCGTTGCACGGCCGCCTCGATGACCGCGCGCGCCTCAGGCTTGTAGTAGCCGATGGCCTCCTCCAGCGTCGGCTGGTGGCCGGGTTCGAGGTCGTGGATGCGGCAGGTCTGGTCGCTCCAGATCACGGCCTGGGTCTGCAGGTCCAGGCTCCAGCCGCCCACGCCGGCGACGCGGCCGGTGCGGTCCAGCAAGGCCTTGCTCTCGCGCAGCTCGCGCTCGGCGGTGAGGCGGTCGGTCACGTCCTCGGCAATGCCGACGAAGCCGGTCAGCACACCCTCGGGCGTCAGCAGCGGCCGCGCCCGCGCCCACACCTGGCGCAGCGCGCCGCTGCCCGGCCGGCGCACGCGGTAGCGCATCTCGAAGGACTGGCGCCGCTCCACGCAACGCCGCCAGTGGCCCTGCACCGAGTCCGCGTCGTCCGGCGCCAGCGTGGCCGCCCAGCCCTCGCCCAGCGCCGCCTTCGCCGCCATGCCGTAGATGCGCTGCCAGACCGGGTTGGTGTAGATGAACAGGCCGGCCGCGTCGGCGCGGAAGATGCCCAGCGGCGCCGTCTCGGCCAGCACCCGAAACGGCTGCTCGGCGCGTACCGACTCGGCGCGGGCCAGCGCCCGCTCGCGCATCATCAGCGCCTCGGCCGCCGCGTCGGCCAGGCGCATCAGCGCCTCGCGCTGCGCGTCGCTGAGCTCGCGCGGGCGGAAGTCGACGACGCACAGCGTGCCCGGATGGCTGCCGTCGTCCAGCCGCAGGGGCACGCCGGCGTAGAAGCGCAGCGGCGGATCGGCCAGCACGTCCGGGTGGTCGACGAAGCGCCGGTCCAGCCGCGCGTCGCGCACCTCGAAGAGGCCGTCGGCCAGCAGCGTGTGGGCACAGAAGGTCTGGGCGCGCGGCGTCTCGCTGCGGCCCCAGCCGACCGCGGCCTTGAACCACTGCCGCTGCTCGTCCAGCAGGCCAAGCAGGGCCACCGGCGTGCCGCAGATCTGCGCGGCCAGGGCCGTCAGGTGGTCGAACAAGGGCTCGGGCTCGGTGTCCATGACGGCCAGCGCGGCCAGGCGGGCCAGGCGGCGGTCTTCGTCGGGCGGCAAGTCGGGAATCACCATGACCGAGAGCTTATGGCAAGGTCAACGTGCAGCCGGCGCGGACTGCGGCAAGATGCCTGCATGCAAGAAGAAGATGCCGTCGACACGCTGATCACCCGCGCCAATGCTGGCGAACCCGGCGCGCGCGACGCGCTCTTCGCCACCGCCTACCCGGCCCTGCGCGAGCTGGCGCGCAGCCGCCTGCGCGACGCGGGCCAGGCCGGTGGCCTGCACACGACGCAGCTCGTGCACGAGAGCTATCTGCGCCTGGCGCGCAGCGAGCGCCTCAAGCCCGAGAACCGGCGCGAGTTCTTCGCCTACGCGGCGCGCGTGATGCGCGAGTTCATCGTCGACACGCTGCGCCGCGAGCCCGGCGAGCCGTTGACGCTGGACACCGCCCTGCACGACGAACTGCAAGGCGGCAGCGACGAGGTGCTGCGCGTGCACGAGGCCCTGGCCGCGCTGCAGGCTGCGGAACCGCGCCTGGCCCAGGTCGTCGAGATGCGTTACTTCGGCGGCTACACCGAGCCCGAGATCGGCGAAGCCCTCGGTCTCACCGAGCGCACCGTGCGCCGCGACTGGGACAAGGCGCGGCTGCTGTTGCTGGCGTTGTTGCGCTGATGGCTTCCCTGACGCCCGGCGACCTCGCCGCCCTGAGTTCGCTGCTGGACGAAGCCCTCGCGCTACCGGCGGCCGAGCGCGCCGCCTGGCTGGCCGGCCTGGACAACCGGCGCTGGCGCGACGAGCTCTCGCGCATGCTGGCCGACCACGCGCGCCTGGACGACAGCGGCGCCTTCGCGACGCTGCCACGCCTGGCCGCCAGCACCGAGGCGCCGGGCCGGCCGGGCGATCTCGTCGGCCCCTGGCGCCTCGTCGAGGAGATCGGCCGCGGCGGCATGGGCAGCGTCTGGCGCGCCGAGCGGGCCGACGGCGTCTATGAACGCGAGGTGGCCGTGAAGCTGCCGCGCCGCTCGCGGCCCGCCGACGCGACGCTGGCCGATCGCCTCGCGGCCGAGTTGCGCATCGCCGCGCGCCTGGAGCATCCCCACATCGCCCGGCTCTACGACGCCGGCATCGACGCCCAGGCCCGGCCTTACCTGGCGATGGAATACGTGGCCGGCCTGCCCATCGACAAGCACGTGCAGCGCCAGCGGCTGGCCCTGCCGGCCACGCTGGGGCTGCTGGCCCAGGTGGCGCGGGCCGTCGCCCATGCCCACGAGCGCTGCGTCATCCACCGCGACCTCAAGCCCGGCAACGTGGTCGTCGCCGCCGACGGCACGCCGCGGCTGCTGGACTTCGGCATCGCGACGCTGCGCGGCGGCTCGGCCGCGACGCCATCCAGCGCCGGGCTGACACCGGCCCATGCCGCGCCCGAGCAGCTGGCCGGTGAAGCGGCGACGGAAGCCAGCGACGTCTACTCGCTGGGCGTGCTGGCCTACG
>JAEKLF010000175.1 GCA_019509985.1 Burkholderiales bacterium | reverse complement strand
GCACTGGCCCAGGCCGGCGCCGGCAAGCTGTCCACGCAGATCAGCGGCAGCGGCAATGTCAACGACGTGGCCGGCACCAGGTCGCCTGCCGCCAATGAGGCCAACGTCCATACCGACACACGCCTGTCGCTGTCCTTCGATGCGCCGCCCGCCATCGGCACGACGGGCAAGGTCAGCGTCTACCGCGCGAGCGACGACGTGCTGGTCGACAGCATCGACCTCAGCACCGCGCCGTCGGCATCGGACACGCAGGCCGTCATCCCGCGCACCAACCTCGAGATCGACGCGCTGGGCCTCGGCGCGATGCCCGAGAGCGCGACGTTCGCACGCTACGTCTGGTATCGCCCCCTGTCGGTGAAGGGCAGCACGGCCTCGGTCAAGCTGCACAACAACCGGCTCGACTTTGGCACGACCTATTACGTGACGGTGGACGCGTCGGCGCTGGCCGGCACCATCAAGGGCGCCTCCTTCGCCGGCATCACCAAGGCCGATGGCTGGAAGTTCACGACCCGCGCCGCGCCCGCGAGCTTCACGACACTGAACGTCGACGACAGCGGCACCGCGGCCGACTTCCGCACGCTGCAGGGTGCGCTGAACTGGGTCATGAAGAACTGCTCGACCAACAGCCCCGCCGCCAACGGCTGCAACACGGTGGCCACGCCCAAGGTCATTCACCTGGGCAGCGGCAGCTACCCCGAACTGAATATCCTGCGCAAGGTGTCCAACCTCAGCATCGTCGGCGAGAGCCGCGACGGCGTGGTCGTGGGCGAGGAGAACTTCGAGTCGCTGAACTCGGGCAGCGGCGCCAGCAGCGCGGCCGCCGGCACGGCCCTCAGCACCTCGGGCAAGACGCTGGGCCACCGCGTGCTCGGCGGCGGGCGTGCCTCCTTCCTCATCGAGACGGCGGATCTGCTGACGCTGCAGAACTTCACGCTGAAGAACCCGCACGAGCGCAGCACCGCGCTCGACAACCAGGCGGAGACGATCTACTTCAACACCAGCACCACCGCCGCGGCGGCGCGCCTGGTTGCCAAGCAGATGAACTTCCTCAGCCAGCAGGACACGCTGCAGCTCAAGGGCTACAGCTGGTTCTACCAGTCGCTCGTCGCCGGCAATGTCGACTTCATCTGGGGCAGCGTGATGGCCAGTCTGTTCGAGGACTGCGAGATCCGCTCCGTCGTCGACACCGCCAGCAGTTCGCCCGGCTTCGTGCTGCAGTCGCGTGCGACGGCTGGCGACAAGGGCTTCGTCTTCCTCAACAGCATGCTGACCGCCGACCCCGCAGTCACCGGGGCCTACCTCGCCCGCAGCGGCGGCACGACGACCACGGCCTACACCGACAACATCGCCTTCGTGAACACGCGGATGGACGCGCACATCCTGCCGATGGGCTGGTGCGTGGGCAACGGCACGAGCAAGACCGGCGTGGGCACCGGCAGCTGCGGCAGCAACCCACCGCCGTGGTCGGGCACGGCAGACGGCGCCGCGACCGACACGGCCGGCTGGCGCGAGTTCGGCAGCATGGACCTGGGCGGCGCGCCGCTGGACGTCAGCGCGCGGCTGGGCGTTGCGTCCGTCAAGGTCAACAACGTGGCGACCGACCTCGTGCTGGCCAGGCCGCTGACTTCCGCCGCGGGGCTGTCGACGCGGGCCGAGGTCTTCCAGAACTCCACCATCGCCACCGGCGCGCCCGGCGGCTGGGTGCCTGCGCCGTGAGAAGCCTTGCCGCCTCACTCGCGTTGCTCGCCGGCCTTGTGAGCGCGCAGGGCCAGCCGCCGGCCGGCCCGCGGCTGATCCTCGTTGGCGACTCGACGATGGCGCCGCGCAGCGGCTACGGCAACGCGCTGTGCGCCCGCTTCCAGCAGGTCGCCTGCCTCAACCTTGCGCGCGGCGGCCGCTCCAGCAAGAGCTACCGCGCCGAGGGGCTATGGGACACCGTGCTGGCGCTGCTGAACGAGAGGGGCGCGGGCGACACGCGGCAGAAGACCGTGGTGCTCATCCAGTTCGGACACAACGACCAGCCGGGCAAACCCGGCCGCTCGACCGACCTCGCCACCGAGTTCGGTCCCAACATGGCCGGTTATGTGAAGGAGGCGAAGGCGGTGGGTGCTGAGGTGATCCTAGTCACGCCGTTGACGCGCCGTACGTTCAAGGCGGGTGAGTTGGACAACGACCTGCGGCCTTGGGCGGAGGCGGTGATCCAGGTCGGCAGCGAGCAGGGCGTGTCGGTGCTGGACCTGAACGCCGTCAGCAGCGCTGCCGTCCAGGCGATGGGCCAGCCGGCGGCCGACACCCTGGCCGAGGCGCCGCCACGGTTTGACCGCACGCACCTGGGGCCGAAGGGCGCATCCTTGTTCTCGGAGCAGGTGATGGAGGGCTTGATCAGGCTCAAGCCGGAGCTGGTGGGAGCGAAGACGCTGGCACCCTGAGTGCCGGCCGTCGGGGGCGCTACCCCGTCAGTTCGCGGATTGCCCGGCTATTGATCGCCGGAGCTCGTCTTGCCGGGGCTGATCAGCTTCGCGAAGCTGCCAGCCCTGAAGACGATCAACAGCGCGAAGATGCACTCGAAAGCTGCGACCGCAAGTTCCAGCTTTGAGTCGGAAGAGAGTGCGGCGAAGGAGGAACTGCTGCCCTCGACCATGATCATGGATCGCAGCAGAAGCCAGACCATCGACGGAACGGCCTTGGCGAACAGCCACAGGCCAAGCAGGCAGCAGCCGACCCTTGCAAGTTCGCGGGCCGGGAAAGCCAGGTGATCGTTGTGCTGCGTACGCGGCAAAAGCTTGTGAGCCACGAACATCGGAAAGAACCAAAGCAGCAATGCGGCCGCGA
>JAEKLF010000203.1 GCA_019509985.1 Burkholderiales bacterium | reverse complement strand
GTGGTGTCTTGCAGCGTAAGCCCCGGGTCGCTGAACCGCACAGCGCTCTGCCCGCCGTTCTCACCAAGGCGTCCGCTCAGCGCGTACGGGCTCGGCTGCGACTGGCTCGCGATGCTCTCCCCAATTGCGTTGCCAAACGCGTCCGCGGCAATCGATGCATAGTCCATCTTGCCCTGGTGGGTGACCAGCATGCGCACGCCCTGGCCAACCACGCCACGCACGAAGGCGGCCGAAGTCCTTGTGGCCAAGTCGGCACTTTGCAGTGCGCTGCCGGTAGGCAAGTTCAGGCTCCCCACGATGGCCTGGGCCGCAGGAGCGGCGATAGCAGATGCCGCGACTGAGCGCCAGCTGAACTTATCCTGCAGCCCCGTGGCGACCGCTACACCCTGCGTGACGGCGTTGCCGGCCGCGGACGTCACGGCCAGCTTGCCGTACTCCCCCAGTTTGTCCAGCGCGCTGCCCAGTGCCGTGCCGTTGGTCGCCGCGGAGACGCCGCCAGCCACCGCGCCACCGACGGCGGCCAAGCCCACCTGTTTCCAGCTGAAGCTTTGCTGCTGACCGATGGCGATGCCCACGCCTTGTGACGCGACAGAGCCCACGGCACCGCCAATAGCGCCACCGACCACAGCGGCACCAGTCTCCCCGAGCGTACTCAGTAACGCGCCAGTTGCCGCCCCAGCCGTGAAATAGGTCACCACGACCGCCACCACGATGACAATGATGGTGCCCAGCATCCCACACCCACCGGCCGACGGCGGCGGAGGGGGCGGTGCAGGCGCAATCGGCTCAGGGCTGGTGCTGCCCACGATCTTGCTAGGGTCGTAGACCGCGAAGGTGCTGGCGGTGTTGCTGGATCGAGCGACGCTGGGGATGCGCACCACGTCGCCGGCCACGGGCAGCGCCTCGTCGGTGTAGCCGTTGGCCTCGGCGATCACGTACCAGAGGTTCGCGTCGCCGTAGAAGGTCTGGGCCACCGCGCGCAGCGTGTCGCCGCTGCTCCAGGTGTACTGCGTGCCCGAACTCGCGCTCACGTTGACCTGGGCCGCGCCGAAGGCGTCCTCGAAGCTGTTGCTGACGCTGTAGCGATCAAAGTAGCCGCTGACGTCCTGTGTCTTCATGAAGACCATCGAGTAGTTCTGGCTCGTCGCCCCGATGGCCTGGTTGTTGGCGTAGCGCAGCCGCTCCACGCTCACCGAGGAGGTGCTGGTGGCGGTCATGCTCGGTGCGGCCACGCGCGTGGGCACGCCGCTGCCGCCCGCGCTGCCCTGCGCGCCGGTGTTGGGGTCGTAGGTGCCGGTGGCTATGTGAGCGCCCAGCGCCGCGGCCGCGCGATAGCGCAACTTCAGGACAATGTGCCCGGCGTGGTCGTTCACCAGGTACTGCTCGCCGCTGTTGTTGGCGGCGTTGTTGTCGAAGGTGCCGATGAGGCGCCCGTTGACGTCGTAGTCCAGCGTGGTGGTGACCGAGCCGACGGAGGCCATGCTGGCGCCGTTCCACTGCGTGCCCGTGACGGTGGCGCTGCGCTGCAGGTCACCGTCCATCTTGAGGTAGGTGTACTTGTAGTCCAGGTTGCTGGCCAGGCTGGTGGACTGGTCCTGGTAGCCGTCCACGTGCATGGATTTCAGGTTGCCGGCGACGTCGTAGGCGCTGGTCTGGTTGGTGCGCAGGTACCAGGTGTTGGCGCTGAACAGCAGCTGCCGCGAGACGACTTGCGTGGTGTTGCCGCTGGCATTGGTCCAGGTCTCGGTGGTGAGGACGCGGTCGGGGCTCGCGTCGGCGTACCCGAAGCTGTCGGCGGCGTAGCCGTTGGCCCATTGCCACTCTTGCGTGAAGCCGGAGGCCGTGTTGTAGAGGTTCTTGCGGTGGTCGCGCCGCGTGCCGATGACGTCGCCGCCGGAACCGTTGGAGGTCTTGGTGGTGACGAAGACCTCGGCCACCCGGCTGGCCAGGTCGTAGCTGTACTCCACCAGCCGACCGGTCACGGCGCCCGCGGTGCCGGCGTTGAAGAAGCGCTGCTCGTCGGAGGTGCGGTTGCCGTCCTTGTCGTAGCCGAAGTATTCCCAGCGGTAGGCCTCGGTGAGCGCGTTGGACGGCCCGGTGTAGTCCAGCGTGCGGGTGCCGGTGACTCGGTTGGCCGCGTCGTAGGTGTAGGTCAAGTCGACCTTGCGCTGGGCCAGGCCATCGGGGTCGTAGAAGTCAACGTCAATACCGACCTTGCGGGGGCTGGAGTCGTTGTCGACGTAAGTGCCCTGCACGCGGTAGCGGTTGCCGTTGGCGTCGTACTGGAAGCTGAGCTGATAGCCGGGCTCGGACACCGTGCTCATGCGCCCCAGCGCGTCGTAGCTCATGCTGACGTTGCGGTAGCTGGTGGGCGAGCCTGTGGAGGCGCCGGTGACGAAGCGGTCGATGGTCTTGTTGCCGTCGGCGTCGTAGTCGTAGGTGCTGAGGCTGTCGCCCCAGACGTCCTGCGTGGTCTTGACGCGGCCGTCGTCGTAGTAGGTGGTGCGCAGATCCTGCCCACGGCCGTTGGACTGGCGGGTGAGTTCGCCCGCCCGGTCGTACTCGTAGCTCGTGGTGGCGCCGCCGATGTCGGTGTGGGTGTCAAGCTGGCCGTTGGCCTTGTAGCTCCAGCTGCTGCGCTGGCCCAGGGCGTCGGTTTCTGCGGTCTTGTGGCCCGCGGCGTCGTACTCGTAAGTGGTCGCCTTGAGGGGGTCGGTGGACTTGATCAGGCGCGAGGCGCTGTCGAAGTAGTACTTCTGCACGACGCTCTTGAGCTTGGCGTCGTCGCCGCTGGTGGCGGAGATGCGGTTGCCCTGTTCGTCGTAGGCGTAGCTGCCCAGCGAATAGGTGGCCACCACGTAGCTGAAGCTGCTGAAGCTGGTGTTGGCGCCATCGGGGTGCACGAGCAGCCGGGCGTCGACGGTCTCCGTGAGCTTGTGGCCCAGTTTGTCCCAGGTGTAGTGGTAGACGCGCGCATTGGCCTGGCCGGCATTGGCAGCGGCACTGGTGCGCTGCGTCTCGCGACCGAAGTTGTCGTAGACGTGCGAGACGACGCCCGCGTCGGCGTGGGTTTCGGTTTGCAGCTCGCCGGTGACGAGGTAGCTGTTGGTGGCCGTGTTGCCGCGGGCGTCGACGCTGGCCACCGCGCGGCCCCAGGCGTCGTAGAAGGTGCGCGTGGCGGGGCGGCCCGTCACGGCGGCGCCCCCGGCTGCGTAGTCCTGGTAGTAAGTGTGGCTGGCCTTGTCTTCTTCGACGACCTGGTTGGCGCTGCTGTAGCGGTAGTTGGTGGTGTTGCCGCGCGTCGTCGTCACCGACAGGGTGTTGCCCCAGGCGTCGTAGGTCTGGCGCACGAGCTGGCCCGTGGTGGAGCCGTCCAGGTGCGTGACGCCAAGATTGGACTGTTCGAGCAGCTTGCCGCGCCGGTCGACCTTGTTGTTGGTGCGACGCACACCAGCGGCGAGCGTGGTGGGCACCGCGGAGGCGCCGGCGTAGGTCTTGAGATCCAGACCCGGGCTGGTGATGACGCTGCTGACGTTGCCCTGCAGGTCGTAGAGGTAGACCTTGTCAACGCCATCGTCGGCGTTGGTGCGCCACACGCGGCCGCCCACGTCGTAGTCGTAGTAGGCGTACTGCACGCCGTCGCGCAGCTTGGCCGTGACTTCGCCGAAGGCGTTGTAGACCGCCGTGTCGGCGCTGTAGACGTCACTTGCGCCCACACGCATCAGCGTGTAAGTGCCGGTCTGACGTCCTGCGGCGTCGTATGCGAAGCGTTGCGATGCGGTGTGCAGCCCGCCATCCACGTCGTGGAAGGCGGCCCACTGCTTGCCGACGTGGCCTGCGGCGTCGTACGCGAAGAAGGTGTCGTTGTTCAGTGCGTCGCGGCGCTGGAGCACGTGCCCGAGCTTGTCAAACAGTTGCCGGGTGACTTGGTCGTTGGCGCTTGCCGCCGGGTCGCCGGTGCCGCCGGGGTTGAGGTTGGCGTGCCGCGTGGTCTGCACGGCGTTGCCCAGCCCGTCGTACTTGGTGGTGGTGGTGCGCCCCAGCGCGTCGACCACCTTGACGGCGCGGCCGAGTTTGTCGTAGGTGGTGGCGAGCCCGGCGCCGGCCTGCGTGTAGCTGCCGTCGTCGGCGATGAAGCTGGTGGCGGTGGCCGTGACGTTGCCCACGCCGTCGGTGGTGAGCCTGGTGTCCAGGTGGCCGTAGGCATTCACGACGCTGGTGCCACTGGTGGCGCGGCCCACTTGCATGCCCAACTGGCTTTGCAGGGTCTGCTGGCCCCGGCGGTCGTAGCCGGTGACGGTCACGCGGTCGTAGCCCAGCGCATTGCCAGCCTGCGCATTGAGCGTGGCCGGATTGACCCACAGGCTGCCATCGGGGTTGATGGCGGTGGCGTACTGGGTGACGCGATCGTCTTCGCCGAATGCGTTCTTGTGGTGGTCGGTGACGTAGCCCTCGGCGTCGACCTGGCGGATGAGCTGGCCTTGCAGGTCGTAGCCATATTGAGTGATGGCCTGGCGGTTTTGCGAGCGGTCCAGCAGTTCGGTGCGCCGCACCAGGCTGCCGAACGCGTCATAGGCATAGCCGATGCTGCTGATCCAGGCACCGCCCACGCCCAGCGTGCCGTCAAAGCTGTAGGCCGCCCCACTCATGTCGGCGCGGCTGTACTTGTCGTAGACGACGCTGTCGCGCCCGAGCTGGTCGAAGTAGGTGGATACGCTGCGGGGCGTGCCACTGCCCAGCACAGCCGTCACCGCGGCGTTGATCGCGTCGGCGCTGACGCTCAAGCCATCCCCGAAGCTGGCCTTCGCATCCAGCCGCGTGAAGCCAGCGAACTGGCCGACGAGATCTGAGTAGAAGTGGTGGGTCGCGTTGTGGTTGGCATCGATCTCATTGACGAGCCGTCCGAGCTGGTCGTAGGTCTTGTAGCTGTAGTTGCCGTTGACGTCGCGGTTGATGACGGCCTGGCCAAAGGCGTCGTACGCGGTCTGGGTGGACAGTGCTGTGGCCGGGCCGACGCTGTCGCTGTTGATGTCGTACACGCCCACGGCTTCAAACGTGGTGCCGACTTGCCGGCCCAGCGCGTCGTAGCTGTACCGGGTCGTGCGCTGCTGGGCGGTGTCAGCGGCTTCTGTGCGGCTCAAGAGGTTGCCGAAGGCGTCGTAGGCGTAGCGGGTGGCCAGGCGCTGGCCGGTGCTCGCGCTCACCGCCAGGCTCGTGTCGACGCTGTAGACGTCCACGGCCGCGCTGAGTTCCTGGATGAGATGACCCACCGCGTCGTACTGATAGTCGGTGGTGGCGCCGTTCTTGTTGGTGACCTGGGTCTTGCGGCCGAAGGCGTCGTAGGCGTAGCGCTCGACATAGCCTTCGCCGTCGGTGGCGGTGAGCACGCGGCCGTCGGCGTCGTAGGTGTAGCGGCTGTGGCGATCGTTGGCCGCGTCCTGGACGAGGCGCGAGGCGATCTGGTCGGTGCCCACGATGCTGGGCAGGTCAGACAGGACGACCGTGTTGGCGTAGGCGACTTGCTCGCTGAGCTGGCCGAAGGCGTCGTAGCGGCGCTCGGTGAGGCTGAAGTACTTGTTGCTGCTGTTGGCCCACTGGGACTGGGCGGTGTAGACGAGGCGACCATCGGCGTCGTAGGTGTAGATCACCTCGCGCGCGCTCAAGGGGGCGGCGCCGGTGCTGGCGGGCAAGAGCGCGCGCAGGCCGGCCTCTGTCGTGGCGTCGGTGATGGCGCTGTAGGCGACGTAGTCGGCGTACTGGATCGTGCGTGCGACTTGGCCCAGGCTGTCGTAGACGGTCTCGGTGACGGCGCCTTGGTTGGTGTTGCCGTTAGCCAGCGCAATGGTGAAGCGCGCGCGGCCAAGCGCGTCGTGGACGACGCGGGTCTTGTGGTCGTAGGCAGCGTCGCCTTGCACGGCGGCGTCAAAGGTGGCCACCGTGGCGGCAGTGGCCGTGGAGATCCGGTGCGAGTAGGCGATCTGCTCCACCGCCTGGCCAGCTGCGTCGTAGCGGGTCTGGGTCACGCCGCCCAGGGCGTCTTGCGTGTAGACCTTGCGGCCGGCCGCGTCGTACACGTAGCGGGTCACATGATCGGCCTGACTGGCAGGCGGCCGCCAGTCGGTGGCGCTCACCGCATCGGGGTTGACCTCCCGGGCTGCCATGTCGGCCACGAACAGGTAGGAGTCGTTGGCCCCAGCCACTGTGGCGCTCTTGTGCACCTCGACCTGGATGGAGACCGCGCCGGACACCGCCGTGACATAGCCGCTGAGCTTCTTGTAGCTGGCCAGCGTGGTGCCGCCCGTGGCCTCTTCCACACCCATGCTGGAGGTTTCGCCGGTGAGCGACGCCGAGCTGATGCGGTTGCCGTTGGCATCGATGAACCAGACGAACAGGTAGGCGCTGGCGCGGTGCACGCCCACCAGGGCCGAGACGTAGTAGCGCTTGCCGTACTGCACCGGCTGGCTGGTGGCGGTGCTCAGAATCGCCGCGTCGGCCGAGGCGTTGCTGGCGTTGTTGGCCTGGCGCAGCCACAAGGTCTGCTGCCCCGGCACGCTCCAGTTCACATCCAGATTGACGCCTGAGTTCAGGGTGCTGGGGTCGGAGGACCAGGCGGTGTAGCCCGTCATGCCCGACGAGAACTTGTCGTAGGCCAGCAGGTTCTTGGCCGACGTGGCGTACTGGATGGTCTTGGTGACCTGGCCGGCCGCGTCGTAGACGTACTCCGTGACTGAGCCCGCCGCATCGATCTCACCAATCTTGCGACCGGCTACGTCGTACTTGTAGTTGGTGACTTGCGAATTGACTGTATTTACGGTGATAGCCGTCAAGCTGTGCTTGATCAGCCCCATCCCTGCGTCAAACGTCTGGATGCCCGCCTGCCGCTCGGTGTATCGAACGCTCTGCCTGAGCTGTCCCATCGCGTCATAGCGGTATTCGGTCAATCCATATTCTGGGTCGATCTCGTATTGCAGCCGGTTGTCGGCGTCGTAGAGGAAACGGCTCTGTTGCCCTTTGGGGTCGATGGTCCTGGCCAGATTGCCCTGCGCGTCGTAGCTGTACGTCGTGACAAGGTTGAGCCCGGCCGGGTCCACGCTCTGGCTGGCCTTGCGTCCGAGCTGGTCGTAGGTGTACAGCGTCACTGTGCCGTTGGGGTCGGTGACCGTGCTCACGTGCCCATTGGCGTCGTAGCTCGTGCGCGAGGTCAGGTTCAGCCCATTCGGGTCCACGATCGTGGCTGTCGCTCTGCCCTTGGCATCAAGCTGGCTCTTGGTCGTGACGCCGTTGGGGTTGGTGACGTAGAGCTGCCCGTTGGCGTCATCAAAGACGCTGGTGGTGGTCAGGTTCAGCCCGTTGGGGTCCACGCGTGCCTTCAGCACGCGGTTGAGCAGGTCGTATTCATAGACGGTCTGCGTCTGCACTCCGCCCGCTGCCGCGCGGATGCTGCTCAAGAGGTTGGCGGTGCTGAAGCCGGTGGCCTTCAGGCTGTAGCGCAGCGTCTGGCTGACGTTGCCGCTGGCGTCGTAGACGGTCTCGCCGAAGCCGCCTTCGCCGTCAAGCTGCCCAACGAGCTGGCCGCGGGCGTTGTAGAAGTTCAGCGCCTTGCGGTCACTGGTGCTGTCGGCCGGACGGACTTGTGCCAGCGTGGTTCCTGCGCTGGTGATCTGGCCGAGCTGTCCCGCGCTGGCGAACTGGGTGCGCTGGATCTTGGTCACGAGTCGTGCCGCGGCGTCGTACTGGGTCTCGCTGACGCTGCCGGTGGCGTCCATGCTGCCCACGAGTAGGCCGTCGTTGTCGTAGAAGCTGCGCAGCAGCTGGTCCTGGCTGCTGGCGCCGGGGCCGACCTGGGCGAGCGTGGGCGCTGACCCCAGGTTGGCGATGGCAAGGTTGATGGCGTTGGCGTAACGCCGGGTGAGGAAGAGCCGGCCGCTGGCGTCATAGGTGAACTCGGTCACTTCGCCCAAGGGGCTGACGCTGCGGGTCAGGCGGCCGGCGCTGTCGTAAACGCTCCAGGTCTTGCGATCGGCCGCATTGGCCGCGGGGCGCAAGCTCGCCAGACTCACGTTGGTGGGGTTGCCCGAGCCATCGATGAGGCTGGTGAGGTTGACCTGGGTGGCGTAGGCGACGGTTTGAAGGACCTGGCCGGCCTTGTTGTAGGCCGTCTCGGTGAGCTGGCCCAGCGCGTTGACCTGACCGACGAGGCGGTTCGCTTCGTCGTAGAGGTACCACTGGCGGTTGCCGAGTGCGTCCTGCGTCATGCGCAGCCGGCTGTCGGCGTCGTAGTAGCTCTTGACGCCGCTGATGGCGGGGCCACCTTCGAAGACGAGGTCGGTGACTTGCCCCCCATTGCTGTGGAAGGACGAATCGGCGTACAGCGGCTGGGTGATGGTGGTGGTCACCGAGCGCAGTACGACGCCGTTCTTGACGTAGCGGATGGCGGTGCCGTCGTAGCTGACGCTGAGCTGGTCGCCGGCGGCATACGTGCCGGTATCTGCAATCCAGATGCCACTCTCGTAAATGTAGAGATGGCCATCCGCAGCGGCATAAAACGCCCAGTCGAGCGTGCCCCAGTTGGCATCCGCTGCTGGGTCGGTATTGAGCCCAAGCATCAAATATTTGTTCGTCTGCGTGGGCCTAAAGCTCACGCTCGCGCTACCGGTGTAGCCCACCTTGGAGCGCAAGGCGGAGCTCCATGAGTCGGCTACGCCGCCGGTCTTGGTGGCCGTGTTGCCATCGACCGTGACGCCGCCTTCGCTAACGAACGCGCCATCCGTGAAGGCATAGGGTTGGAAGCGTAAGTCGGTGACCTTGCCGCCGATGCTGTAGAAGGACGAATCGACGTACAGCGGCTGTGCAATGGTGGCGGCTACTGAGCGGAGTACAACACCGTTCTTGATGTAACGGACCGCCGAGCCGTCATAACTCACGCTGAGTTGGTCACCGGCGGCATAGGCGCCGAAGTTGCCGATCCAGTTGCCGTTTTCGTAGATGGTGAGCTGACCAACATCGCAATACCACGCCCAGTTCAGGGAGGTGTAGGAGTTGTCTGTTGTTGGATCCTCATTGAGCCCCACCATGAGCGGCTTGTCCGTCTGAGCCGGTCTGAAGCTCACAGTGGCGCCGCCAGCGATGCCTTGCTTGCTGTAAGCGCCCGAGTCCCAACCGTTCCCTCCCGAGGTCTTGCTCAGCGTGCTGCCGTCCAGCGTGATGTTGGCGCTGGTGACGTAGCGAGCATTTGGCGTGGCGCCACTCTCCACGACGCTGACCGCGCGCCCAAGCTTGTCGAAGGTGCTGGTGGTGGTCAGGCCATTGAAGGCCGTGGTGCGCACACTGCCGCCGGCGTCGTCGTAGCTGTTGACGCTGATCTGGTTGAGCGCGTTGGTGGTGGTGAGCGTGCGGCCCAGCCCGTCGTAGGTGACTTGCGTGGCGCCGTTGCGCGCGTCGAGGGTCTTGATGAGCTGCCCGGCCGCGTCGTAGATGTATTGCGTGAGCGTGGCCCCCTGGCCGTTGCCACTCGCGTCCACGCTGTCGTAGCTGGTGGAGCGCGCGAGCTGGCCGCGCCAGTCGTAGGCATAGTCCACGCGCTGGGTCTTGCTGCGGTCCTGCGCGTTGACCCAGTTGGCCAGATCGCTTTCCGGAGGTTGGGTCCACCAGACGCCGCCGCTCATGTTGTACAGGGCACTGGTGTACTGGATGGTGCTGGTGCGCTGGCCCAGGTTGTCGTAGCGGGATTCGCTCACCCGGCCTTCGGCGCTGATGGTGAAGCGCAGCCGGGTGCCGGTTGAGTCGTAGACGTAGTGGGTGGCCGGGGCGTTGTTGGCAGGCTCGCCCTGGGTCGGGACGGTCTCCATCAGAAGCTGGTTCTGCGCGCTGTAGCCTCGCCGCACGACGTTGCCGGCCGCATCCGTTTGGCGGATGACGTTGCCCGAGCCGTCGTAGTCCATGACGACGACGCGTCCTTCGGCATCGGTGATGCGGGTGACATTCCCCACGCCGTCGTAGCTGTAGCTCGCGGTGCTGCTGACGCCACCCACAGCCGGCGCACTGACCGACAGCAACTGGCCGCTGGCGTCATAGCGGTAGACGGTGGCCTGGCCCAGCGCGTCGGTGACGGTGGTGGCGCGGTTGCCGGTGTCGTAGCCGAAGCTGGTGGTGCCGCCCAGCGCGTCGGTGACGGTCTGGATGCGGGCGCTGGCGTCGTAGGTGAAGCTCAGGCGCGCGCCGTCGCTTTGCGTGATGCTGGCGATGCGCTTGCTTGTGCCGTCGTAGGTGTAGCTGGTGGTGAAGACGCGGCCATCCGTGACGCTGTTGTCCTCGGGGCTCAGGTCGACGGTGACGGTCTGCAGCCGGTTGCTCGTGTCGTAGCCGTAGCGCACGCGCGTGAGGGTGCGGTCCAGCCCGGCGCCTTCGCTGCTCTTGCTCAAGGTGCGCAGTTGCGTGAGCTGGTTGCTGGCGTTGTAGTCGTAGTAGGTGACTTCGCCAGCGGCGGTGGTGACGCTGCCGACGAGGCCCGCGCTGTTGTAGGCGAAGCTCAGGCTGTTGCCGTTGGCGTCGCTGGCGCTGAGCAGCCGCCCAGTGCCGCCAG
>JAEKLF010000174.1 GCA_019509985.1 Burkholderiales bacterium | reverse complement strand
CCGCCGGCGATCGTCGACGCTCCGTAAGGGCTGCCACCTTTGATTTCGTCGAGCCCCATCTGCCGCTGCTCCGAGTATGGGAGCCCGACAATGATCATCCCCTGATGCAGCAGTGTCGGGTGGAACGTCAGGATGGTGCTCTCCTGGCCACCATGCTGCGTGGCGCTGGACGTGAAGACTGATCCCAGCTTTCCCACGAGGGCGCCACTCGCCCAGAGGCTGCCGGTTTGATCGAGGAACGTCCGCATCTGACCCGTCATGTTGCCGAAGCGCGTGGGTGTGCCAAAAATGATGGCGTCGTAGTTCGGCAGATCCGAGGGCTGGGCCACCTTCGCGGCCTGCCCGGTCTTGCCGCCCGCCGCCTTGAAGGCATCCTCGGCCATCGTTTCGGGCACCCGCCTGATATCCACGGTCACGCCTTCAACCTCCTTGGCTCCTTCGGCGACCGCATAGGCCATCGCCTCGATGTGTCCATAAAAGCTGTGAAAGAGAACCAGCGCTTTTGCCATGTCAGTCTCCAAATAACGAAAGCGACACGAAGCAAGCGGCATACCTTCTTCGTCGGCTCCATGCGAATCGCCCAATAGTTTCCCTAGCGCCAGAACCGCTTGTCACCTTCAATCGCCTTCAATGCACGGCGGCTGCGTGCCGCGGACTCGTCGAGCCGAGCCGTGAGCCAGCCCACTGCGAACCAGGCAAGCGGCTCGGTCCGGGCCGCGGCACGGAACCCCTCGACGGCGACCACGGCATCGTTGTGAGCGCCCAGCGCATCCTGCGCCGGCTCCAGCGCCGCCAGATAGCGCTTGACTGCCCGGTGCTTGTAGCGCGGCGCGACGAACTCAGCCAGATAGCGCAGCCGCTTGAGCCGTTTTCGCACGCGATGCTGCTTCTCCTCGGGCAGCTTCTCGAAGCGACGGCCATCGCGCCGAACCTGCTTGTGCAGCTTGGTCAGCCGCGCCGCAATCGCAGCGTCCAAAGGACCTTCCTGGGCACGCGTGCCAGCACCTGCCCCGCTCGCTTGCGATGCGGCCATTCCGAACTCCATCATCGACAGTATTGCCAGCTGGAATGCGGTGCCATGCACCAGCTTCGCGGGCGAGACCTGCTCCTCACGGCTGACGGGGAGGTCGACGGACGGTGCGCCGGCGTCCTGCAACCGGGGAATGATCGACTCACGGGTGACGGCCGGGTCTCGCCAGGCACCGAGCGCGCGAAAGACCTCGGCGAGCGGTTTTTCGCAGTCGGCGAGCGCGGGCGCGCCATCGCCGAACGTGCGCAACGCCGTTCGCAACCGACGCAAGCCGACACGTAATTGATGCACGTGATCCGGCGTCTCCCTTCCGCAAGCCACTTCGCTCGCATTGGCGATGACCTGCCGGAGCGCCGCGTTGATCAGGCTGCGCAGCAGATCGGTCTCGCCACTGGCTGCTTCGATGGCATGCGGGTCGTCGTTGCCAGCCTTCCGCGGCGGCGCGCCGGCTTCACCGCGCGAGAGCCAGTCGCCACGCTCGGCCTTCGAGCGGCCGTCGAGCCACAAGCCATGCCGCTTCACCCATCGTCGCGCCAGCGTGAAGAGGCCGACCGGCGGGCCAGCCTTCAACTCGAACTCGATCTCGTTGATGGCCTGCCGGCGGTCGCCAGCGACGATCTCGCCGGCGTCCAGCGCCAGCTCGACCTCGGTGCCCGCCACCTGCTCGGTGCGGCGGTGCCGCCGGACCTCCGTTCGGAACACCTCATCGAGCTCCGCTCTCTGAGGGTCGGTGCGCCCGAGCGCCCGGCGTATCGCGGCGCCCACCGGTGTACCGTCGTGCAGCGCGAGTTCGGGCCTGAGCTTGGTGCTTCCAGTGGGGGTGGAACGCCGCGGAACGTTGTGCTCATGGCGATCCGCCGGAGCGCGCCCCGGCGCCTTGGCCGTCTGCACCCAACGCCCGCCTTCGCGGCGAAGCCGTACGGAGATCCCGGCTTCCGACAGGCGCCGGTCCCGGGTGTCGAAGTAGATGGCGCTCATCAAGAGGCTGCGGCTCGCACGACGCGCCTCAGCCGCGACGGACGCCAGCCGTCCCGACGGGACGGAAAACTTCAACTCGATTTCAGGCATGCGGTGGACCTGCGCTGCAACGAAGAGGCGCGCTCACCCTTGCGACGCATCGCCCGCTGGACACTCGGCTTCGACCGACCCGTCGCCGATCTCGCGCAGGCTGTCTATTGCCACCGGCTGCCGTAGTAGTCGTAGACCTGGCGGCCGTACTCGTCGGTGTATTCCGGCTCCGCCAGCTTGGGATAGCGCGGCGCGCCCTCCAGCGTGGACTTGTCGATGTTCACGACGTAGCCGTCCTTTTGGGTGTCGTACTTCAGTTGGTCCCAAGGCAGCGGATAGAGGTCCGTGCCCATGCCGAGGAAGCCGCCGAACTCAAGCGCGGCATAGCGGACCTGCCCGCTCCTCTTGTCGATGACGAGGTCGTCGATGGAGCCCAGCTTGTCGCCCCGGGGGTTGTAGACATTCGTGCCTTCGACCTTGGAAGACGGGACCGTGGAAGCGGTGGTGCTCTTGGTGCTGGTGGTGCTCGTGGTGTTCATGGAAGTCTCCTGCGAAAGGTGTGCCGACTGGCGCCTGTCGTCCAGCAAATGGCGCGCCTGCCCTCTGCGAAACGCCCGGCCGTGCCGGCTAGGCAGGGGAGCGTCTTTTCTTCGACCCGGCGATGCCTAGCCGGCGCGAGTGACGAGGCCGTCCCACGCTTCCCGCAAGGTCGCCATCGCGACCTGCCTGGCCTGCGGGTCACCCTCCAGCAATGCCTTGGCGTAGTGGCCCGCCTGTTGCAGGCTCAGGTGCGGCGGCACGGGTGGCACATTGGGGTCGGTCATGAACTCCAGCAGCAC
>JAEKLF010000202.1 GCA_019509985.1 Burkholderiales bacterium | reverse complement strand
CGCGACGGCACACTGCGTCAACTGGCCGAGAAATATCGATGAGCACGAGACCGCTTTTTTTGCCGCCCGACGGCCGCCCGCGCTGCGCCTGGTGCGCCGCCGCGCCCGGCGACGACGCCTATCTGCGCTACCACGACACCGAATGGGGCCGGCCGGTGGCGGACGACTTCCGCCTGTTCGAGAAGCTCTGCCTGGAAGGCTTCCAGAGCGGGCTGTCGTGGCGGACCATCCTGAACAAGCGCGAGGCCTTTCGCGCGGCGTTCGCGGGCTTCGACTACCACCAGGTCGCGCGCTTCGGCGACAAGGACGTGCTGCGCCTGCTGGCCGATGCCGGCATCGTGCGCCACCGCGGCAAGATCGAGGCGGCCATTCACAACGCCGGGCGTTGCGTCGAGCTGGCCGCCGAAGAAGGCTCGCTGGCCGCCTACCTGTGGCGCTTCGAGCCGCCGAAGAATTCGGTGGCGCACAACCTGGCGACCTCGCCAGCCTCGGAGGCGCTGTCCAAGGACTTGAAGAAGCGCGGCTGGAAGTTCGTCGGCCCGACGACGATGCACGCGCTGATGCAGGCCATGGGCCTCATCAACGACCACCAGCCCGGCTGCCACCATTGGGCCGAGGCGCAGAAGGCGCGCGACGCATTCAAGCGGCCGGGCCGCTGATGTCCGCGCGAGCGGGCTGCCTAGAATCACCAGCCATGCCCGCCGCCTCTCACTACCGAATCGCCCCGAGCCTGCTGTCCGCCGACTTCGCCTGCCTGGGCGACGAGGTGAAGACCGTGCTGGCCGCCGGCGCCGACTGGATCCACTTCGACGTGATGGACAACCATTACGTGCCCAACCTGACCTTCGGGCCCATGGTCTGCGAGGCGCTGCGCAAGCACGCGGTCCAGCCCGACGGCAGCGCGGCCGTCATCGATGTGCACCTGATGGTGCAGCCGGTCGACAGCCTCGCCCAGGCCTTCTGCCGTGCGGGTGCGGACGTCATCAGCTTTCACCCCGAGGCCAGCGCCCACGTGGACCGCACGCTGCAGCTCATCAAGGCCGAGGGCAAGCAGGCCGGACTGGTGTTCAACCCGGCCACGCCGCTGGACGTGCTGGAGTGGGTCATCGACAAGGTCGACCTGGTGCTGATCATGAGCGTCAACCCCGGCTTCGGCGGCCAGAGCTTCATCCCGGCGGCGCTGAAGAAACTGCAGCGCGCCCGCGAGCTGATCACGGCCAGCGGCCGCGACATCCGCCTGGAGATCGACGGCGGCGTGAAGGTCGACAACATCCGCCAGATTGCCGACGCCGGTGCCGACACCTTCGTCGCCGGCTCGGCCATCTTCGGCCAGCCCGACTACCGCACAGTCATCGACGCGATGCGTCAGCAACTCGCCGCCTGAGCATCCCCATGGCCGCCATCCTGCTCGTCTGCACCGCCAACATCTGCCGCTCGCCGATGGCCGAGGCCATCTTCAAATCCAAGCTCGGCGAAGTCTTCAAGACCATCCGCTCGGCCGGCGTCCATGCCGACCCGCGCGGCGGCCCCGTGGACGCGCGCGCCGCGGCGGCCTTGGCCCGCCACGACTACAGCCTGGAGCGCAAGTGGCGCTCGCAGCGCGTGCAGCCCGACGACCTGGGCCAGTACGACCTCGTGCTGGCGATGGAGGCCGAGCATGTCGACGCACTGCGCGAGAAGGCCGCACCCGAGCACCACGCCAGGATCCTGCTGCTGACCGACTTCGTGCCCGAGCTGGCCGGCCAGGACATCCCCGACCCCTATTTCGGCCCGCCCCAGGGCTTCGACGCCGTCATCGGCATGATCGAGCGCGCTGCCCACAGGCTACTCACCGAAAGCCGCGAAGGCCGCTTGAAGCTGGGCTGACCTCGCAGCCCGCTGTGGTGAATTACCCGGCGACTGCCGTGGAACCGGCTTTGCCGGGCCACTGGCAGTGCCCCCTCGAGGGGGCCGGCGAAGCCGGTAGGGGGTGGGCCGTCAAGCCGCCTTGCTGGCGAACTCGGCCACTTCGCGCTCGTCCGGGCCCTTGCCGCTGAAGCGATCCAGCGCCAGGTAGATGACCGGCGTGACGTAGAGCGTCACGGCCTGCGACAGGATCAGCCCGCCGACCACCGCCAGCCCCAGCGGCTGGCGCAATTCGGCGCCGGCGCCCAGGCCGAGCGCGATCGGCAGCGCGCCCATCAGCGCGGCCAGCGTCGTCATCAGGATGGGCCGGAAGCGCAGCACGCAGGCCTCGCGGATGGCCTGGGCCGGCGTCAGGTCCTGGCTGCGCTGCGCGTCCAGCGCGAAGTCGATCATCATGATCGCGTTCTTCTTGACGATGCCGATCAGCATGACGATGCCGATGGTGGCGATGATGGTCAGCTCCATGCCGAAAAGCTGCAGCGTGATCAGCGCACCCACGGCCGCCGACGGCAGGCCGGCCAGGATGGTGATGGGGTGGATGTAGCTCTCGTAGAGCACGCCCAGAAGCACGTAGATGACGGCCAGCGCCAGGCCGATCAGCAGCAGTTGGCCGCCCTGCGAATCCTGGAACACGGCCGCGTCGCCGCCGTAGCTGGTGATGACGCTGGGCGGCAGCTGGATGTCGCGGGCATAGCCTTCCAGCGCTTTCGTCGCGTCGCCGAGCGGCACATTGGGCGCGAGGTTGAAGCTGATCGTGATGGCCTGCAGCTGGCCCTGGTGGTTGACGGCCGTGGGGCCGAGGGCGCGCTGCACGGTGGCGAAGGCGGTCAGCGGCACCTGGGCGTTGTTGCGGCCGCGCAGATGGATCTTGGCGAAGGCGTCCTCGCTGGCGCGGTCGGGGTCGGTGGCCTCCATGATGACCTGGTAGGTGTTGCTCTCGGCATAGATGCTGGACACCTGGCGCTCGCCGAAGGCGTCGTAGAGCGCGTTGCGCAGGTCGCCCATCTGCACGCCCAGGATGGCGGCGCGCTCGCGGTCGATGATGAGGTTGGCTTGCAGGCCGCGCAGCTGCGAGTCGCTCGTCACGTCGCGAAAGCGCGGGTCCTCGCGCAGTTTCTCCTGCAGCTTGACGGCCCAGGAGTTCAGCTCGCCGGCCGACACGGACTGCAGCGTGTACTGGTAGCGGCTCTTGCTCTGGCGGCCGCCGAGCTGCAGGTTCTGCACCGGGCGCAGATAGACGGCGATGCCGGGCACCGCGCGCAGCTTCTTGCGCAGGTTTTCCAGCACCAGCGGCATCGCCGGGCGGTCCTTGCGGGGCTTGAGGTTGATGAAGAGGCGGCCGGTGTTGGTGGCATTGCCGCCGCCGCCGATGCCGGCCGACACGCTGGCCACGGCCGGGTCGCGCTGCACGATGGCCGCGACCTTCTCCTGCAGCGTGGTCATCGCCGTGAAGGAGATGTCCTCCGAGGCTTCGGTGCTGCCCTGGATCTGGCCGATGTCTTCCTCGGGGAAGAAGCCCTTGGGGATGTGGATGTAGAACCAGACCGTCGCCGCAAAGCTCAGCACGGCCACGCCCAGCACCCAGGCGCGGTGGCGCAGCGCCAGGTCCAGCGAGCGCGAATAGGCGCCGAGCACGGCATCGAAGCCGCGTTCGAACTGCCGGCCGAGCCAGCCTTCCTCGTGCGCGTCGTGGTGCTTGAGCAGGCGGCTGCAAAGCATGGGCACGAGGGTCAGCGACACGCCGGCCGACACCAGGATGGACAGCGACACGACGACGGCGAACTCGTGGAAGAGCAGGCCGATGACACCGGGCATGAAGAAGATCGGGATCAGCACGGCGACCAGCGAGATCGAGATCGACATGATGGTGAAGGCCATCTCGCGCGCGCCGCGTATCGACGCGTCGAAGGGCGCCATGCCGTCCTCGATGTGGCGGTGGATGTTCTCCAGCATGACGATGGCGTCGTCGACGACCAGGCCCACGGCCAGCGTGATGCCGAGCAGCGAGATGTTGTCCAGCGAGTAGCCCAGCGCGAACAACAGTGTGAGCGCGCCGATCAGCGAGATGGGCAGCGACAGCGTCGGGATCAGCGTCGCGATGGCGCGGCGCAGGAAGATGAAGATGACCATCACGACGAGCAAGACCGTCAGCACCAGCGTGAAGTAGACGTCGTGCAGCGACTCGCGGATGGACACCGAGCGGTCGTTCAGCGTGTCCATCTTGATGGAGGCGGGCATCTGCGCCGCGAAGCGCGGCAGCATGGCCTTGACCTTGTCCACCACCTTGACGGTGTTCGCATTCGGCTGGCGCTGGATGGCCAGCACGATGGAGCGCTCACCCTGGAAGCTGCCGAAGCTCTTGATGGTCTCGAAGCTGTCCTGCACATCGGCCACGTCCCGCAGGTAGACGGACGCGCCGTTGCGCGAGGCGACGACGATGTCGCCGAACTCGCGCGCGCTCCTGAGCTGCCTGTTGGCCTGGATGGTCAGCGTCTGGCGCTCGCCGTCGAGCACGCCGACGGGCGTGTTGGCGTTGGCCGAGCGCACCGCGTTCTGCAGCTCCTCCAGCGTGATGTTGCGCTGGTTCAGCAGCTCGTTGCGCGCCTTGATGCGCACGGCGAACCGCTTCTGGCCAAAGATCAGCACCTGGGCCACGCCGTCAATGGTGGACAGGCCCGGCGACAGCAGGTTCTCGGCGAAGTCGTTCAACTCGCTGAGGTTGATGGACGGCGAGGTCAGCGCCACCAGCAGCACCGGCGCGTCGGCCGGGTTGACCTTGCGGTAGCTGGGCGGCGAGGTCATCTCGGCCGGCAGCGCGCGCAAGGACCGGAACAGCGCCGCCTGCACGTCGACGGCGGCCGCGTCGATGTCGCGCGAGGGGTCGAACTCCAGCGTCAGCGAGGTGTTGCCCAGTGTGTTCGTCGACGAGATGGTCTGCAGGCCGGCGATGGTCGAGAACTGCTTCTCCAGCGGCAGCGCGACCGACGAGGCCATGGTGTCCGGCGACGCGCCGGGCAGCACCGCCTGCACGTTGATGATGGGCGTGTTGTAGGACGGCAGCGCCGCGACCGGGATGCGGGTCCAGGCCGCAAGGCCGGCGATGACCAGCGAGATGTTCAGCAGGACGGTCATCACCGGCCTGCGGATGAAAAGCTCCGTCAACTTCATTCAGAAGCTCCGGAAGCCACTACCGAAGCCGGCGCAGCCCCGCCGCCCGGCCCCTTGACGATGGCCGCCTGCAGCCGCAGCGGCGTGCCGGGGCGCAGGTTCTGCTTGCCGTCGACGACGACCTGCTGGCCGGCCTGCAGGCCCTCGACGACGGCCTGTTCACCCAGGCCCGAGCGCAGCTGCACGGGCACGAGCCTGGCCGTGTTGTCGGGCGCCACGACGTAGACCAGGCGCTCGTTGCCGCGCATGATGACGGCGGCCTGCGGCACGACAGTGGCGCCCTTGATGGTGCGCAGCGTGACGCGCACGCGCAGGTACTGGCCCGGCCACAGCGTCTGCGCCTTGTTGTCGAACTCGGCCTTGACGCGGATGGTGCCGGTCGTCGTGTCGACGAGGTTGTCGACGACGGTCACGCGGCCCTTGATCGGCGCGGTGCCGCGCGGCGAGTCCGGCAGCAGGGCCTCGACCGCCAGCGGCCCGCCGCGCGTGGCCGACAGCAGCGCGCCGAGCTGGGTCTCGGGCAGGTTGAAGGCGATGCTGATGGGGTCGAGCTGGGCGATGTTGACCAGCGGCACGGCGGTCGCGTTGGCCTGCACCAGGCTGCCGGGGAAGACGCTGACGATGCCGGCGCGGCCGCCGATGGGCGCGCGCAGCTCGTTGTAGCCCAGGGTCACCTGCGCGGCCTGCACGGCGGCCTCGTCGCTCTTGACCAGGCCCTGGCCGGCTTCGAGATTGGCCTGCGCCGTGTCCAGCGCGCTGCGCGAGACGAAGTTCTGCGCCACCAGCTCCTGCGCGCGCCGGTACTGGCGCTCCAGGTCGGCCTGGGCGGCGCGGTCGCGCGCGAGTTGCGCACGCGCCTTCTCCAGCGCGGCGCGCTCGGCGCGGTCGTCGAAGCGGAACAGCAACTCGCCCTTCCTGACGTTCTGGCCGTCCTTGACGAGCACTTGCGCCACCGTGCTGGTGGTCTGGGCGCGCAGGTCCACGCTCTGCAGCGCGGTGACGGTGCCGCTGGCCTCGACGCTGACGGGCACGTCCGCCAGCTGCACCTTGACGACACCGACGTTCTGCGCCGGCACGCTGGCCGCTGCGGCCGGCCCCGAGACGGCAGGGCTGGCCGCGCCGTCAGCCTCGGCCTTGCGCCCGCAGCCGCTCAGGCCGGTGATGAGGAGCGCGGCAAGCGGGAGCGACAGGGCGAGGGAGGAAGCGGGAGAGGTCGCGCGCATGTGGCTGGGCCTGCCAAAAGTAATAGGGATTGACTGCAAAAACGGATCAGCTTAACCGGCCCGTTTTGCTCCCGGATTGCTGGCGGCCGAGGCCCACGCGCGTTTTTCAGGCCATCAGCGCGCGCGCCAGACGAGCGCCGACGACGGCGTTGTGCTTCACGAGGGCGATGTTGGTCGCCAGGCTGCGCCCGCCCGTCAGCGCCTTGATGCGCGCCAGCAGGAAGGGCGTGATGGCCTTGCCGCTGATGCCCTGCGCATCGGCTTCAGCCAGCGCGGCGACCGTGATCGCATCGATCTCCGCGCGCGGCATCGCGGCCTCGGCCGGCACCGGGTTGCTGAGCACCACGCCGCCGACCAAGCCCAGCGCCCACTTGGCGCGGATGAAGCGGGCCTGCTCGTCGGCCGCGTCCATGCGGAAGTCGGCTTTCAGGCCGCTGTCGGGGGTGAAGAAGGCCGCGAAGTTGTCCTGGCCGACGGACAGCACCGGCACGCCGTGCGTCTCCAGGTATTCCAGCGTCAGGCCGAGGTCGAGGATGGACTTGGCGCCGGCGCAGACCACCGCCACCGGCGTGCGCGCCAGCTCCTGCAGGTCGGCCGAGATGTCGAAGCTCTCGTGCCCGCCGCGGTGCACGCCGCCGATGCCGCCGGTGACGAAGACCTCGATGCCGGCCAGGTGGGCGCAGATCATGGTCGCGGCGACCGTCGTCGCGCCCAGGCGGCCGGTGGCGATGGCGAAGGGCAGGTCCCGGCGGCTGAGCTTCATCGCGTCGGGCGCCTGCGCGAGCTGGGTCAGTTCGTCGTTCGTCAGGCCGACGCGGATGCGCCCGCCGATGACGGCGATGGTGGCCGGCACGGCGCCCTCGGCGCGGATGACGTCCTCGACCTCGCGCGCGGTGTCCAGGTTCTGCGGCCAGGGCATGCCATGGGCAATGATGGTGGATTCGAGCGCGACGACGGCGCGGCCCTGCTCACGGGCGGCGGCGACTTCGGGCGAAAGTTGGATCAGGTCGTTCATCGTTCTTCCAGGAATCTCGGGTTCAGTTCGGAGTGGACGCTGTCCTCGGTCTGCAGCGTCAGCGCGGCGAGGTCCAGGCCCAGGCGGGCGGCGGCATCGAAGTCGCCGTCGCGCAGCAGGGCCGCGCAGACGCCGGCCGACAGCGCGTCGCCGGCACCGGTCACGTCGACGACGTCGACCGCGGGCGCCGGCCAGTGGCGCGGCGCGTGTTCGGGCTCGCTGAGCAGCAAGCCCTCGGCGCCCTTGGACACCAGCACACGCGCCACGCCGCGCGCATGCAGCATGGCGAAGGCGTCGTTCGGGTCGGCGGCGACGGTACCCAGTTCGCCGACGTTCAGGATCAGCAGATGCAGGCCCTGCAGGTCCGGCGGCAGCCTTTCCATCTTGGCCTCGGACACGGCCACGCAGACGAGGGGCACGCCGCTGGCGCGCGCCTCGCCGAGCAGCAGCGGCCAGGCGTCGGTGGGCAGGTTGCCGTCGGCGACGACCAGGGCGGCACCGGCACGCAGCGCCCGGCTGGCCTCCAGCGCCCAGGGGTTGAGGCTCTCCACCAGCGGCATCGCGGCCAGGCCCAGCTCCAGGCTGCCGTCCGGCGCCAGCACGGCCGTGTAGCTGTCGCTGGCATGGCGGCGCAGGCGGATGACGGCACGCGTGTCGATGCCCACCAGTGCGGCCTGCTCCAGCAGCATGCGGCCGCCGGCGTCGTCGCCGACGGCGGCGATCAGCGCCACCGGCAGGCCCAGGCGGGAGAGGTTCTCGGCCACGTTGCGCACGACGCCGCCGGGCGTCTCATGGCCTTCGCAGGGGTTGGACGAGCCGGGCAGCGCTCGGGCCAGCAGGCGCAGCTTGCGATCGATGTTGAGGCCGCCAATGCAGACGATGGGGGCGGCAGAGATGTTCATCGCGCGATTCTAGGAAGTCACTCCCGCCGCGCATCCGGGGCTTGCACCTGAGTCCATGCCGCAATCGCTTCCGCCAACGCCTGTACCACCTGGGCATCGCTGCGTCCGCTGCGCGCCCTGACGTGAAAGGCGTGGTCCGCATCGTCTTCGAGGTGCAGCGTGGCCTTGTTGCCCAGCCCCTGCACGACGCCACGCAGCAGCGCCAGGTCGGCCAGCTCATCGCGCGTGCCCTGGAGGAACAGCATCGGCACCTTCACGTCCGCCAGGTGCCCTGCCCTTTCGATGCCCGGCTTGCCGGCCGGGTGCAGCGGAAAGCCGACGAACACCAGTCCGCGCACGCCCGGCATCGGCGCCGTGGCCTGGGCCTGCGAGGTCATGCGCCCCCCGAAGGACTTGCCGCCCGCGAACAGCGGCGCGCCGGGCAGGCGGTCCCGCGCGGCGGCGACCGCAGCGCGCACGGTGGCCTGGGCGAGCGCCGGCGCGTCGGGCCGCTTGGAGCCGCGTTCCATGTAGGGGAACTGGTAGCGCAGCGTCGCCACCGATTGATCGAACAAGGCCTGCGACAGCGCCTCCATGAAGGCGTGCTGCATGCCGGCACCCGCGCCATGGGCGAACGCATAGGTGCAACGCGGCCCGGGCGGCTGCAGCCACAGCGCGGAGACGGTGGGGTCGTCGTCGACAGTCAGCGTAAAAGGTTCGGGACGATTCATGCAGGTGCGGCGCTGTCGTTTTCCCGCCAGCTTAGAGCGGCCCTGCGCCCCTCGTCCGAGATCAGCTCCGGCGGCGGGCGCGTCGCGCGCCGCCCAGCACGGCCAGGCCGAGCGTCAGCAGCAGCCATTGCTCCGGCTCGGGCACCGCGGCCGCGAGCGCCTGTGCGCCCAGCACCGCGTGCAAGGCATCGGTCGGATGCTCGTAGTCCCAGTACATGGACGAGGACGGGTTGCCGCAGACGCTCGGCGCCGGGCCGCCCGGCCGCGCCAGGCCGTTGACGTCGCCCGTGTAGCAGGCGCTGGTCACATTGGAGAAGCCATAGGCCGACGGACTGGCGGTGATCGCCGTCTGCACGGCGTAGACGTCGAAGGGGTGGATGTCCAGCGCCGAGAAGGAGGCTTGCGCCAGGGTGCCTTCGAGCGCGGCGTTGAACGCCTGGCTCGCGCCTTGGGCCAGCGCGGACAGCCCGGCCGATCCTCGCGAATTCACAGCCGGTATCAGCGACAGGTCCGGGAGATTGGGGATCAGGAAATGCGTTGCACCGCGGCTGGAAAGGTCCTGGATCGCACCGCCAATGCCCAGCATCGCGTTGTTGATCGCCGTGTTGACTGCCGCGGGGTTGCCCAAGGCGGCGGCGGTGATGGCGTCGGACAGGTCATTCGCGCCGATCCACAGCACGTACAGCGCACCGGCATCGGCCTTCGCATGGGTGGCGTCAAAGGCGCCGATCTGCTGATTGAAGCTCATCGCCGTGGCCGGCAGCCCGGCGGCGACGGAACCGGTGCGCGCGCCGCCGAAGGCGTAGTCGTTGCCTCCCAGCACGGACGGACTCAGGCCCAGCCCCAGGCCGGCCGCCAGATGGTCGGCGTAGCTCAGTCCGTTGGTGAACCGCCCGACGGCGCTGCCGTTGGTGTAGTAGGTCGTGCTCGGCACCACGCCACCGGTGACGACGAGATCGTTGCCGATGTCCGAGAGGCTGTCGCCAAACACGAACAGGTTCGAATACGACGCGGCCTGGGCCATGGCCGCAAAGCCGAGGCCCACGGTCAGCAGGGCCGCTTGCGGCACCAGTCGGCACATCAGTCGGCGCAGGAGGCATTGCTTCATGACGTCATCACTTTCCGGGAGCGTGAAGGCGCACGGTGCAGGCATCGTCTGCGACGCGAGCGCGGCCAGCGGGGTTGAAGGGGCCGGAGGATTCTGGGGGATATCGGCTGCAATGGGTTGGCGGCCTTCCGTCATTCGTGGGACGCCGCGCCGCGCCTGTCGCTTACGATGGCATCGGCCCGATCTCATCGGGCCACGTCGCTCGGACGGTTCCGGGCGCTTACGTACACAGGCAATGACCTCCTCTTCTTCCGCTTCCGGCGGCAAGCGCCGTTTCGCGCGCATCGACCGCCTCCCGCCCTACGTCTTCAACATCACCGCCGAACTCAAGCTGGCGGCGCGCCGCAGGGGCGAGGACATCATCGACATGAGCATGGGCAACCCCGACGGGGCCACGCCGGCGCACATCGTCGCCAAGCTCAACGAGGTGGCCCAACGGCCCGACACGCACGGCTACTCGGCCAGCAAGGGCATCCCGCGCCTGCGCCGCGCGATCTCGCACTGGTACCAGCGCCGCTACGGCGTGGCCATCGACCCCGACCTCGTCACCATCGGCTCCAAGGAGGGCCTGGCCCACCTGATGCTGGCGACTCTCGACCGCGGCGACACCGTGCTGGTGCCCGACCCGAGCTATCCCATCCACATCTACGGCGCGGTCATCGCCGGCGCCGACATCCGCGCCATTCCCGTCAGCAGCGAGGTCGATTTCTTCGCCGAGCTGGAGAAGACCATCCGCGGCAGCTACCCCAAGCCGAAGATGATGGTGTTCGGCTTCCCGTCCAACCCGACGGCGCAGTGCGTGGAACTGAGCTTCTTCGAACGCGTCGTGGCGCTCGCGAAGAAGCACGACATCCTGGTCGTGCACGACCTGGCCTATGCCGACATCGTCTATGACGGCTATGTCGCGCCGTCCATCATGCAGGTGCCCGGCGCCAAGGACGTGGCGGTCGAGTTCTTCACGCTGTCCAAGAGCTACAACATGGCCGGCTGGCGCGTCGGCTTCATGATCGGCAACGCCGATCTCGTCGCGGCTCTGGCCCGCATCAAGAGCTATCACGACTATGGCAGCTTCACGCCGCTGCAGGTCGCGGCCATCGCGGCACTCGAAGGCGACCAGCAGTGCGTGAAAGACATCGCCGCCAGCTACCAGCGCCGCCGCGATGTGCTTTACAAGGGGTTGACCGAAGCCGGCTGGGCGGTGGACTGTCCCAAGGCCAGCATGTACATCTGGGCCCGCATCCCCGAGCCCTACCGCGAACTCGGCTCGCTGGAATTTGCACGCCAGTTGCTGGACAAGGCCAAGGTCTGCGTGTCGCCAGGCATCGGCTTCGGCGACCACGGCGACGGCCACGTGCGCTTCGCGCTGATCGAGAACGAGTCGCGCATCCGCCAGGCGGTGCGGGGCATCAAGGCGATGTTCAAGGCCGATGGGGTGCTGAAGGCCTAACGGCAGCCGGCCTGCGTGCGCAGCCAGTCCTGCGCGCGGACGCCGGCCTCTTCGTTGCTTTCGTCCTCGGTCGATGGGGCGATCCCGTTCGGGAACGTCCGGCCATGCCGGTCGGCCATTTCGGACGTCATCACGAAAGCCACCAGGCCGTCGCCCAGCGGCACCATCTGGTTGGATGTGGCGAGGCCGCGCGTCTTCCTGCCGAAGAACTCGGTCTGCGGCCGGCCGGAGAACGCAACGGCGAGGGCCTCTCCGGAGCTCATGGTGCCCGGCCCCACGAGGACGGCCACCGGCATTTGCGCCACCTCGTCGCGCCAGATCCTGTCGTCACCCGTCTTCTCGATCCGCCAGGGCGAGCCGGGCTTGAACGCGCCCACCACGGCGTCCGAGCCAAACAACGGCCCCAGGCCTTCCAGGCCGGGCCACATGTTGCCGCCGGGATGCCCGGACAGGTCCACGACAACCCCGCAGGCGCCCGCGTCGACGGCTTGCGCCAGGCCGGCGCGGATCGTGTCGGCATAGGTCCGGGCCTCCAGGCCACCGGTCGCTGCCAGCAGAGGAATGGTGAGCCAGCCGACCCGGTGGCGGTCGTCCAGGGCCTGCAGCCGTGACTGCGGCGCGCGGTAAGGCACCTGCTGGCCGTTGGCGGTCAGCCGCCCCTGGTCGTCCAGCACCGTCGCCCAGCTGTGCCCGTCGCCCAGTGACTTGAGGATCAGTTGCACGCCGGCCAAGGCATCGCGGCGCGTGCTGCCGTCGATGACCTCGGCCAGGGCCTGCGCCGTTGCGAACGTCCAATCGACTTGCGATGCCCGCTTCGCTCGCGCCTTGACTTCGCGGAGGGTCGTGTCGAGCGCGTCAAGGGTGGGTGCGGACATCCTCGACCGCAGCGCCCGGAGGTTGGCGCGCGCCGGGCCGGCCAGCAACTCTGCTTCGCGAAAGCGAGCGCCTCCGCGAACGAGGATGCGGTAGCGCACGGCCTTGGCGCTGGCGTGCTCGGACATGAACGTGGCCGCCAGCACGAAAACCTCATCACGCGCCGCGGCGCCCAGCGGCTCGATCACTTCAAGCGTGGCGTTCTCGACCCAGACGCCGGGCAAGTCCGCTTCGCCGCGCGCCACGTCCCGTGCGTCGGTGGACCCGTGCACCGTCCATTCGCGGCCGCCGAGCAACAACACTGGATCGGCGGCCCGTGCAGCGCCGCACCACAGCAGGGCCATCAAGGCCGCTGATCGGACTGTTCTCATCCGCCCTCCCTGGGCCGCTCCGTTCGCACTTCACAATGCACCGCTGATTCTGCGCAGCGTGCGCCGACAGGAACGATTTTGAGCCCAAACACCCATCGCCCGCCCCTGGCCTGCATCCTCGACCTCGATGGCACGCTGATCGACACGCTGGGCGACTTCGTTGCCGTGATCGGCCGGGTGCTGGACGATCTTGGCCTGCCGGCGGTGACGCGCGACTTCATCGAGCACACC
>JAEKLF010000080.1 GCA_019509985.1 Burkholderiales bacterium | reverse complement strand
CGCGTCACGGAGTTCAAGCACCTGACCGGCCAGCGCCACGAGGCCAGCTCGCTGGTCTACGAATACCCGCGCGCCCAGGGCGACCCCTACTACCCGGTGCCGCGCACCGAGAACACCCAGCTCTACCGCCGCTACGAGGCCGATGCCGACGAGCTGTCCGACGTCACCTTCATCGGTCGCCTGGCCAGCTACAAGTACTACAACATGGACCAGGTCGTGGCCCAGGCGTTGAGCACCTTCAAGCGCCTCACACAACCTTGATTGCCCCGCGCTGTGCCGGGCCTGCGGCCCGCCGCCGCCAAGGCGTGACCGGCGTCAGATCGGGGCGCGATCAGCTCTTGCCATAGCCCTCACGGGCGTTCTCCACAGCGTCGTCGGTTTGCTGCTTCAGCTTCCTGGCGCCGCCGGAGACGTCGCCCTGCTGGCCCTTGGCCGGCGCTGCGCTGCTGCGTTCGACCTGCTTCTGGGCACCTCGCCCCGGGCGGTCTGGCTGAAGCGGCTCGGCACGGGGTGGCGAGCGATGCCGCGGATCGTCGTGTTTCATCGGGGCTGCCTCGCCGCTGACCTGTCATGGGGGCCACATCCAGCAAACGGCGTGCCTGAGCGGAGGCGGTGTTGCGACCGGTGCCCTTGCGGCAACTTCTACCGACGGCGCGGCCGGCGAGCATTCGGCGCGTCATCCCATGACCAACGCCGGGTTTTCCGCCCCCCAAGATACCGCACTAGGAAGGCGGCCGTACGCACGATAATGCCCGGCCCCCCAGTCCTGCCGCGCCTTGCCCCGGCGCAGAAAGCCACCCCTCGGCATGGAGCACGATCCCGCCCAACCCGACCACGCCGAAGAGGACATGGCCGACGACATCGACAACGTGGTTCCTTCGCGGGGCTACCAGATGCTGCCGGTGGTCGGTTTGGGCGGATCGGCAGGCAGCATCGGTGCGCTGCGCGACTTCTTCCGGATCATGCCGCCCGACTCGGGCATGGCCTTCGTCGTCGTGCTGCACCTGTCACCCGACCACGACAGCACATTGGCCGCACTGCTGCAGCGCGAGACCGCCATGCGCGTGATCCAGGTGACCGAGCCGGCGGCGCTGGAGGCCAACCACGTCTACGTGATCCCGCCGCGCAAGGGTCTGAAGACGATGGACGGCCACCTGCGGCTGTTTGACCTGCCCGGCGACCGCACCCGCCACGTCGCGGTGGACCATTTCTTCCGCACGCTGGCCGACACGCACGGCCCGCGTGCGTCCGCGGTGGTGTTGTCGGGCAACGACGGCGACGGCGCCATCGGCATCAAGCGCATCAAGGAGCGCGGCGGCCTGACCATCGCGCAAGACCCCGACGAGGCCGAGTTCGATGGCATGCCGCGCACGGCGATCGCCACCGGCATGGTCGACTGGGTGCTGCCCGTCGCGCAGCTGCCCGAGCGGCTGATCGACTACCACCGCCAGGAGCGCCGCGTGCGGCTGCCGCCCGAGGAAGGGCCGAAGGTGCAGCCGGCACAGAACGCCAGCGACGAGGGCCTGCTGCGCGACGTGCTCAACTTCCTGCGCACCCGCACCGGCCGCGACTTTGCCTACTACAAGCGCGCCACCATCCTGCGCCGCATCGGCCGGCGCATGCAGGTCAACGGCATCGACGACCTGGCCGCCTACCTGACCTGCCTGCGCACGCGCCCGGGCGAGGCCGGCGCGCTGCTGCAGGACCTGCTGATCAGCGTCACCAACTTCTTCCGCGACGGCGATTGTTTTGCCGCGCTGGAGGCGCGCATTCCGGAGCTGTTCCGCGACAAGGGTCCGGGCGATGTCGTGCGCGTCTGGGTGGTGGCCTGCGCCACCGGCGAGGAGGCCTACACGGTGGCGATGCTGCTCAATGAGCATGCGCGCTCGCTGGAGTCGCCGCCCATCGTGCAGGTGTTCGCCACCGACCTGGATGAAGACGCCATCAAGATCGCCCGCGAGGGCATCTACCCGCTGACCATCGAGGCCGATGTGTCGGACGAGCGCCTGCGCCGCTACTTCATCAAGGAGCACCGCGGCTACCGGGTGCGGCGCGAAGTGCGCGAGATGGTGCTGTTCGCGCTGCACGACGTGCTCAAGGACTCGCCCTTCTCCCGGCTTGACCTGGTCACCTGCCGCAACCTGCTGATCTACCTGAACCGCGAGGCCCAGAGCCGCGCGCTGGACATCTTCCATTTCGCGCTGCGACCGGGCGGGACGCTCTTCCTCGGTTCCTCCGAATCGGTGGACGAGGGCAGCGCCTTGTTCACCGTGCTGGACAAGAAGAACCGCGTGTTCCGCCAGCGCCCCATGCCCCGCAACGGGTTGCCGGTGCCATCCGGCCCGGGAACACTGGCGCTGGCGCTGGAAACGCAGCAGTCTCAGCCGGACGGGCCCCACTTGGCCGGCCGCGGCTTCGAGCAGGGGCCGTCCGGCCCGCGCATCGTCGACCGGACCTCCGGCACGCGTACCGTGCCCTGGGGCGAGGTGCACCTGCGCCTGCTGGACCGGCTGGCGCCGCCCTCGGTGCTGGTGGACGCCGAGTACGACATGCTGCATCTGTCGCCCGGTGCCGGGCGCTTCCTGCAGTTCAGCGGCGGCGAGCCGAGCAACAACCTGCTGCGCGCCGTTCATCCGGCGCTGCGCATCGAATTGCGCGCGGTGCTCTATCAGGTGCGCCAGTCGGGCGAGGCTACGGCGATGCCGGGCATCCTGGTGCCACTGCACGACGACAACGTGGTCGTGACGGTGCACGCCTACCCGGCGCGCGAGGTCTCGCCGGACCTGATGCTGGTGACCTTCGAGGTCGGCGCGGATCAGCCGTCCCACACCGACGTCGCGCCGGAGCTGCGCCCGCCCGAGCCGCTGGCCCGCCAGCTCGAAGGCGAGATCGAGCGGCTGAAGTCCCATCTGCGCGACACGGTCGAGCAGTACGAGGCCTCCACCGAGGAGCTCAAGGCCAGCAACGAGGAGCTGCAGGCCATGAACGAGGAGCTGCGCTCGGCGACCGAGGAGCTGGAGACCAGCCGCGAGGAGCTGCAGTCCATCAACGAGGAGCTCACGACCGTCAACCACGAGCTCAAGACCAAGGTCGACGCGCTGGGTCAGGCCAACAGCGACATGCACAACCTGATGGACGCGACCGCCATCGCCACCGTCTTCCTGGACCGGCAGCTGCGCATCACCCGCTTCACGCCGTCGGCGGTGGCCCTGTTCAACCTGATCGCCACCGACGTCGGACGCCCGCTGACCGACCTGAAGAGCGAGCTGCGCTACCCCGGGTTGGCGCAGGACGCGCAGAAGGTGCTGCAGACGCTGGTGCCGATCGAGCAGGAGGTCGGAGAGGCCGACGGGCACTGGTACCTGGCCCGGCTGCGGCCCTACCGCACCATCGAGGACCGCATTGCCGGCGTGGTGCTGACCTTCGTCGACATCACGGAGCGCAAGAGCGCCCAGGAAGCGCTGCGCAACGCCGATGCACGTTTCCGCGCCATCGTCGACCAGGCCACCGTCGGCGTGCTGCAGATGGACCTGGAAGGCCGCGTCCAGCTGGTCAACAACCGCATGTGCCGGCTGCTGGGGCACGCCGAGGCCGAGCTCATCGGCACGGACCTGGAGCAACTGGTGCACCCGGACGACCTCGCCGCCCATCGGCAGCGGCTGCAGGGACTGCTGGAACGCGGTGAGTCCTACGACATCGAGAAGCGGCTGCTGCGCCACGACGGCAGCACGGTCTGGGTGCACAACAGCGTGACGTCGCTGCCGGCAGAAAACGGCATCGAGGGCGGCGTCATTGCCGTGTGCGTGGACATCACCGAGCGCAAGGCCGCAGAAGCGGCGCTGCGCAACAGCGAGGAGCACTTGCGCATGGTGCTGGAGAACGCGCGCGAGTACGCGATCTTCACGACCGACACCGATCGCTGCATCACGGGCTGGAACCCCGGCGCCGAACGCACCCTGGGCTACGGCGAACAGGACGCGCTGGGCCGCTCGGCCGACATGATCTTCACGGAAGAAGACCGGGCGGCCGGCGTGCCGCAGCAGGAAGTGGCGCAAGCCCTCAGCGAGGGCCGCGCCAGCGATGACCGCTTCCATCAACGCAAGGACGGCAGCCTGTTCTGGGCCAGCGGCGCGTTGATGACCATGCAGGATTCCGATGACCGCAACGTCGGCTTCGTGAAGATCCTGCGTGATCAAAGCGATGCGCGGCGCGCCCAGCAGGAGCTGGAACTCAGCCGGTCGGAGCTGCTTCAGGCCTTGAGCGAAAAGGAAGCCGCGCGCGCGGCGCTGGAAGCGGCCAACACGGCCAAGGACCAGTTCCTCGCCGTGCTGTCGCACGAACTGCGCACGCCGCTGACGCCGGCGGTGATCGCGCTGCAACTGCTGTCGCGGCGCAACGACATCCCGGAGGGAGCCCACGAGGCGCTGCAGCTGATCCAGCGCAACATCCGCATCGAGTCGCACCTCATCGATGACCTGCTTGACCTGACGCGCATCTCGCGCGGCACGCTGACCCTGACCCGGGAACCGATCGACCTGCACGAGATCATCCTCAGCGCCTGCGAGGTCTGCGAGCCGGACGTGCGCGCCAAGGCGCAGCAACTGACGGTCGATCTGAACGCGACGCAGCACCGCCTCGTGGGCGACGGCCACCGGCTCAATCAGGTCGTCTGGAACCTGCTGAAGAACGCCTCCAAGTTCACGCAAGTGCGCGGCCGCATCCGCATCACGACGGCCACGGAAGATGGGCGCTTCGTCATGTCGGTGGCCGACAACGGCCTGGGCATGGATGCCGAGATGCTGCCGCGCATCTTCGATGCGTTCGTGCAGGGCGGCGCATGGGTGGCGAAGGAGTTCGGGGGCCTGGGGCTGGGGCTGTCGATTTCCAAGGCCACTGTCGAGGCCCATGGCGGCTGCTTGCGGGCTACAAGCCCGGGGCGAGGTCAAGGCGCCACTTTCACCCTTGAACTGCCGCTGGCACAACAGTGAGCCCGCCATGGCCTTGAAAGACAGCTCGCCCTCCAGCCGTCTGCGTGTATTCATCGTCGAGAACCACGATGACACACGCGACATCCTGAGCATGCTGATGTCGGCGATGGGCTGCGAGGTCCGCAGCGTCAGTTGCATGCGGGATGCACTCGAGCAGTTGCCGGGAGCCGATGCCGACGTGCTGCTGTCCGACATCGGCCTGCCCGACGGCGACGGCTGGGAGCTGATGCGGCGCCTGCATCTGGAGCATCCCGTCTACGCCATTGCCATGAGCGGCTACGGCATGGCCGAGGACCGCGAGCGCAGCCTCGCCGCGGGGTTCCGCCACCACCTGGTCAAGCCCATGGATATCGAGAAACTCGAAGCACTGCTCGCCGAGGCAGCGCGTGAGCGCACCGCCCACTGACGCCGGCGCGCTCAGCGCGGCGAGAGCCGCCTCAGGTCGTCCAGCCAGGCCGCCCAGGCCTCGGTACGGTCCTCGTCGCCCAGGCGCAGCAAGGCCGACGGGTGCAGCGTGATCAGCACCGGAATGCCGTCCTCACGTTCCATCCAACGCCCTCGCTCGCGGGTGACGGCCACGGGCCGGCCGAGCAGCGCCCGCGCCGCCGTGGCACCCAGCGCAACGATGGCCCGCGGCCGGATGGCCTCGATCTCGCTTTCCAGCCAGTGGTTGCAGGCCTCGATCTCCTGTTGGGCTGGCGTCTTGTGCATGCGCCGCTTGCCACGCAGCTCATATTTGAAATGCTTGACCGCGTTGGTGACGTAGATCGTCTGGCGGTCCAGCCCCAGCTCTTGCAGCGCGGCATCGAGCAGCCGGCCGGCGGGGCCGACAAAGGGATGGCCGGCCAGGTCTTCCTTGTCGCCGGGCTGCTCGCCCACCAGCATCAGCGGCGCTTTCGGCGGTCCCTCGCCCCAAACGGTCTGCGTGGCCCGCTCGCCAAGCGGACATTCGCGGCAGTTTGCCGCCGCGAGCCGTAGCTGTTCGACCTTTGACCGCACGACCTACCTGCGACTAACGTGGCCTCACCTCGCTGAAGGTGATGCCGCTGTACTTCTCGTCATCGAAGGCCATGCGGTCCTTCAACGCGGCATGCTCGTCGTACGGCTCCTCGTAGGACCAGATGGCGTCCTTCAACTGCCTGCCTTTGTGCGTCACGTTGTAGTAGCTCGCCTCGCCCTTGAACGGGCAGGTCGTCTTCGTGTCGCTGAGCTCCAGCTTGTCGACCTTCACCGAGGCGCGCGGGAAATAGAAGCGGGGCGGTGCATCGTCTTCATCGACGCGGATGACGTGGTCCGATTGCGCGACGACCTGCCCGTCGATGCTGGCGCGGACCTGGTGTCCGACCGGCGTCTCGATGACCGCGTGGCCGGGATGCTCACGATGGCCTGGGGATTTCATGATTCGCCTTTCAGAGGATGCGCGACCGCTGCTCAGACGCCGAACGGATAGGTGTCGGGCAGGCCGGCATTGCGATGCTCCGCGCCCAGAGGCGTGAGAGCCCGGGTCTCGTCGAACCACAGCCAGGCATCGAACTGGCGCGGCAGGATGGATTCGGCATAGTGGCTCCAACGCTCGGTGTCGGGCCGGTAGATGACGCCGATGTAGCGCTCCAGGTGCGGCACGAGCAACAGCTTTCGCCACGGCGCGGCGTGCTCGCCACCCAGGTCCAGCAGGAAGCGCGGCTCGCCGGTGTCGTGGCAGCGGCGCTCGTAGCTGTCGCCGCGCGAAGGCCGCACCCGCATGACCTGCATGTCATCGTCCCAGTCGTGCGCGGCCGCCACGGTGCCGGTGTGGGTGCCCTGGCCGATGAGGGCGACCTGGGTTCCCCAGGCCTGGCGCGCCAGTTGGCCGATGTTGTGCTCGCCCCGCTGCATGCCCATGTCGGTGAAGCGGGCGTCGCCGATGTGGGAGTTGTGCGCCCAGACGATGGCCTTGGCCGAGGGGCCGTTGAATTCGAGCAGCCGTTCAAGCGTCTCGAACATGTGCGAATCGCGCAGGTTCCAGCTCGCCGCGCCGCCGTGGTACATGACGCGGTAGTAGCGCTCGGCGGCCGCCACGAGCCTGGCGTTCTGCGCCGCGTCGATGAAGCTGTCCTTGCCCCGGCCGGCGTAGTCGAGCTGGTGCACCAGCAGGTCACGGCATTGTTGGATGACGCCCTGCTCGCAGCGCTCGAAGCCGGGGTCCATTGCGGCGCGGCCGTAATGGGCGGGGTCCTGCTGCCAGGGGGTCAGGCAACGGTAACGCTCACGGGCGGTGCGCGCGGCTGCCGGGTCGATGCGGTCCAGGTAGGCCAGCACCGCCGCGATGGAGGCGCGCATGTTGTAGATGTCCAGCCCGTGAAAGGCCACGCGCGCCTCGGGCGCCAGGCCGGCGTTGTGCCGGCGCAGCCAGCCCACGAAGCCGGCGAACTCGCGATTGCGCCACATCCAGGTCGGAAAGCGCTGGAAGGGCGGCTGCTCGGGCGGCGGCGTGTCGTCGCGCTGGCGGACCTCGCGGTCGATGGCCGCGGCATCGGGCCAGTCGGCCTCCACGGCGACCAGGTTGAAGCCGTGGTGTTCGATCAGGTGGCGTGAGATGGCGGCGCGCGACAGATAGAACTCCGACGTGCCGTGGCTCGCCTCGCCAAGCATGACGACGCGCCGGTCCGCGTAGCGATCCAGCCGTGCGCCGAAGTCGGGTGCGTCCAACTCCGGCAGCGGTTCCAGCGCGGCGCTCAGCAGGGCGCTCATGGCCTGGGCTCCTCGTCGGCCCAGCCCTGCGCACCAACCAGCGGCACGAAGGCGACATCGGCAAGCTTTTCCTGGTCGAAGGCGCCGTTCGGCACGCGCCTCACCTTGACGAGAGTCTGGCCCCCGGTATCGCCGACCGGCATGACCAGCCGCCCGCCGGGCGCCAGCTGCGCCTTGAGCCCCGGCGGCACATCCGGGCCGGCGGCCGCGACGAGGATGGCATCGAAGCAGCCGCCGCCCGGCCAGCCGCCACTGCCATCGCCGGCAACGATTTCCACATTGCCATAGCCCAGCGCCGCCAGGCGCTCGCGCGCACGGCGGGCGAGCACTTCACTGCGCTCGACCGCCGACACGCGCGCGGCAATGCGGCTCAGCACGGCGGCCGCGTAGCCCGAACCGGCACCGATTTCCAGCACCACGTCACCCGCCGTCACTTCGGCAGCTTCCATCATCAGCGCGACGATGAAGGGTTGCGAGATGGTCTGGCCCTCGCCGATGGCCATTGCCGAATCCCGATAGGCGAACTCCTCGAAGCCGGGCTCGACGAAAGCCTCGCGTGGCACGGTGCGCATCGCCTGCAACACGGCCTCCGAATGAATGCCACGAGCAATCAGCTGCGTCGCCACCATGCGCTCGCGCTGCTCGGCGTAGTCCTGCTTCATGGCCTTACTCCGCCAGCGCTGCCATCCCGCGGCCTGCGCCGGCGCAGGCGCGACATGCGGCGGCGCGGGTTTCACAGGCCCCAAGGCAGTCATCCAGGATCGACGGCATGGTGAGCTCCAGAATCAGTTGGCGAACCGCCCGCCGGTACTCGCAAAGGACGGCGCAGGCGGCCACTTTCCGTCCGCGTGTCCTGGCGGGCTCGTTCGCGGACGAGGATCGCCGGCCGAACAGGACGCCTGGTCACCACAGGGCATGCGGCGCTCCTGACGTGCAAAGCCAGGCAGCGCCGGGTGCGCAGCTGACCGGACTCCGGATTCCTCTATCGAATGCTCGCCGGGTGCCCTGACGGGCGTTCCGCATGTCGGCCAGCCAAGCCGGACGGCAAGGACTGCTTTGCGACTCTCACGAATCGCTCCCGGGCGACGCCGAGCAGATAGGAGGCCTTGGTCAACCGCTGCATGGATGCCTGGTCTCCGGGCCGCAGCCGATCCAGCGCGTGGGCGCAAAGGCGCTGGGCTGACATCACACGGCGGTTGGCTTGCTGCAGTGGGCTGGACTTCATGGCATCTCCCGGGCCAGACGCCGCCGATATTGCCATCAATGGAGCATCCTGTTCAACCCGGTGCCATGCGCCAGGTCACGCCAAGAAGAAGGGGCCAATGCGCTGGCATTGGGGAAGCATGCGGACGCAGATGCATCCGCCAGCGCCTGCAATCAGGCATCGTCCTACGCGCTGATCCGGGCAATGGCGTCAAGGTGGCGCCTGCAACCGACGCGCCCGCCGGCGCCATGGCAAAGGCCCAGTTTTTCGCATCGCGGTCATGCTCATCCAGAGATATCGCCATCGCACTCTGTTGCTCGTGGTCGCGCTGTTCCTGGCCGTGCCCGTCCTCGTCGTTGTCGGCATCGCCGCGCTCGCCTGGCGGCCGGTGATCGCCGCAGTCACGCCACCCCGGTCCGATGCATTCAACTCCGCCACGGTGCGGTCGGGAGCCCATCTGGCCGCCGTGGGCAACTGCAGCGGCTGCCACACGGCTGCCGGCGGTGTCCCTTTGGCCGGCGGCACGCCTCTGCAAACGCCCTTCGGCATTGTTCACGGCACGAACCTGACGCCGGACCGCGACACCGGCCTCGGGACCTGGTCATTCGAAGCCTTTGCGCGCGCCATGCGCGACGGCGTGGCACGCGATGGCCGGCAGCTCTACCCCGCGTTTCCGTATGACCATTTCCGGAACACGACCGACGCCGACCTGCGGGCGCTTTATGCGTTCCTGATGACGCGCGACCCTGTTCGAGCCGAGACGCCGCCCAACCAACTGACGTTTCCCCTCAATTGGCGTGCGCTGGTGGCAGGGTGGAAGCTGCTCTACCTGCGCGACCGGCCCGCGCCCGTGGATCGCGGGGACTACCTCGTGCAGACCCTTGGACATTGCGGCGCCTGCCATACGCCGCGCAATGCGCTGGGCGCCGAAAACCGCAACGCCCCGCTGGGCGGCGGCCGGGTCGAAGGCTGGTACGCACCGCCGCTCAACCAGGCATCGCCGTCGCCGCTGCCCTGGACCGTCGAACAGATGACGGCCTATCTGCGCACCGGGATCGCGCCGGACCACGCGATTGCCGGCGGGCCCATGCAGGGCATGGTTTCGCAGCTCGCGCACGCGGACGAGGCCGATGTCCAGGCGATCGCACGCTACATCGTCGCGTCGATGGGGACACCCGATCCCGGGCGCGCCACCGCGGCGCAGGCCCGGGCCGCGCGGCCGCTTGCCGCGGATGCCGGCGACCCGCAGCGGGCGCTCGGCGCGCAGGTGTACGAGACCACCTGTGCCGTCTGCCACGCGCTGGATCGACGGCAGTCGTCCGGCAGCGCGCTGCGGCTGCCGCTGGCCATTGCCGTGTACGACGACGACCCGCGCAGCTTCCTGCGCATCGTGCGGGATGGCGTCATGCCCGATCCCGGCAGCCGCGGCCGCTGGATGCCCGCCTTCGGTGGCGCGCTGACCGACGAGCAGCTCACGGCGCTGGCCGCCTTCCTGCGCCACGCCGCCGCCGCGCAGCCGCCCTGGCCGCAATTGGCGCAGGCCGTCAAGGAGACCGGATGACCGCGATCACGCTGAACGTCAACGGCCAGGCACGCGCCGTCGATGCCGATCCCGCCACGCCGCTGCTTTACGTGCTGCGCGACGACCTCGCGCTCAACGGCGCGAAGTTCGGCTGCGGCCTGGGCCAGTGCGGCGCCTGTACGGTGATGGTGGGCGGGAAGGCCGCGTTCTCCTGCCTGCTGCCGGTCTCGCTGGTGGGCACGCGGCCCGTGATGACGGTCGAGGGCCTGGGCAGCGCCGACAAGCCCGGGCCGCTGCAACAGGCCTTCATCGACGAGCAGGCCGCGCAGTGCGGCTACTGCATTGCCGGCATGCTGATGCGCGCGCAGGCGCTGCTGGAACAGCCCGGCGCACCCAGTGACGCGGAGATCCGCCGCCACATGGCCGTGAACCTGTGCCGCTGCGGCACGCACATGCGCATCCTGCGTGCCGTGCGCCGCGCACTCGACGCGCGAGGGCGGCGCTGATGGCTCCGTCGATGGCCCGCGTGCAGCGCCGCGAGTTCGTGGCCGGCATGGGGGCGCTTGTCGTCTCATTCGCCTGGCTGCCCGCGCAGGCGCAGCCGAAGAAGCCTGCCAAGCTGCCGGGCAGCCTCGACAAGGCGCCGCTGCTGGACGGCTGGCTGCGCATCGACGCCGACAGTCGCATCACCGTCTTCACCGGCAAGGCCGAGCTGGGGCAAGGCATACGCACGGCGCTGATCCAGCTCGCCGCCGAAGAACTGCAGGTGGCGCCGGAGCGCATCACGCTGGTGACGGCCGACACCGCGCTCACCCCCGACGAGGGCTACACCGCCGGCAGCCATTCCATGCAGGACAGTGGCACCGCCATCCGCCACGCCGCCGCCCAGGCCCGCGCGCTGCTGCTGGCGCGCGCCGCCGAGCGGCTGGGGGCGGCTGCCGGCGAGCTCAGCATCGCCAACGGCGTGGTGAGTCATGGCACGCGCCAGCTGGCCTACGGCGAGCTGCTGGGCCCGGAGCAGCTGCACGTTCGCGTGGCGCCGGAAGTTGCGCTGCGGCCGCCAGACGCGCACCGGTTCGTGGGCCGCGCTCTGCCGCGCGTGGACATCCCGTCCAAGGTGAGCGGCGGCAGGGCCTACCTGCAGGACATGCGGCTGGACGGCATGGTGCACGGCCGCATCGTCAGGCCGCCCAGCGCCCGGGCGCGGCTGGCGGCGCTGGACGGCGGCGCGGTCGAACGCATGCCGGGTGTCCTGAAGGTGGTGCACGACGGGCAGTTTCTCGGCGTGATCGCACGGCGCGAATGGCAGGCCGTGCAGGCCATGCGCGCGCTGGCGGCGGCGGCCCGTTGGGACGAGTCCGCCGGGCCGCCGCCGTTGCCGCCCTCGCAGGCCCTGGCCGCCAGCTTGCGCGCCGCACCGGCGCAGGACACCACGATCCTGGAACGCGGCATGTCCAGCGCACCGCAGCGTCTGAGCGCGGCCTACTCGCGCCCTTATCTCATGCACGCGTCCATCGGTCCGTCCTGTGCCATCGCCCAGCAGCTGGCCGACGGCAGCTACACCGCGTGGTCTCATTCGCAAGGGATGTTCCCGCTGCGCAAGGCGCTGGCCGAACTGCTCGGCCTGCCGGAGGCGCGCCTGCGCTGCATCCACGCCGAGGGCTCGGGCTGTTATGGGCACAACGGTGCCGACGACGTGGCCGCAGACGCCGCGCTGCTGGCCCGCGCGCTGCCCGGTCACCCGGTGCGCGTGCAATGGATGCGTGAGGACGAGCATGGCTGCGAGCCCTACGGCCCACCCATGTCCGTGCAGGTGAGCGGTGCGCTGGACGCGGCCGGCGCACTGGCCGAGTGGGACTACCAGGTCTGGAGCAACACGCATTCGACGCGTCCTGGCGGCGCCGGTGACTTGCTCGCAGGCACGCTGCTGCAAACGCCGTTCGCGCCCACGCCGCCCAAACCGCTGCCCCAGCCCGAGGGCGGCGGCGACCGCAACGCCATCCCGCTGTACACGGTGCCCAACGCCCGCGTGGTGCATCACTTCCTGCCGCAGATGCCGGTGCGCGTGTCGGCCTTGCGATCGCTGGGCGCCTACATGAACGTGTTCGCCATCGAGAGCTTCATGGATGAACTGGCCCGCGCTGCCCGTGCCGACCCGGTCGCATTCCGGCTGCGGCACCTGCAGGATCCGCGCGCGAAAGCCGTCGTGCAGCTCGCGGCCGAGCGCTTCGGCTGGGCCGCCTACCGGCGCAGTGCCATGCGCGGGCGGGGCTTCGCGTTCGCGCGCTACAAGAACCTGGCGGCCTACCTGGCGCTGGCCTGCGAGCTGGAGGTGCGGCGGGACACGGGCGAGCTGCGGCTGCTGCGCGTGGTGGCGGCCGTGGACAGCGGCGAGGCGGTGAACCCCGATGGCATCCGCAACCAGGTCGAAGGCGGCATCGTGCAGTCGCTGAGCTGGACGACGGTGGAGCAGGTGGCCTTCGATGGCGCACGCCCCGCCAGCCTCGACTGGGGCGGCTATCCCATCCTGCGTTTCCCCAACGTGCCCGAACACATCGACGTGCACGTTGTCGACCGCCCGGGCGAGCCTTTCCTGGGCACCGGCGAGGTGGCGCAAGGTCCAACCGGCGCGGCGGTGGCCAACGCGCTGCACGACGCCTGCGGGCAGCGGCTGCGCGACCTGCCGCTGTCGCGCAGCAGGGTGCGCGCGGCACTTGCCACAGCCGGGCCCGCTTGATGGCGTCCCGCTGCCCGCCGTCTGACCCTCGCGCCCGCGGCTGCGCTTGCTGCGACGCGAAGGCCGAGCCCGCCGGGCTCGGCGAAGCGAACGCCGTGCGGCGATCGGCCGCGCTTTCGGTCGATCAGCCCGCGGTCAAGGCGTCCGCCTACTTGGCCTTGTTGTCCTTGCCGCTCGACGCCTGCTGGGCGTTCCGCTCGGAGCCGGTCTCGTTGTGATCGGACCGGGCAGCATTGCGACGGTTGTCCCGCCAAGACGAGAACTCGTCAGAGAACTTCTTGTAGCGGTCCTGGCGCCACGTGTTGTAGTCGTTGTCCAGTTCGCGCATCTGCTGTTGGCGCCACTGCAGATAGTCCGGGTCGTAGTGCGTCTGGTTGCGCGAGTCGTCGAAACCCTGGCCGCCGCGCTGGCCCGCACGATGGCGCTCGTCGTAGTCGCTGCCGCCCCAGCGGCCCGCGCCGTAGTAGCCGCCCGTGCCGTAGCCGCCGCCATACTCGCCATTGCCGCCGTAGTTTCCTGTGCCGAAGTTTCCGCCGCCGTAGTCCCCGGTGCCGAAGTCGTACGGCCGGTAGTCGCCCGGATCACCGCCCGCATAGCCCCCCGGGCCACGGCCCTCGTCCAAGCCGCGGCCACCTTCGTAGCCACTGCCCTGATAGCCGGCACCTTGGTAGTTGCCGGGGCTGACGTGACTGCCATCGCCCCGGTAGGCCGGCCTCGCACCGTAGTCCCGGCTCCGCTGGCTCTGGGTTCCCTGGTAAGCGCCTCGGTAGCTGCCCGGGTCCGCGAAATTGCCCGTGCCGCGGTAATCCCTACCGCCATAGTTGCCGCCGTAGTTGCCACCCGAAGCACCGTAGTTGCCGCCCGCGCCGCTCTGGTAGTTGCCGCCGTGCATGCCTTGCGGATCGTTGTATTGCTGGGGCTGGTCGTACTGGCCACGCTGGCCATACTGCGAAGAGCCGGAAACATTGGCTTGGTGTTGCTGTCCGCCGTGCTGGTACTCGCCGCGACGGTTGTCTCGATCGTCATCGGATGCCATCTCAATTCCTTTCAACAATGGGTACAGGTCAACGCCGACCGGCGTGAGTCTGGATGGCCGTCAGTGCAAGCGGCGTGCCGGCTCAATGCAGAGACCGAGCCGAATTCAGGGGCGCCTTGGTCATTCACTGATCGCTTCATGGAGCCGCTGCGCAACCTGCTGCGCCTGCTCCGGCGTGATGTTGGTGAAGCCGAGCAACATGCCGCTGCCGGCATCGTGCCTCACCGCGTGGGCGGACAGTGCGGATGGCGCCAGGCCCCGGGCCCGCGCGCGTTCGACCAGCTCCGTGTCGGGTCCGAACGTAGGAAAGCGGGCGAGCAGCGTCAGCCCGCCTTCGGGCCGGGCCAGCTGAATGCCGCTGCCGAACTGGCCCACGAGGGCTTGCGTGAGGGCGGCGCTGCGTTCCGCATAGCGCAGCCGCATGCGGCGCAGATGGCGGGCGTAGTGGCCATCGGCGATGAAGGCCGCGACGGCGGCTTGTTCCAACGTGGACTGCCCCCGGCACAGCAGCTCGCAGGAGTTCGTGACGGCGGCCGTCCAGTTCACGGGCACCACCAGATACCCTAGCCTCAGCCCCGGGAACAAGGTCTTGCTGAAGCTGCCGGCGTAGAAGACCCGGTCCCGCCTGTCGATGCTCTTCAGCGCGGGCGGCTTGCGGCCGATGTAGTGGAACTCGCTGTCGTAGTCGTCCTCCAGCACCCAGGCGTCCGCGTCGCTGGCCCAGTCCAGCAGGGCCTGGCGGCGTGGCAGTGACAGCGGCACGCCGAGCGGGCTCTGGTGGCCGGGCGTGACGATGGCCAGCCGGGCCGCCGCGTGTCGCTGCCGGGCCCAGCCCACGTCCAGGCCCGAGGCATCGACGGGGATGGGCGCCACGCGCATCTGAGCCGCTTCGAGCGCACGCCGGGCGAGCCGGTAGCCGGGGTCCTCGAGCCAGACCTCGTCGCCCGGGCGCAGCAGACGGCCGACGACGTGCTGCAACGCCGCCTGATAGCCTCCGGTGACGAAGACCTGGGACGGATCGCAGGCGATGCCGCGCGACACCAGCAGGTAGCCGGCGATGGCCACGCGCAGCTCCTGCAGGCCACGCGGGTCCGGGTAGCAGAAGCGCGGCGCGTCCAGGCGCCGGGCGGCCCTGGCCACCAGGCCCGTCCACAGCACCCGCGGGAAAAGGTCCAGGGCCGGCAGGCCACCGCGAAAGGACCAGAGGTAGTCGTCGGGCGGTGCATAGGACGCGGTCGGCGCCCGCGCGGCACGCGGCGCCAACGCGGCGGCATTCAGATCGGCCGCGACCACGGTGCCGGCGGCGCCACGGCCGACGACGTAGCCCTCCCCCGCCAGCCGCCCGTAGGCCGCGTCGACGGTGCCGCGTGCCACGTTGAGCTGGGCCGCCAGGCTGCGCGTGGACGGCAGGCGCTCGCCGGGCGCCAGCCGTCCCTCGGCGATGGCCTGGCGCAGGCGGCCATAGACCTGTTCCTGCAGCGGCGAGGCCGAAGCCGGCTCGAGGGGCAAGGCGCCAAGCTGCGGCGGCGGTGGTGGGTTCATGGCTCAGTCGCGCTGTCGAAAAATGGCCCTTCTTGGCTGAACCATTTTGCTGGACAGTGAATGGCAGGAGGGCACGGACCGGTGCCCGCTGCCAACGAGGTTCAGGCCATGGATGTGTTCGTTCAGTCCCCTGCGGCGCGGGCCGGGGCGCCGACAAGGCGTGGGCTTTCCAGCCGGCTCGCGGCCCTGCTGCCGGCGTTGGCGGCCATGGCCTACCCCCCGTTGCTGCAAGGCTTCCATGCCGTCGTGGCGGCACCCGGCGACGCCAGCTCCACACGCCATCTGAAGGCATTGCTGCTGTTGCTGGGCGCCTTCATGGCGCCGGGGCTCGGCCTGCTGCTCACGCTTCGCTCGGCCGGCGAGATGCCGGCCACGGTCCTGCAGCGCCGCGCGCGCCAGCTCGCCTTGCTGAGCGTGGCAGCGCCACCGCTGTTCGTGTTCCTGGCCTTCCTGCTGTCGGCCCTGGGCCATCCCGTCCCAGAGATCTGGGCCTGGTGGGGTGTCTGGCTGGCCGTGGGCCTGTGGGTCGCGGCGGCGCCGAGGGCCGACGCACCGGTTCCGGCGCCGCCGCCTGGCGCCTGGCGGGTCACGCACGGCGTCGTCGCGGCCGCCGTCCTGCTCTACGTCGGCTTCCACCTGGCCAACCACCTGTTCGGCCTGATCGGCCCGCAGGCGCATGCGGCGGTCATGGCGCTGGGGCGCAAGGTCTACCGCGCGCCGGTGGTCGAGGCGCTGCTGGTGGCGCTGCTGCTGTTCCAGGTCGCCATCGGCGGCCGGCTGGCCTGGCGGTGGAGCCTGCAGCGTCTGGACCCCTACCGCAGCTTCCAGGTGGCGTCGGGCGTCTACCTCGGGGCCTTCATCCTCACGCACATGAACTCGGCGCTCGTGTCGGCGCGCGGCCTGCACGGCATTGACCCCGATTGGGCCTGGGCCTCGGGCGCACCGACGGGCCTGCTGCTCGACGCCTGGAGCATCCGCCTCGTGCCGCACTACGCGCTGGGCGTCTTCTTCGTGCTGGCGCATCTCGCGTCGGGCCTGCGCGGCGTGCTGCTTGCGCATGGCATCAATCCAGGCACCGTCAACCGCGCCTGGGCGGCCGGCCTGGCCGGCGCCGCGGCGGTGTCGGCCGCCATCATGGCCGGGCTGTGCGGGCTGCGAATTTCCTGAGGAGAGTGAAATGTCCCGTCTGATCCTGAGCATGTTCCTGACGCTCGACGGCTTCGTCGAAAGCCCCGCCGGCGCGCTGATCCGGCCCGACTGGTCCGACGACCTGGAGCAGCATTGGTCGGCGCCCAACATCGCGCCAGGCAGCCTGCTGCTCTACGGCCGGCGCGCCTTCGAGCAGAACGCGCCGCTGTGGCCAGCCATGGAAAAGGACGAGAAGAACTCGGCCGGGTTCCGTGCGCTGGCACGGAGGATGAACGAGCTGCCCAAGGTCGTCATCTCCAGCACGCTGAAGAGCGCCGGCTGGAACGCCAGGGTCGCCGGCGCGCCGCTGGCCGACACGGTGCGTGACCTCAAGCAGAGCTTTCCCGGTGACATCAACGCCGTCGGCGGCGTCACGCTGGCCGCCACGCTGTTGGCAGCGGACCTGGTCGACGAATACCGGCTGCTGCTGATGCCGCAGCTCTTCGGCGCCGGCCATTCGCTCTTCAAGCAGGCCCACGCACCGTTCACGCTCAGCCTGCAGGACGTGCACCGCATGGACACCGGCGCCGTGCGCCTGACCTATCTGCGCGCAGCCCCATGACCCGCAACGCGCACGGCCTTGTCCGACGTGTCCGAAAGCGAGGCGCCGACACACGTGGCCGTGGCGGATCCCTAAGCTGACTACTGTGGCGCCAGGCCCGTCCGGGTGAGGGTGCCGCCAAGCCCATCAAGCCAAAGGAGACCCCATGACGACACGAAACCACGCCCCCCGTCTGCTGTGTGCCATCGCCCTCGCAGGCCTGGCCGGTACCGCCTCCGCCAACATCACCAAGCCCGTCTACACGGCGGCCAAGGACGAGGTGAAGACGATGTTCAAGACCGAGCGCGACCACTGCGGTTCGATGTCCGGCAACGCCAAGGACGTCTGTGTCGAGCGCGCCAAGGGACACGAGAAGGTTGCCCTCGCCAACCTCGAATACCAGTACACCGGCAAGGCCAAGGATCGCAACGACTACCTGGAAGCACGCTACGAAGCTCGCTACAAGCTGGCCAAGGAAATGTGCGATGACAAGGGCGGCAATGCCAAGGACGTCTGCGTCGCCGAAGCCAAGGCCGAGTACGACAAGGCCAAGGCCGACCTGAAGGCGAACAAGGCCGTGGCTTCCGCCGAGTCCGACGCCATGGAAACCAAGCTCAAGGCCGACTACAAGGTTGCCAATGAGCGTTGCGACTCGCTGTCGGGTGACGCCAAGGACAGCTGCCAGGCCAGCGCCAAGGCCCGCTACTTCCAGTGATGGGCAGCGCCCGCCCGGAGCACATCCGGGCAGGGTCACAAGACAAACCGCCGGCTCCGCTCACGCGGCCGGCGGTTTCTTCGTCAGAGCGTTGAGCAATGCCCGCTCATCGCACGCCATCGATCGGGCCCGATGGGTTGAGTGCGGCCTGGCCGGGCTGAGCGGCCAGCGTCAGGCGGTTGTCCACCCCGAGCACGCCTTGTTGGATGGCGGCGAGCCGCGCAGCCCGGTCCTTGGCGACGGGGTCGGGCACGACACCCTCCATGCGCACCACGCCGTCGTGGATGCTGATCTCGATCCTGGCCTTGGCCAGCACGGCGTCGGCGGCGAGCGCGGACTTGACCTGGTTGGCGACGGCCATGTCCTCCCCGGCAGGCGCGGGGACCACCGGAGCCGGGCCCGCGGGCAGCGTGCGCTGCACACCCTCGGCCACCGGCACGACGTTGCCCGCCTGGGGCAGCGTCAGGCGGTTGTCGACGCCCTTCACGCCCTGGGGTGCGCTGGCCAGCACGGTGGCGCGCTCCCTGGCGGTCGCGTCGGGCGCAGGACCGTCCAGGCGCACGACGCCCTGGCTGGTGCTGACGATGATGCGGGAGGCACTCAGGCTCGGGTCGGCGGCCAGCGCCGTCTTGACCTTGGCGCTGATGGCCGTGTCCTCGATGGCCGTGCTGACACCGTTCACGACGTTGCGCGATGCGTCGGCGGCGGCATTGCCCGAATCGGCCAGCGTCTGACCCGCCTGGTTGCCCGCATCACGCACGCCGGCCACCATGTCGTCGAGCTGGGTGCCCAGCGTGCGCGGGTCGTTGAGGTTGGACACCAGCAGTGCAGTGATGGCCGCGCCCACGCCCAACGCCACGACCCAGCCCAGCGCGCCTGAGCGCCGGCGCGGCTCGCGCCGCGGCTTGTCGACGGCATCGGGTATTCGAGGCGTTGGCTGGCCATAGGGTGGCAGACGGTCGCGCCAACTGGGGGTGCTTCCTGCAATTCTCATGACGGTCTCCTGAGGGAGGGCTCGGCGGCCGCCTGAAGGCGGCACGGCATTTCGCGGCGTGCCCTGTTTGACTTCTTGGCCTTCTCACCCACTCCCGGTGACAAGTCTGGGCGCTGGCCCGATGCGGCCTCGTCAGCCGGCGCAGACGCGGGCTGTAGGACCGAGCGCCAGGGCGCAATGCGGTCGGTTCGCGAGTGGCCGGCCGATGCTGCGCCCAAAGGCGCGCCGCGCCATGTCAAGCTACTCGGCCTGAATTGACCCGGGTGTCACAGCGGCACGCTGGACAGGCCCTGCGCGGGCGGGCCAGCGAGGTCGGCGCAATAGTTGATCAGCTCTTCCAGCTGGCGGCTCTTGTCGAACACGCGCTCGGCGCCCAGGCTGGCGCAGCGTCGGCGCATGTCGTCGGTGGCGTAGTTGGTCAGCACGACGCGGCGCGCCGCGACGCCCATTTGCTGGGCGGCGCGCAACACACCCAGGCCGGTGCCGGAGTTCAGAAAGACGTCGACGATGAAGACATCGGCCTTCTCGCCCGCGTGCATGCACATCCAGCGCACGGCTGCCGCCTCGTCGCCCGCGCTGCCCACCACTTGGACATTGGCCAGCTCCTCGAGCGTACCGACGAGGTTCTCCAGGATCACCGGGCTGTCTTCGACGATGAAGGCGCGCAGGGCTGACATGACGGTCGACCTTCCGTGGCTCAGGCTGCTCGCGACATCCAGTCCTTCAGCTCGTCAGCATGCTCTTCCTCGTCGGCCAGGATGTCCTCCAGCATGCGCCGGGTCGTGGAGTCCTTGTCCCCGACGAGGCCGATCATCTGCCGGTAGGTTTCCACTGCGATGCGCTCGGCGATGAGGTTGGACTTGATCATGGCCTTCAGGTCGGTGACCTGGTCGTAGTCCGCGTGCCCGCGCTCCAGCAGGCCCACCGGATTGAAGTCCGGGTCGCCACCGAGCTGCACGATGCGCTGGGCCAGGCGGTCGGCATGACCCAGCTCGGCGTTGGCGTGGACGAGGAACTCTTCGGCAATCGTCGGCGACTCCAGGCCGTCGGCCATGAAGTGGTGGCGGCGATAGCGCAGCACACAGATCAGCTCCGTCGCCAGTGCACCGTTGAGCAGCTTGACAATGTCGTCGCGCCAGGGCCCGTAGGCCGGCGTGACGGCACCGTCCTTGAGGTCGCCACGCGCCGCCTTCAGGCCGGCTTCGTCGAGCTTCAGGGGTGCGTGTGGATCAGCCATTGCGGGCCACCACGAGCTTGTTGTCGACCGAGCGCACGCCGTTCACGGCCGCGGCCAGCGTCGTGGCGCGGGCCTGCGAGCCGCTGTCGGGCGCCGTGCCGGTCAGCGTCACGCGGCCGTCCTCGGCGCGAACGTCGATCTTGGTGGCCTTGAGGCGGTCATCGGCCATCAGCGAGGCATTGATCTTGGTGACGATGGTGGCGTCGGAGACGGCATCGGACGTGGCCGCGGCGGCATCCTTCACCCGGGTCTCTGCCTTGTCCATCGCACGGTTGGCGTCGGCCTTGGCGTCGTTGCCGGCCTGCTTGGCGTCGGCAATGGCGCCATCGAGCTTTTGGCCCGCGGTGCGGTCGTCTTCATGCTTGCCGCAGGCGGCCAGGGCCGCGGCCAGCGCCAGTGCGCCGATCAGGGGCAGGCGGGAGGTATTGAGCTTGCTCATCGTGGATCCTTTCTTCATCGGGGAAGCTTCGCGAACCGTCAACGCAACTGTGGCTGCTGCATGTCGTGCGTGGCATCGGCTACGGTGCTGAGTGGTTGTCGGACTGAGCTGACTCGCTGCCGCTGGCGAAACTCCTCGCCGTGGCGAATGCCCTGCTGAAGCGTGTCGACGAAGGCCACCAACAGCACGGCGCCAAGCACGGTCGCCAGCGCAAACATCAGCCACAGCGGAGGCTCGAAGCGAGCCAAGGTGTCGGTCAGGGCTTTCATCGTTCACTCCGCGGGCCACGGCGGCCGCATGAATGGACTGTGCGCAAACGCCTCGCGCCGCGGTGCCGGCCGCACGCCCGAGGCGCCGTAGGACAAGCAGCAGAACGCGGCGCCCGCCGAGGGGGCGTGTAGGACAGCTCCGATGAGCGGCCAGGTGGGCCGCTGCTAGTCTTGGCTCACCGAACCAACTGCTCCCGGGGGACTCCATGATTCGCATCGGCATCGTCGACGACCACGCCATCGTTCGCTCCGGCCTGCGCCAGTTCCTCGGCGACAACGTCGACCTGCGCGTCACCGGCGAGGCCGGCAACGGGCGCGAGGCGCTGGAGCTGGCACGGGGGGGCGACGTCGACGTGCTGCTGATGGACATCTCCATGCCCGATCAGAGCGGCGTTGACGCGCTGTCCGCGATCAAGACGCGCTTCCCCGAACTGCCCGTGCTCATCCTCAGCGGCTTCCCCGAGACCCATTACGCGACGGCCCTGCTGCGCCAGGGCGCCAGCGGCTATCTGAACAAGGAATGCGACCCCGAGGAGATCGCCAACGCAATTCGCACCGTGGCGCGCGGCCGGCGCTACATCAGCCCGGCCGTGGCCGAGCTGCTGGCCGACGGCGTGGCGGGCAGCGGCAGCGACAAGCCGCTGCACGAGTCGCTGTCCGAGCGCGAGCTGCAGGTCTTCCTGCGCCTGGCCAAGGGCGAGACGGTGGGCGACATGGCCAAGGCGATGTTCCTCAGCGTGAAGACCGTCAGCACCTACCGCACCCGCGTGCTGGAGAAGATCAAGCTCGAGACCAACAGCGACCTGACCTATTACGCACTGAAGAACGGCCTCATCCAGTAGGGACAGGACCGCGATGGCGTCGGACGGCGCCTACGCGATATTGCGATGTCCGCCTATACAAGGCCGGGCATTCCAGGCACGCCCCTTGCTCCCTAAGCTCGCCGCACCGCTGTACTGGTGGTGTCAGATCAGTTCCCGGCGGTCTTGCGGCAAATTTTGCCGATCGGGCGAGAGTGAGGGAATGCCATGCCGGTTGCTGAGGACGTCCGTGTCGTGCTGGTCGACGACGATGCGGACACATGCGAAACGCTGAGCGCCTTGTTGAAGCTGGACGGCTACAGCGTGCGCGTGGCCAGGACGGCGCAGGACGCCATGGCCGCCGTGGATGAGTACCGCCCCGTCTGCGCGCTGCTGGACCTGGGCCTGCCCGATCTCGACGGCTGTGACCTCAGTAAACGCCTGCGTAAGCGGCATGGCCCCGAACTCGTGCTGATCGCCGTCACCGGCCGCAGCGGCCAGCGGGAGCACGACCTCGCCATGGCCGCCGGCATCGACCATGTGCTGTGCAAACCCTTGTCGCTGGACACCCTGAGGAGGTTTTTTCCGCCGCTGAACTGATGCCGCGGCGCTGGCCGCGACCCGGCCTGCAAATGACAACGGCCCCTCACGGGGCCGTTTCTTCTGGCGCGATGCGCCCGGCGGCTCAGCGGCCGATGTTCATCGGCGCCATCGACATGTAGGCGCGCGACTGGGTCGCGATGCGGCGCTCGAGGTCGACGTGGTCGACGGCGTCGGCCAGATAGCGCTCCTCGAGGGAAGTCTGGGTCTCGACGCTCAGGGCGTCGCGCAGCGACTGGAACAAGTTCTGGATCAGGCTCATGGTGTGGGTTGGGCTCGTGGCCCGATTGCTTCACTAGGGTAAACCCGATTATAGGGTAAACACCAGTTTTGAAGCAAGCGCCCGCCCGGCGGTTCCCTCAGCCGTTCTCCAGCGCTAGCCCCGCCTGGGTCCAGGCCTCGATGCCGCCACGCAGCACGCGAGCCTGGCGGCCCTGCTGCTTCAGCCACTGCGCGGCCTTCACGGCCGAGGCGTCGTTCGGGCAGGCGCAATAAGTGATGAATTCGCCCGCCAGCGGCCAGCCGGCCAGCGCCGCGTCGCTCAGCGCGCCGAGGTCGAGATGACGGGCGCCCGGGAGGCGGCTCTCCAGCGGCATCTCCGGCGACGTGGCGCGCACGTCGACGAGGACGATGTCCTGGCGCTGTTGCAGCAAGGCCATCACGTCCACGGGGCCGAGGCGCTCGAAGCGATTGAGTTCGCGGCGCACGCGGGCGCGCCGCCACAGCCGCCAGGCCAGGTAGACCGCGACGACCCCCAACGCCAGCCCGAGGGCGACGCTGCCCAGGCTGCTCAGCGCGCGCAGCAGCGTGTCGATCTGCTCGTGGAAGACGCGGCCCACGCCCACGGCCACGCCGGCCCACAACGCCGAGCCGAGGAGATTCCAGGCCAGGAAGCGCCGCGCCGACATGCCCAGAGCGCCGGCCAGCGGCGGCGCCAGGATGGACAGCCCCGGCACGAATTTGGCGATCACCAGCGTCAGCACGCCGCGGCGCGCGAAGCTGGCTTCGTTCTGACGCACGCAGCTGTCCGGTGAAATGGAGATGCGGCACAGCGTGGCCAGCACGTGCCGCCCCAGCCGACGGCCGGCCCAGAACCACAGGCCGTTGGCCAGTGCGGCCGCGAGCGTCGCCATCGCGAAGGCGCGCAGCGCGAAGCCCTCGCGCGTGGCCGACTCCACGCCCGCCAGCAGCAGCACCGGCGTGGACGGCAGTGGCGCGCCGAGCTGCTCCAGCAGCACGGCCAGGGCCACGGCGATCAGGCCGTGGTGGGCGAAGAGGTCGGTCAGCAGGTCCATGGCGTCAGGGCGCCAGGATAGCCGCAGGGCCATGGCACTGCGGGTGTTCGCATCGCGATGTAGTTGATTACATTACGCCACCATGCCCACCGAGCTCTGGAGCCAGTTCGACGCGGCGCCGCTGGCGCTGACGTTGCGCGTGGCCGCCGTCGCGACGCTGCTGGCCCTGCTGCTCGGCGTGGCCCTGGGCTGGGTGTTCGCGCGCACGAAGCTGCCGGGCCGCAGCGTGCTGGAGGCCGTCTGCATGCTGCCCCTTGTGCTGCCGCCCACCGTGCTGGGCTATGGCATCCTCGTGCTGATGGGCCGACGCAGCGCTTTGGGCGGCTGGCTGCGCGAGCACTTCGACTACACCGTCATCTTCAACTGGCATGGCGCCGTCATCGCGTCGGCCCTGGTCGCGCTGCCGCTGGTGCTCAAGGGCGCGAGCAGCGCCTTCGCGCAGGTCGACCGCAACCTGGAAGCCGCCGCGCGCACGCTGCGCCAGTCGCGCTGGAGCACCTTCGTGCGCGTGACGCTACCGCTGGCCTGGCCGGGCATCCTGGCCGGCACGCTGCTGGCCTTCGCCCGCGCGATGGGCGAGTTCGGCGCGTCGCTGATGGTGGCGGGTTCCATCCCCGGCCAGACGCAGACGGCCTCCATGGCCATCTACGACGCCGTGCAGGCCGGCCGCGACGATGTCGCGCTGATGCTGGCCCTGGTCATCTCGGCCGTCTCGGTCGTCATCCTCGTGCTGTCCAACCGCTACCTGCAACGCCCCACGCCATGATGTTCAAGCGCCTGCTCTGCACCGTCGCGGTTTCACTCTCATCCGCCCTGCCCCTCGTTGCACAGGCTCAGCACCTCACCGTGTCGGCCGCGGCCAGCCTGACGGATGCCTTCAAGGAAATCGGCCCGCGCTTCGAGGCCAGCAAGCCTGGCACAACGCTGCGCTTCAATTTCGCCGCCTCGGGCGTGTTGCTGCAGCAGATCGTGCAAGGCGCGCCGGTGGACGTGTTCGTCAGCGCCGACCAGGAAACGATGAACCGCGCCGCGGACCAGAAAGTCATCGCCGCCGACACGCGACGCGACTTCGCAAGCAACGCCGTCGTGCTGATCGCGCCGGCCCGAGGCGCCCCGGCCATCACCGCGCTGGCCGATCTGAACAAGGCCGACGTGAAGCACATCGCCGTCGGCAAGGTCGCCTCCGTGCCGGTGGGCCGCTACACCCAGGCGGCGCTGGAAACCGCGCAGCTCTGGGCCGGCCTGCAGCCCAAGCTCGTCTTCGCCGACAACGTGCGCCAGGTGCTGGACTACGTGTCGCGCGGCGAGGCCGAGGCCGGTTTCGTCTACCGGACGGACGCCGAGCTGCTGAAGGACAAGGTGCGCATTGCGATGACGGTAGGCGGTCATGCGCCGGTCACCTACCCGGCCGCCGCCGTCGCGGACAGCGCGCAGGGCGCGCTGGCGCGCGACTTCGTCGCCTTCCTGAATGGGTTCGAGGCGCAGGCCATCCTCGCCCGCTACGGCTTTGGCAAGCCTTGATCGACGTCCGCCTGCAGCTTTCGGTGAGCGACACGCGCCGTCGCTTCGATCTCGACATCGCCTTCGCGACCGATGCGCCCTTCGTCGCGCTGTACGGCCCGTCGGGCGCCGGCAAATCACTGACGCTGCAAGCCATGGCCGGCCTGCTGCCGGTGCAGGCCGGCCACGTCCGGCTGAACGGCCGCGCACTACTGGACACGGCCGCCGGCATCGACTTGCCGCCCGAAGCGCGCGGCGTGGGCTATCTGTTCCAGCATTACGCGCTCTTCCCCCACCTCAGCGTGCGCGACAACATCGCCTTCGGCTTGACGAGCTGGCGCCGCCGCCTGAAGGCCGACGACGCGGCCCGCGTGGACGAGCTGATCGAATCCTTCGGCTTGACCGCCATGGCCGCCAGCCGGCCCGCCACGCTGTCGGGCGGCCAGCAGCAACGCGTCGCGTTGGCGCGGGCGCTGGCCTGCAACCCGCAGGTGCTGCTGCTGGACGAACCCTTCGCCGCACTGCACAGCGCACTGCGCCGCGAGCTGCGCGTGGAGCTGCAGCGCGTGCGCGCGCAGTGGGGCATCCCGGCCGTCATGGTCAGTCATGACGCAGAAGACGTGCTGGCGCTGGCCGACGAGGTGTACCTGGTCGACGGCGGCCAGGTGTGCCAGCGCCTGGCCGCCGGCGACCCCGGCCTGCGCGAGCGGCTGATGTGAGACTCACCGACCATCCGCTGCTGCAGGGCGAGCTGCGCCTGGCCGGGCGGCTCGATGGCCGCTTCTTCGACCTGCTCGCGGCCCTTGCGCTGACGGGCTCGCTGCAGAAGGCTGCGCGCGCCGCCGGCTACAGCTACAAGGGCGCCTGGCTGGTGCTGGACGCCGCCACGGCACTGACGCATGCGCCGCTGGTCGAAGCCAGCTCCGGCGGCCGCGGCGGTGGCGGCTCGCGATTGACGACCGAGGGCCAGGCCTTGCTCGCGGCCTGGCATGTCCTCCAGTCGCGCCATGACGGCTTTCTGCGCGAGCAGGAGGCCTGGCTGGCCACGCAGCCCACGCTGCATCAATTGCTGAAAAGGATGTCCATGAAAACCACCGCCCGTAACCAGTTCGCCGGCCAGATCAGCGCCGTGAACGTCGGCCCCGCAACGACGACCGTGCGAGTTGCGCTACCCGGTGGCGCCGAGATCACCGCGTCGTTGACGAGCGCCGCGGCCGAGGAGCTGCGCGTGCAGGTTGGCCAGGACGCGCTGGCCCTCGTGAAGGCCTCCGAGGTCGTGCTGGTCAGCGACTTTGCCGGCTACAGACTCTCCGCGCGCAACCAGCTCGCCGGCACCGTGTCGCGCGTGCAGCGCGGCGCCGTGTCCTCGCTGATCGGCCTGACCCTCCCCGGTGGCGTGGCCGTGACGGCCAGCGTCACCAACGATGCGGTGGATGCGCTGGGTCTGGCGGTCGGCCAGCCCGCCACCGCCTGCTTCAAGGCTTATGCCGTCATGCTCGCTGTGCGCGAGTGACGGCATAAGTCGCATAAGGAAATAAGAAAACTGTTGTTCCTCGAATAAGAGAGTTTGGGCAACCTCGCGGCTTTCGTTCATTCGACGGCCCCGCCATGCCCCCCTTTCTGCCCTCTCGTCGCGCGGTACTCGCGCTGATCGCCTCGGCCACCGCACTGCCCGCGTTGGCCGCCGACCCGGCGCTGCTGAACGTCTCCTACGACGTCGCGCGCGAGCTCTACAAGCAGATCAACCCGGCCTTCGTCGCCTCCTGGAAGGCCAAGACCGGCCAGGCCGTCACCGTGAACCAGAGCCACGGCGGCTCCAGCAAGCAGATCGGCGCCGTCATCGCCGGCCTGGAGGCCGATGTCGTGACGATGAACCAGGCCACCGACGTCGACCAGCTCGCCGAGAAGGGCCTGACGCCGGCCGACTGGCGCAGCCGCTTCCCCAACAACGCGGCGCCCTACTCGTCGACGATGCTGTTCCTCGTGCGCAAGGGCAACCCCAAGGGCATCAAGGACTGGAGCGACCTGGCCCGCCCCGGCGTGCAGGTCATCATCCCCAACCCCAAGGTCACCGGCAACGGCCGCTACGGCTACCTGGCGGCCTGGGGCAGCGTCATCGCCACCGGCGGCAGCGAAGCCCAGGCCAAGGAGCTGGTGACCAAGATCTTCAGCAACGTGCCCGTGTTGGACGGCGGTGGCCGCGGCGCCACGACGACCTTCACGCAGCGCGGTATCGGCGACGTGCTCGTCACCTTCGAGGCCGAGGTCGAGCTGATCGAGAACGAGTTCGGCAAAGGCCAGTTCGAGCAGGTCAACCCCAGCATCTCCATCGAGACGGAGGCGCCAGTGGCCCTGGTCGACAAGGTCGCCGCCAAGAAGGGCAATGCTGCGCTGGCCAAGGCCTATCTCGACTTCCACTGGAGCCCCGAGGCCCAGGAGATCATCGCCAAGAACAACTTCCGCCCGCGCGACCCGGCCGTCTTCAAGAAGAACGCGGTTCGCTTCGCCAACATCAAGCTGTTCACGGTCGACCAGACCTTGGGCGGCTGGGCCAAGGTCAGCAAGACCCACTTCGCCGACGGCGGCACGTACGACCAGGTGATGGCGGGGATCAAACGTTGAGATGGTGCCCCTCGGCCAAGGAGTACCTTGGCCGGTCGCCCGCGGGGACGGCGGTGCTCGCGGCGTCGAGCCCCAAGCACATCACCAGCGCCGGCCAGCTCGGGAGCGGCCCGGCGCTCGGCCCGCAAAACATGAATAACAACTGACATGGCTCTGCTCTCTCTGGCGCGCCGCCGCGTGCTCCCAGGCTTCGGACCGACGCTGGGCTTCACGCTGTTCTATCTGTCGCTGCTGGTGCTGATTCCACTGGTGGCGGTCTTCATCAAGTCCGCGGGCCTGGGCTTCGACGTCTTCTGGGCCGCGGCCACCGCGCCGCGCGTCATCGCCTCGTACAAACTGAGCTTTGGCGCCGCCTTGCTGGCCGCCGGCATCAACCTCGTCTTCGGGCTGATGCTGGCCTGGTGCCTGGTGCGTTATGACTTCCCCGGCCGCAAGCTGGTGGACGCGTTGATCGACCTGCCCTTCGCGCTGCCCACCGCCGTGGCCGGCATCGCGCTGACGGCGCTGTATGCGCCCAACGGCTGGGTCGGCTCGCTGTTCGCGCCGCTGGGCATCAAGATCGCGTTCACGCCGCTGGGCGTCTTGCTGGCGCTGATCTTCATCGGCCTACCCTTCATCGTGCGCACGGTGCAGCCGGTGCTGGAGGACATGGAGACCGAACTCGAGGAAGCCGCCGCCAGTCTCGGCGCCCAGCGCTGGACGACCTTTCGCTTCGTCGTGCTGCCCACGCTGCTGCCGGCGCTGTTGACCGGCTTCGCACTTGCGTTCGCACGCGCCGTCGGCGAGTACGGCTCGGTCATCTTCATCGCCGGCAACATCCCCATGGTCAGCGAGATCACGCCGCTGATGATCATCTCCAAGCTCGAGCAGTACGACTACGTCGGCGCCACCGCCATCGCCGTCGTCATGCTGCTCTTCAGCTTCCTGCTGTTGCTGGCCATCAACCTGCTGCAGGCCTGGAGCTCCAAGCGAGGCGCACGATGAGTACTGCTCTTTCCGTCGCCCGCACGCGGCCCAACTACCAGGCCAACCCGGCCACGCGCGAGTCACCCTGGGTGCGCCGCCTGCTGCTCACGCTGGGCCTGGCCTTCTTCGCCATCTTCCTGCTGCTGCCGTTGGCGGCCGTGTTCACCGAAGCACTACGCAAGGGCTGGTCGGTTTACTTCGCGGCGCTGGCCGACGAGGAGACCTTCTCCGCCTTCAAGCTGACGCTGCTGGCCGCAGCCATCGCCGTGCCGCTGAATCTGGTCTTCGGCGTCAGCGCGGCCTGGGCCATTGCCAAGCACGACTTCCGTGGCAAGCAGCTGCTCATCACCTTCATCGACCTGCCCTTCTCGGTATCGCCAGTCGTCGCCGGCCTGATGTACGTGCTGCTGTTCGGCGCCCAGGGCTGGTTCGGGCCCTGGCTGCAGGAGCACGACGTGAAGATCATCTTTGCCGTGCCCGGCATCGTGCTGGCCACCGTCTTCGTGACCTTCCCCTTCGTCGCGCGCGAGCTGATCCCACTGATGCAGGCCCAGGGCCGCGACGAGGAGGAAGCCGCGACCGTACTCGGCGCCAGCGGCTGGCAGACCTTCCGCCGCGTCACGCTGCCCAACATCAAGTGGGGCCTGCTGTACGGCGTCATCCTGTGCAACGCGCGCGCCTTCGGCGAGTTCGGCGCCGTGTCCGTCGTCTCCGGCCATGTGCGCGGCCTGACCAACACGCTGCCGCTGCAGGTCGAGATCCTCTACAACGAGTACCAGTTCGCCGCGGCCTTCGCCGTCGCATCCGTCCTCGCGCTGCTGGCGCTGGTGACGCTGGTGCTCAAGCAAATCGTTGAATGGCAGGCTGCCAGGACCACCCCATGAGCATCAAGGTCGAGAACATCCACAAGGGCTTTGGCAACTTCACCGCCTTGGGTGATGTCAGTCTCGAATTCCCGACCGGCGAATTGGTCGCCCTGCTCGGCCCCTCGGGCTGCGGCAAGACCACGCTGCTGCGCATCATCGCGGGCCTGGAGCAGGCTGATCGCGGGCGCGTGCTGCTCGACGGCCAGGACGCCTCCGAGACCCACGTGCGCGAGCGCCAAGTCGGCTTCGTCTTCCAGCACTACGCGCTGTTCCGGCACATGACGGTGTTCGACAACGTCGCCTTCGGCCTGCGCGTCAAGCCGCGCAAGCAAAGGCCCAGCGAAGCCGACATCAAGAAGCGCGTGACCGAGCTGCTGCAACTCGTGCAGCTGGACTGGCTGGCCGAACGCTACCCGCCGCAGCTCTCCGGCGGCCAGCGCCAGCGCATCGCGCTCGCCCGTGCCCTTGCCGTCGAGCCGCGCGTGCTGCTGCTGGATGAACCTTTCGGCGCGCTCGACGCCAAGGTCCGCAAGGAGCTGCGCCGCTGGCTGCGCCGCCTGCATGACGAGCTGCACATCACCAGCATCTTCGTCACCCATGACCAGGACGAGGCACTGGAGGTGGCCGACCGCATCGTGCTGATGGACCACGGCCGCGTCGAGCAGGTCGGCACGCCGCAGGAGGTCTACGAGCGCCCGGCCACGCCCTTCGTCTACGGCTTCCTCGGCGCGGCCAACCGCTTCGTCGGCCGCGCGCATGGCGGCGTGCTGCACATGGGCGAGCACCAGCTGCCCGGCGCCGGCTACTCGGCCGGCAGCGGCGAGGTGCAGGCCTATGCCCGCCCGCATGAACTGCAGATCCTGACCGACGAATCCGCCCCCGGCCTGGCCGCGACGGTGGAGCGCGTGCTGGCCTTCGGCGCCAGTGCCCGCGTCGAGCTGATCGGCCCGGACGGCCAGCCGCTGGAGGCCGAAATGACCCGCGACCAGGCCGACGCACTGCGCCTGCAGGGGGGTCAGCGCGTCAAGGTCAGCGCGGCGCGGCTCAGCCTGTTCGAGTCCGGGGCCGGCATCTGACCCCGGAGTTGGGGACAAGCGCCGCGGCGCCTGTCCGCTCCTGGGAGGCCTTCGCGTCCTTCCTGAGGCAGGCCCATGCCGTCGATGTCCGGCGGCGGGCCCGCCCAGGGAGAGCGTCATGTCCTTGCCCGCTTCGCAGCGCCGCCTCATCGCGCTGGCCGCCCTCGCCCTCGTCGGCGCCTACAACCTGACCCAGCCCGCCCACGCCTGCGGCCTGCCCAGGCCGGCTGCCAGCAGCCCGCAGGAGTCGGCGCCCAAGCGCCGCGCCGCCGAGGCGCTGCGCTTCGATCCACCCGCCGCCGGTCCGGCGCGCAACCTGGCCTACGAGGCCTGCATCGACCACCCTTCGCCCGATGGCATCGCCAGCGACTGCCAGGCCTTGCTGGCCAAAGTCCGGCGCTGGAATCTAGGGGGTCATCCCCAAGACGTATGGCCAACGGCGGGACAAGCGCGGCCGACCCGAGTACGGTCCGGTCAGTCGGGTCGTTAACAGGGAGTCGCTATGCACCTCCAGCCCCACCTGGTCGCAACCGCCACGGTCGCCATCCTCGGTATCGCCTTGCCTGCATCGCCCGCATGGGCCGCCGATCCACCGCAGGCGGCGTCGGCCCCCGGTCGCCAAGCCTCGGCGCCGGTCGTTGCGAAGCGCCACGACATCACGACGCCGCTGCGCTTCGATCCGCCCGCGGCAGGCCCTAAGCGCCCGACACGGGCGGACTACGAGTACTGCATCGAACACCCATCCTTCGACGGCCTGGCAACGGACTGCTCGGCGCTGCTGCCCGACATCCCACCCAAAGCCGCCAAGCCCCGCTGAGCCGGACCGATCGCATATGCGGCAGCCGCATGCGCTGCTGCGCATTACTTCGTTCCTCGCGGTGCTCAGGCTGCGCACACTGGCTCCACGCCATTCAACAGGAGCCGCCGTGAGCATCACTGCCATCAACGTCCGCAATCAATTCCGCGGCACGATCAAGGAAATCATCGAAGGACCGGTCGTGTCCGAGGTCGACGTCATCACGCGCAGCGGCGACGTGGTCACCTCGGTCATCACGACGCGCTCGGTCAAGGACCTGGGCCTGGAGGTCGGCCGCGAGGTCGTGGCCCTGGTCAAGTCCACCGAAGTGTCGATTGCGACACTGTGACGCCATGAGCTATCAGCCGCCACGCGTCCTCATCATCCCGGGCCTGCACGACAGCGGCCCAGCGCACTGGCAGACCTGGCTGCAGGGCCAGTACCGCGATGCCCGCCGCGTCACGCAACGCGACGCGAGCCGCCCCGAGCTGGAGCGCTGGTCCGATCGCATCCAGCGCACGCTGGAGATGGCGGGCAGTGGCGAATGGCTGGCCGTCGCCCACAGCTTTGGCTGCCTGGCGCTGGCTCGCCACCTGGCCGACCAGCCCGACTCGCCCATCCGCGAGGCCCTGTTCGTGGCACCTGCGGAGCCCGACAAGTTCGGCATCGCCGAGTCCCTGCCCCACCACCGCCTGCCGCGCCGCAGCCGCCTCATCGCCAGCAGCAACGACCCCTGGATGAGCGGCGCCAGCGCGGCGCGTTGGGCCCACCGCTGGGGCGCGAGCTTCAGCAACCTGGGTGCCGTCGGCCACATCAATGCCGAAGCCGGCTTCGGGCCGCTGCCGCTGGCCAAGAGCTGGATTGAAGCCGCCCGGGCACGCGCGGCCGCAGAGCGGCGGCCGCAACACGCGGAGTTCCGCGAGTGGGCGTTTGCGGTGTAGTCAGCCGCGCCGCTTGCGCAGCGCGGCACGGGCGCCCATCAGGCCGACAAGCATGAGCCAGGCAGAGTGCGGTTCAGGCACGGGGGATGACCCAGGCGTGATGCTTATCGCAGTGGCATACATGGAAAGCGTCCCGGACATGTCAGAACCACTCAAGTTGGTGAATGAACCAGAGAACGCTTGTACTTCGCTTTTCGACGCGGGCGCAAAGTCGAAGCTGCCACTCGCAGGATTCCAAACGGTCTGCGACCTCACAACCAGTTGGTGGTACATGACCGACTGCTGGGTGCCTTGACCGTTTGCGGCTGGGCCCCAAATTTCAATTCGGTTCGCAGCTTCCGCCATTTCATTGTTGAAGCCGTCGGTGCCGGACCAAGCATGCGTCACCTCGGCGACCGCTGAGCTTTTCGCGGTGATCACCAACGACGTCTTGTCCGAAATGGTGAACTGGTTCCATGCGCCCAGGATCTGCGCCTGGCCAATCTGACGCTCGCCGTTGAAGACGGCGTGAGAGTCGGCGAGATGCGTGCCTCCCATTCCCGTGGCATCGACAGTGAACGAGGCGCTGGCCGCGGCACCGGCGGCAGAAACCTGCCCCGCAAAAGGCGAAAACGCTTGGGTCCATGCCAGGTAGTGAGAGCCATTCATCACTTCATCATTCACCATGACGAAGAGACCGCCGCGATACGTTTCAGTGCTGTCCTGGAACGTGATCCACGGCGTGATGCCGTCCAACAGGTCCAGGTCAACCAGCGTCAACTGCACCGATGACAGCTTGGCGGATACCGAACTGTCGGCCAGCGCCGCTGAAGCGATACCGACGAGCAAGCCTCCTGCGACCGCGCGATAAAGCGTATTCATGATGGGACCTCCAGCTGCTGGCGCAGGCGTTCCTGCACCATTCAGCGTAGAGGCAACCTGTGTCCTGTGACGGCAAAGCGCCGCCGTTCCCTAACTCGAACTTGGGGTGCAAGGCTAGGCAAGCGTCGCCTTGGACGCTATTGGCGCCGGTGACGCAGAGCAGCGCCAGCGGAAAACCCGGCAAGTAGGAGCCAAACCGAGTGAGGTTCTGGCACTGGCGTGCTGCTTGTTGCACCCGAGTAAATCGCAAGCGTCCCCGACAAGTCAGAACCACTCAAGTTGACGAACGAGGCAGATAACGTCTGGGTACCGCTGTACGAAGCAGGCGAAAAGTAATAAAGCTCAGCCCCTGGATCCCAGAGGATCGGCGACTCCGCCAGCTTCACGTGGAGCGCATCCGAGTCTTGTGTCCCACTTCCCGCCCCCCCTGCAGCAGGCCCCCACAAATGAATACGGTTGCTGGCACGAGCCGTTTCACGCTCAAGCAGGTTGGAAGACCAAGCATGCGTGACCTCAGCAGACGCCACGCTTGTAGCCGTCACAAACAACAACGTCTTGTCAGAGATCGTGAACTGGTGCCACACGGCGAGCGCCAGCGCGCTAGCATCTTTATAGCTTTCTCCAAATATCGCGCGCGACTCGGCGACAAGCGTACCGCCCGTCCCCGTCGCATCGACGGCAAAGGATGCGCTGGCAAAGACGCCATCAGATGAAGCCTGCCAGTTGAAAGGCGAAAAAGCCGTCGTGGCCTCAATGTAAGAGCCATCGACCAGATCGTGATTCACCCAAACAAGAGCTCTTCCGCTGAACGGCGCAGTGTTGTTTTGAAACGTGATCCACGGGGTGATCGTGTCGGACGGGTCGAGGTCCACCAGTGTCAGCTTTACCGATGCCAGCGTGGCCGATACGAGACTGTCGGCCAGCGTCACCGAGGCCATTCCGGCGCACAAGGCTCCGGCGACAATGCGACAACTGAAGTTCATGATTGCTCCTTGACTACGGCAATGACTTCTGCACGATAAAGATTAGCGGTACCGCGCACGGTGTCATCTCCACCCCCTAACTCAACTTTGGTGTGCAACGCTAAGCCAGCGTCGCCTTGAACACCGCCAGCGTGCGGTCCCAGGCCGATTGGGCTGACACCGGGTCGTAGCGCGGCGTCGTGTCGTTGTTGAAACCGTGCTGCGTACCGGCATAACTGAACATCTCGTAGCGCACCCCGGCCGCCTTCAGCGCCGCTTCGTAGGGCGGCCAGGTGGCATTGATGCGTTCGTCGTTGCCGGCGAAATGCAGCAGCAGCCGCGCCTTGATGCGTGGCACGTCCTGGATGGCCGGCGCGGCGCCGTAGAAGGGCACGGCCACGGCCAGTTCGGGGATCTGCGTGGCGACATGGTTGGCCAGGCTGCCACCCCAGCAGAAGCCGACGACACCGAACTTGCCCGTGCCGTCCGGCAGGGTCAGCAGGCCGCGACCGGCGGCGACGATGTCGGCGCGTGCCTTCGCAGGGTCCAGCTTGGCGAACATGTCGCGCGCCTTGTCCTCGTCGCCCGGGTAGCCGCCCAGCGGCGCGAGCGCGTCCGGTGCATAGGCCACATAGCCGGCCAACGCGATGCGGCGGGCGATGTCCTCGATGTGCGGGTTCAGGCCGCGGTTCTCGTGCACGACGAGCACGGCCGGCAGCTTGCCGGCAGCATCCGTCGGCTTGGCGAGGTAGCCCTGCACCTGGCCGTTGCCCTGCGGCGAGTCGAAGGCCTGGCGGCGCGTGGCGATGCGGGGGTCGTCGGGCTGCACCTGCTGGGCCGAGGCGAAGTCGGGACTCATCGCCGCCAGCAGCGCCGCGGCACCGGCGGCGCCGCCGCTGAAACGCGCAGCCTGGTCGAGAAAGCCGCGTCGGCTGAGGTCACCGTGCACGTAGCGGTCGAACAAGGCCCAGGCCTCCTTCGGGATCTGCTTCGGGATCTGCTTCGGATCGGTCATCGCTCGCTCCTGACGGTTCAGTGCCACTGACTTTAGGACGGCCGACCTCGCCACGACCGCATATCGATATCTCGAATTGTTCGACGACAGCGCCGGCACTGCTTCGCACAATCGGCCGCCCCAGTTGAGCGACCGCGCATGAACTTCCAACAACTCCGCTCCGTCCGCGAGGCCCAGCGCCGCGGCTTCAACCTCACCGAGGTGGCCCAGGCCCTGCATACCTCGCAGCCCGGCGTCAGCCGCCAGATCCGCGA
>JAEKLF010000079.1 GCA_019509985.1 Burkholderiales bacterium | reverse complement strand
GAAGAGCTGGCGGTCCACGCGCGGGGACTCGTGATATTCGGTCAGGATGACGTGCAGGCCACCGGCGGCCAGCGCCGTGGCATCGGGCTTGATGTCGGTGCCGCGGCCGGCCATGTTGGTGGCGACCGTGATGCGGCCGGCCACTCCGGCGCGCGACACGATGGTGGCTTCCTCGGCGTCCTGGCGTGCATTCAGCACGACGGCCTCGACGCCGCGCTCGGCGAACACGGCCGCCACCGCTTCGCTGGCCTCAACGCTGCGCGTGCCAACCAGCACGGCCTGGCCGCGTGCGGCGGCCGCGATGGCTTCGTCCGCCACCGCCTGCCACTTGATGGCGGCGTTCGCGAAGCAGCGTGCGGGCAGTTCGCGCCGGTCGATGGGCCGGTTCGTCGGCAGCCGGCGCACGCGCAGCCGGTAGGTGGCCCACAGCTCCGTGGCGGCCTCGGCGGCCGTGCCAGTCAGGCCGGCGAGCAGGTAGTAGCGGCGGAAGAAGCGCTGGAAGGTCATGCGCGCCAGCGTGTCGCGGCCGGCGGTCAGTGCCACGCCTTCCTTGGTCTCGATGAGCTGGTGCAGGCCCTGCTCCCAGCTGCGGTCGGCCATCACGCGGCCGGTGCTCTCGTCGACGATCTGCACCTTCAGGCCCTCCTCAGCCTTCTCGCCGGGCGCCAGGATGTAGTGCTGGTCACGCTGGTAGAGGTGCAGGGCCGTCAGCGCCTGGCGCAGCAGCTGCTCGCGCCAGGTGCGCGCACGCCAGACGGGTCGCACGCCGTCGGGCAGCGGCGGGCAGGCATCCAGCGCCGCGGGCAGCAGCTCGATCTCGCGGCGGCCGTCGGCACGGCGGTAGTGCTCGTTCTCCTGCAAGGCGCGCGCGCCGGCCATCGCCCAGCTCAGCAGCGCCGCCTCGTGGATGCCCTCGGCCTCCTGCGAAATGATCATCGGCGTGCGTGCCTCGTCGATGAGCACGCTGTCGGCCTCGTCGACGATGGCGAAGTGCAGCGCCGGAATCAGTGGCTCCGCCGCGGCGCCTGCCTGCACGAAGCCGCGCAGCCCGGCCACGCGCGCGGGCAGCAGGCCGTGGCCGGCGAGGCGGTCCTTCAGGTAGTCGAACACCAGCTCCTTGCCGCTGACGTAGCAGATGGAATGCCGGTAGGCCGCGCGGCGCTCGTCGGGCTCCATGCCGCCTTTGACGAAACTGCCTGTCAGGCCGAAGAACTCGAACAGCGGGAGCATCTCGTCGCAGTCGCGCTCGGCGAGGTAGTCGTTGGTGCTGACGACATGCACGCGCGCGCCGCTGGCGGCCATCACCGTGGCGGTCAGCGCCGCCACCAGCGTCTTGCCCTCGCCGGTGCGCATCTCGGCGAGGCGCCCCGTGATGAGGATGCGCGCGCCAGCGAACTGCACGGGGTGGGGCCACAGGCCCAGCTTGCGGCGCGCGGCCTCGCCGACGCTGCCGAGCGCGCGGGCCAGGGCCGCCGTGTCACCGGCATTCGCGCGCAGCTCGGCCATCGCGGCGTGCAGCTGCCCGGCGAGGTCGGCGTCGCTCATCTCGCGCAGTGGCAGCGCGACGATGGCCGCATTCAGTGCTGCGATGCTGGCAGCCGACTCGCTGCGCACCGGCAGCCGCCCGGTCGCGTCGCGCAGCCAGCGCTCCAGCTTCTGCTCGACGCCCCGCTCCGATTCGGCGCCGCGTTCGTCGCGCAGCGTGTCGGCGCGGCGGAACTCGGGGCCGGCCAACGCACGCAGCCAGCGCAGGTCGGCGTGGCCCGACAGAGCAGCGGCCTCAGACATTCAACCTCGACAGGAAGGCTTGCCGCAGGCGCAGCAGCCATTGCGCCGCGAGCGGCGTCGCGCCGAGGTCGAATCGCACCCAGACCTTGTCGCCGAACACGGCGCTGGGCGAGGCATGGTCGAGCTGCAACTCGATGTCGAAGACGCGGCGCAGGCTGTGCTTGCCGCCTTCCTTGGCGGGGTCGACGGCGATCTCGCCACCGACCGTCGAGCCCAGCGCCGGCGACACCAGCTCGAAGCCGCCGCCCGGCACCTCGCGGCGCACGCGCGCGTCGACCATGGCGTGCGGCGTCTGCATCAGCCGCACCTGCACGGACTGCAGGCGGTGCTGAACGAGATCGGCGTCCTCCTGCGTGACGGCCACGCGCACGCGGTCGGTCGGGCCGGCGACGAGATAGCCGAGCAGCTCGCCACGCTTGACGGCACGGCCGGTCAGCTCGGTCGGTGCGTCAGGCACCCAGCGTCCGGCGATGCCGGCGGCCACGTCCAGTGCCGTCACGCGGGCCAGCGTCTGGTCATAACGCGCCTGGCGTGCGGCCAGCTCGGTGCGCAGCGGGATGGACTTGGCCGGCTCGGCCACCTCGGCCCGGCGCAGCGTGGCCTCTGTCTGCGCGAGTGCCGAAGCGGCCTGCGTCAGCTCCGCCCGCAGCGGCAGGTTGTCGACCTGCAGCAGCGGCGCGCCGCGCGCGACGACCGTGCCGGGCGCGGCCTGCACGGCGCTGATCTGGCCCGGGGCCTCGGCGCGCACCAGGGCCTCGTCGGGCAGCCAGACGACGCCCTGGTGCACCGAATAGAACGGCAGCGGCACCAGGCACAGGAAGCCCAGCAAGCCGAGCAGCAGCAGCCCCGCACGGCGCTTGGCCGGCAGGCGCCGGCGCGACAGCGAACCGCCTTCGTCGAGATGCTTCCAGGCCTTCCACAGCGGCAGGATGAGGGCTTGCCAGGCGGCCATGACAGCCATCACCGCGCCGATCAGCAGGTATTGGCTGGCGACGAACCAGATCAGGCCGACGGTGATGAACAGGCGGTAGATCGGCGCGATGGCGCCGTAGATGCCGAGGATCCAGCGCTCGCTGCGTGCCGAGGCCAGCGGCGGCTCGGCGTCGCGCGCGCCGAAGAGGTAGCGGTCACTGAGGTAGACCCAATAACTCTGCGCGCGCTGCGCGAGGTTGGGCAGCTCCAGCAGGTCGGTGGCGATGAAGTAGCCGTCGTAGCGCATCAGCGGGTTGCCGTTGACGAGGAGGGTGGACACGCCGGCGATCAGCACGACGTTGTAGGCCACCGCCGTCACCAGCCCGGGCTCAGCCGACAGCCACACGTAGACGGCCACGGCGCCCAACACCAGCTCGGCCATGATGCCGGCCGCCGCGACCTGGGCACGCGCCCATTTGGACGGGAAGCGGTAGGACGACGTCGCGTCCACATAGGGCACGGGCGTGAAGATGATGAAGAGCAGCCCGATCTCGCGCACGGTGCCGCCACGCGCCTTCACGGCCAGGCCGTGGGCCCATTCGTGGATGGACTTGACGACCGGGTAGACGAACCACAGCAGCACGAGGTTGCTGGCCGACAGCACGCGGTCCGACAGGTTCTCGGTCAGCTCATGCCAATGCTGGGCAGCCAGCACGGCCGCGGGCGCGACCAGGGCCAGCCACAGCAGCGCGATGGGCAGGCTGAACAGCAGCCGCGCGAGGCCTGCCTGCTTGTCGAACCAGGCGTCCGGATGGAAGAGCGGCAGGCGCAGGCTCATCAGGTTCAGCCAGTTCTGCTTGAACTTGGCCTTGCGCTGGCGCTCGAAGCGCTCGAACACCTCGCCGGCATCGGGCGAAACCTGGGTCTGCAGCAGGTCGTTGGAGTGCAGCGACGAGATCAGCTGCACGAGTTCATGCTGGGAGATGCTGGCCCCGCCGTCCCCGGCCGCGGCGCAGGCGGCGTCCCACACCTGGTCCAACGTGCGCCGGCCGTCGCACAGCGAAAGCACACGCCAGACCTCCGGCGTCATGCGGTGAAAGCGCTGGCTGACGGGGTCGGACAGCAGCACCCAGGAGCGGCGGCGCAGGCGACGGTGCAGCGGCTGCACGCCGTCGCGCAGGCGCGGCCTCAGGTGGCGGAGTGCGTGCCAGTGCTCTGACAGCAAGGCTTGCATTTCAGATCCAGTATTGCCAGAGCTTCAGACGCAGCCAGTCGAGCGACTCGCGTGTCCAGATCGTCAGCAGGTTGCTGCGCCCGACGATGACCTTGGACACGCCTTGCATGCCGGGGCTGAGCGCCGGCGCGTCGCCGACCCAGGCCGCCTCGGCGCGGAAGCCGTTGGCACCGTCCTGCACGCTGGCCGTGGCCGTCACGCGGCTGAGCTCGAAGTCGTGGCCGGCATGCGGCTGGCCGGCCAGGCGCAGCACACCGCGCTGGCCGGTGTGCACGCGAGCGATGTCCCGCTCGGGCACGTGCAGCACGACGCGGTAGCCGGCGGACGCGATCTCGAACATCTCCTTGCCCAGTTCCACCGGACTGCCCAGCTGCTGCACCCAGTCGCCGGTGACGATCAGGCCGTCGATGGGTGCGACGAGCCGGGTGCGGGCGAGCTTGGCCTCGACCAGCGCGAGCTGGCCTTCGGCGCCCTGCAGCTCGGCGCTGGCCAGCGCTACGCTGGCCGCCTCGCGGTCGGCCATGGCCTGGCGCAGCTTGCCCGCGGCCTGGTCGCGCTCGCCGCGCAACTTGGCCTGCTCCAGCTTCAGGTCGCGGTCGTCCAGGCGCAGCAAGATCTGGCCCTGGTGCACGCGATCCCCCGGCCGCACCAGCGCCTCGGCGATGAAGCCCTCGAAGGGCGCGGTGACGAGCTGGCGCGTGCTGCCCTCGATGACGGTGTTGGCCGTCACGCGGTCGTCCACCGGCACCAGCAACAGCACGGCGAGCACGAGCACGGCCAGCGCCGCGCCGGCCTTCCAGGCCCAGTGGCCGGGGCCGCTCAACTTCGCCGTCACGCGGCGCAGCGCGCGCCAGGTCTGCACCGGCAATGGCAGCTCGGCCGCGCGCCAGTGGCGCAGCAACGGCTCGGCCAGCGTCGCGCTGGTGCGCAGCACCTGCTGAACGGCGGGGGTGGCCCCGCCCTGGGCGACCAGCACGGCGACGACTTCGCCCTGGTCCAGCAGCGGCAGCGCCCAGGCCTCGCGCTCGGCCAGCTCACGCCCTTCGACGAAGGCGCGCTGCGCGATCTCGGTGGCGGCCTGCACGGCGGGGCTGGCGGTTTCGGCATGGCTGACGTCGGCCGCCACCCACCAGTGCGCGCGCTCCTGGCGCACCTCGAACAGCGACAGGCGCAGGTCGGCTTCGGGCGACAGCTCGCGCCGCGCCCAGGCGGCCGTGCGGTTGACCCAGTCCTGCGCGGCGGCGCGCGCCTCACGCTGCGAGCCGACATGGCCCATCAGCTCCAGCAGTTCGGCCGCGCGCTGGTTGTGCGCGAGGCTGGCGGCGGCCAGCGTGAGTTGCAGCCAGCCCAGCGACAGCAGCAGCAATTGCAGGCTGCGGTCGTTGTGCGGCGGGCTCAGCAGCGCGCCGACGATGCCGGGCTGGCCGCTGGGCAGCGCCAGATGCGTGCCGACAAGAAGCTCCCCGGTCGGCACGCGGCTCAGCGCGACGGGGCTGTCGCGCGTGACGCGCACGCGGGCCTCGGCCCAGGCATCGGCCACGTCCGCGCGCTCGAAGGGCGAGCGCCAGGCCGCGTCGGCCGCGTACAGCGCCACGCCCTGGCAGGCCAGGCCGGCGGCGTGCAGGCGCTGCAGCCACATCGCCAGCGCCGGCGCGAGCTCGGCGGCCTGCGGCGTGGCCGAGGGCGGCGGCAACACGACTTCGTGGTCGTCACCGGTCATGAGCCGCTCCGATCCCGCGCGCGGCCCATCTCGCTCGGGTGATGTTCGACGAGCTGGGCGTCCAGCGCCTCCCAGTCGGCGTCGCCGAGCTGGCCCGCGAGCGCGCGCAGCTTGAAGTAACTCGCCCAGGCGTCGTGCCGCGCCCGCGAGAGGTCTCGGCGCGCCTCGAAGAGCTTGCCCTGGGCGTCGAGCACGTCGGCATTGGTCTTGATGCCGACCTCGTAGCCGCGCTGGTTGGCGCGCACCGACAGCGCCTGCGAGCGCTCGGCCGTCGCCAGCGCCCTGGCCTGGGACAGGGACGACAGCGTCGTGACGAAGGCCTGGCGCACGCCGATGACGAGGGTGCGACGAGCCAGTTCCAGCTCACCCAGGGCCTTGTCGCGCAGGGCCAGCGTCTCAGCCACCTTGGACTGCGTCGCGCCGCTGGCGAACAGCGGGATGGTCAACGTGGCGCCAACGGCCGAGGTGTTGCCACGGCGCGGGAAGATGCTCGTCACCGTGCCGGTGTCGTTGGAGCGCGTGTAGCTGGCGTTCAGGTCCACGGTGGGCGCATGCGCGAGCGAGGCCTTGCGCGTCTCGGCCTCGGCGGCTTCGACGGCCAAGCGCGCCTGACGCAGCTGCGGGCTGTCGCCCTCGGCCCGCGACAGCCAGTCCAGCACGCCATTGGCCTGCAACGGCGGCAGCGCCTCTGGCGCGACAGCACGCGCGAGCAATGCCGGCGTCGGCCCGTTGGCCACCTCGGCCAGCACCTGCTGGCGCAGATCGAGATCGGCCTCGGCGGCCAGCACCTGGGCCACGGCGTTGTCGACCCGCGCCTCGGCCTCGCGCACCTCCGGCGAGGCCGCGCGGCCGACCTGGAAGCTGCGCCGCGCCATGGCGAGCTGCTCGCCCTGGGCCTCGCGCAGCGCGGTCGCATGGGCCAGCACGTCGCGCGCCTTGAACACTTCCAGGACCGCCTCGGCCAGGCGCTGCTGGGCCTCGAGGCGCGCCTGGGTCAGCGCGCTCTCGGCCTGTTCGAGCTGACTGCGCGCGGCCTGCATCGCCGGGTAGAGCGCACCACGCCACAGCGGCTGGTTGACCTGCACGACGTACTGCTCGGACCTGAACGGCCGCGAGTCGTAGCTGGGGGCTTCGGCGTAATGGCTGTTGCTGGCCGTGCCCGTGAAATTGGCCGTCGGACCGTAGGCGGCCTTGGCTTGGAACAGGCGCTCTTCGGCCGCACGCAGCGACGCGCCGCTGGCGCGCACAGCCGGATCGGCGTCGAGAGCGCGGGTGGCAAGCTCGGGCAGGGTCTGAGCTGCGGCGGGCAGGGCGACAGCCAGCGCCAGCAGTGGCGTGAGGATTCGAATCAGCAACAAGGGTCTGTCAAAACAAACGCGCCGACCGAATTGGCCGGCGCGTGTGAGTGTGCGCGAGAACCGTTCAGGCTCTGCGACGGCGGGTGGCGACGACGCCAACCAGAGCCAGCCCGGCCAGCGCAAGGCTGGCGGGCTCGGCGACGGTATTGCCGCCAGCATCCTGGGTCCGCAAGGTAAGTTTCAGCAGGCCGAGAGCACCGTCGTCGCCCGCGTTTGCGGGCTGTATCTCAATGAGGTCGTTGCCATTCAACAGGCCGAGGAAGGGATCAAGGCTGAAGACGTCACGGAAGGCGACGTTTTCGCCGCTGGGCGTGGCCGTGAGATCACCCACGCTAAGGGTACCAATGACCGTGCCGTTCAGCAGAACTTGGGCCGGCGCATCCAGACCCCAGCCGCCACTGAACACCTCCAGGCTGGCCGCAACGACGGTGCCGCTCCAGCTGGAACTCAGCACGGTGCTGAAGCCACCCTCGTGCCATTCATCGACGCCCGTTCCGGGGTTCAGGTCGCCGAAATAGAACGCATCACCGCTCGCCAAGGTGAGGCCAAGGCCGTCATCCATACCGAGCTGGGTGGTGACGGCACCGGCTTGGGCAGCCGAAACCCACACACCGCAGGAAAGGAGCGCAGCCGACAGGCAGGGCAGAAAGAAGTGTTTTAGGTTCATGTGAGTCCAGCGGAATACGTAATTTTCTCGATGCTATGGCCCCGGCGCAAAGCCAGCCATCCCCGGAGCGTGGGACAGCGCAACAGGAGCAGCCTGGTGGGTGAACTCATCACTTGCCTCCCACCAACTGCTGCCACTGCGCCTTGGCCCGCTCTTCGAGCTCCTTGAGCCAGGTATCGCTCAAGGTTCGTGCCCGTTCTTCCTCGGCCTGCGCGATCTCGGCCGCCGTCTTGGGCGGCACGGCCGGAGCCGCCGCCGTCCCGAGCTGACCTTGGCCGCTGGCCAGCAGCGCCGAAGCCGTCGCAGAGGCTGACTGCACCGCCTGGCTGCCCGCCTGGTTCTGCAATGTCTGCGTTGCCGCGGCCGTCACCACGAAGGGGTTGACTCCAGCCGGGGTGGCGACAGGCGCGCCTGGCAGCACATGGACAGTCACGACCTGACTGACGCTGGCGCTGGCGCCGTTGCTGGTCTCGGCACTGGTGGCGCGGACCGTGAGGCTGAGGTCGCCGGTAAAGCCGGCCGGCGCCTGCACGGCAAGGCGGGTCAGATCCCATCCGGCCAGATCAACGGGCACGCCGCCTGACACCGAGCGCGAGCCATCGCTCAGCACGGCGCCGACCGGCAGGCCGACGATGACCAGGCTCAACCGCTCCGTGCCGTACTGATCTGTGAGGGCGGCGCCCACTTTCGGCAGGGCGATCATCGTGTCCATCAGGCCGTACACGCTGGCCGCGCCAACCGGCAGGGTCTCGATGAGGTGAAGGTCGTCGATGAGGGCTCCGCGCTGCGTGGCGGTGCTCGTGGCGTAGGCATCGCCGCCCTCCAGCACGATGGCAACACGGCGAGCGAGGCCGTTGCCGGCGAACTGGAAGCTGAGCGCCGTCCAGGTCAATGCCGTGCGCGGGCTGACGCCGCTGTAGCCACCCACCTTGACGCCGTCCACGTAAATGCCGATGGCCGTGTTCGCCGCGGGCAGGCCGAGGGCGCCGGCATAGTCCAGATTCAGCGTATAGGTGGCACCGTCGATGGTGTCGATGCTGCGCTCGACACCCAAGGTCTGATAGGTCTGGGTGCGGGTGCCGTTACCGAGTTTGAGCCACTGGCTGCCGTCGCCGGTCATCGCCTGCACGGTGACGGAGTTGCCCGCATCGTTAAGCATGCGGTCGTTGTTGGCCCAGATCTCGAATGCCGTGGTCTTGCCGCTACCGGCCGGGCGGACGCTCCAGCCCTCGAGCGTCGGACCCGCCACGACGGTCGCTGCCGTGCCGGTGTTGGTCGGCGTCTCCCAACTCGTGGCCAGCAGCTCGCGGCTGACGGCGATGTCGCGGGGGCTCAGCGTCAAGGTCGGCGCGTCGGCCACGGCGATGAATTGCGCCGTCAGCAGTTGCGACGCCGTCGCGTATTCGCCGGTCGCGCCTTCGATGGCGGTGGCCTGCAGTTGCAGGGCCACGCTGCCGTTGAAGTCGCGCGGCGGGGTGAGCTGGAGGGCATCAAGCTGCCAGCCGGCGAGGTTGACGACGCGTTGCGCGGCCGAGGGCGTGAAGCTGCGCGTGCCGTCCGACAGCGTGAAGCCGTCGGGCAAACCGGTCAGCGTCAGCACCAAGGTCTCGGAGCCGTCGTTGTCGACGAGGCCAGCGACGATGGCGTGCAGGGCCAGCGCCGTGTCCTCCAGGCCGGTGACGGTGTTGCCGCCGGTGATGGTGAGCGTGGGCGTGTCGGCGACGGCGGCGATGTCGATGACGAGGCGGGCGGCCGGGCTGTAGAGCTCGCCGTCGAAGGCCTTGAAGCCGATGTGGGCGTAATGCTCGTGGCGGTTGCCCTCGCCGGTCGTGAAGTCGCCGGCGCCGCCGGAGGCGTTGGCGGCCGGCACGAAGCGCAGGCCGCGCACGGCCAGGTCGGCCTGGCTGAAGCGCTCGCCCACGGCGACCGCGGCCCAAGTGCCGTCGGCTTGCTGGCGTTGCAGCTCCCCGTCTGCCGGCAGGGCCGTGATCTCGACCTGCAGCAGGTCGGGGCGGCTGTCGGGGTCGACGACGGCGAAGCTGGTCCAAGTCAGCGCCAGGGCCGCGTCTTCGGTGCCGGTGGCCTGGCCGTCGGCCGCCGTCGGCGCCTGGTTGGGCGTGGTGTCGGCCGTGACGGTGATGCTCACCGTGACGACATTGGAGTCGGCCTGGCCGTCGCTGACCTTGTAGCTGAAGCTGTCGGGGCCGGCGAAGTTGCCGGCGGCCTTGTAGCTGAAGCTGCCGTCGGCCAGCACCGTCAGCACGCCGTGGGCCGGGCCGCTGACGACGGCCGCGGTCAGCGTGTCGCCGTCGACGTCGAAGGCGGTGCTGAGCGGGTTCATCGCGACGGTCTGGCCGGCCTGGGCCGACAGGCTGCGGCCGCTCAGCGTCGGCGCGTCGTTGACCGGGCGGACCGTCAGCGCCACGGTGGCCGTGTTGCTGGGCTTGCCGTCGATGACGAAGCGGTAGCTGAAGCTTTCGCTGCCGTTGAAGTTGGCGGCGGGGGCGTAGCTGAACTGGCCGTTGGCCAGCAGCACCAGCGTGCCGTGGGCCGGGCCGTCGACCTGCTCGATGGTGACGTTCGCGGCGCCGAAGACGAGGTCGTTGGCGAGCACGTCGATGGTGGCCGTGCTGTCCTCGTCCAGCGCGACGGCGTCGCCGACGGCCTGCGGGTCGCCGATGAGCTTGACGTCGCGCACGCTCATCGTGCTGGTCTGTGCCGCGAAGCCGAGCAGGTCGAAGCTGAGCAGCATGGACTTGCCGGCCAGCTCGGGCGCCAGTGTGACGAAGTAGGTGGCGCTGCCGTCGGCATTGGCCTGCTTGCGCACGCTGGCTGCGAGGCGCTCCAGGCCGCTGGTCTGCAGGTTGAGCAGGGCGTCCGAACCGTTCAACGCCACGGTGCCGCCCAGCGGCAGGCCGGTGGCGGCGTCCAGCAGCGCGACCTCGAAGGCGTCGCCCGGGCCGCCGGCGTTGGCGATCAGGTGGGCGGCGTCCAGCGTGAAGCTGAGCAGCTTGTCGCCCGCGCCGACCGTGAAGACCTGTGACAGCTGGGCCTGGCGGGTGACCGACTCGCCCAGCATGGCGCTGCCGCCCTGGATGACGACGTTGCCCCGCGTGCTCCAGCCCGCCGCGTCCTGCAGGTCGCCGCCACGCAAGGTGGCGTTGACGGGCAGGCCGGCGACGAAGCTGATCTGCGGCTGCGTCGAAGCCCCGGTCTGGGCAGTCGGCGCGTTGGCCGTGGCACCGGCTGGTGCCGGGCCGGCATCAATGCCGGCGTCGTCGTCGGTGACCGGTGGCGCGCCCAGGTAGCGGTCCTGGCGGGCCAGGGCCTGCATGTAAAGGATGAGGTTGTCGACCTGCTGGCGGGTCAGTGGCTGATCACGGTCGCCACGATTGAGTGCCAGGTCAAGCAGCTCGCTGACCTCGGTCGAACGCTGCACCGAATTGGCCACACCCATGAAGGTGGGCGAACCGACGAGCAGCTCCGGCCGGCCGGAGCCGTCGAGCTTGTACTCGTCCGGCAGGCCGAGGCTGTGACCCAGCTCGTGTGCGAACAGCCAGCCGAAATACTGGCCGAGGGCATACATGCGTGCCGAGCGATCGGCAATCGCACCCACGGCCGCCAGCGCCTGGCGCAGCGCTGCCGGCACCGAGACCTGCGGGCCGTCGCCATAGGCCGAGCCGTTCTGGTCCTGGTTGATCAGGCGGCTGAGCACGTACTCCTTGCTGCGGATGCTCTGGTCGTTGGTCACCGCGCCGCCGGAAGGCGTCAGCAGCGTAGCCATCAGCGTGGCCGAGAAGTCCCAGCCGGCGTGGCCGGCTTCGCCGCTGTTGCCGGAGATGGACGACTGCAGGCCGATGTTGGTGGTGTGCTGCTGGGTCGGGCCGTCCAGCGAGGCGCCTTCGACGAAGGAGAAGTCGATGGCGTTGTGGAAGCGGTCGACCAGGTAGGCGCCGCCGTTCGGGCCGAGAGCCACCTTGACGCCGAAGCCCAGCGTCTCCAGGTCGCCGGCGTTCAGGTCCGCCGGCAGCGCGCCGCTGACGCTGGCTAGCAGGTTGTAGATCGCCAGATCGTCGCTGCTCAGCGAGCCGACGTCATCGGCCGCGGTGTGGGCGATGGCGGCGGATTGCTGCAGCAGCGTGTTGAGCATGCCGAGGTCGACATTGACCTGCTGCGTGGCGCGCACGTCCGCGCGCACCACGGCCGTGAAGTAGACCTGGTTGTTGATCTTGAACGACAGGGTGCTCTGCACGCGGCCGCGGTCCTGCGCGGTCGAGACCAGGGTCAGCGTCGTCGTGGCGCCTTCGGTCTTCACGGTCCAGCGACCGTCGCTCTCGATCGTGACGCCCTCGGGGTTGTAGATCTTCAGCGTGCGCGTCTCGCCGGCGCGCAGCTCCATGGCCGTCAGCACGCCGTCGACTTGGTTGAGGTTGGTCAGCTCGCCGAAGTAGTAGGTGCGCGCGGTGACCGAGCCGCCGTCCACATCGCCATGCGCCGTGTGGCGCGTGGTGTCGAAGCGGATGTCGCCGGCCATCAGGACGGCGTCGTAGGCATCGCCCCACTTCTTGCGCGCCTCGTCGGTCAGGCGGGCGCCAATGTCGAGCTGGGCCGTGCCGCCCTTGGCTAGGGTCTGGTTGGTGAGCAGGGTCTTCTCTCCGCTGGCGACGGTGGCGGGCGTGCCGCCGTTCGTGCCGAGGTAGAGGAAGTCGTTGGGCAGCGCCACCACGTTGTAGGAGATGCTGTCGTCGCTGGCGTTGCTCAGCTTCAGCTGGTGCTCATTGGCCTGATAGAAGGCCTCGGGCCGCTGCCAAGCGAGACCCTCGTCGGCGTCCAGCGGCGTCGCGACCGGGTTGTCACGGAAGAAGACGACCTGGTCGTCGGCCGGGCCGCTGCTGTCGGCAATGGTCAGCGTCGAGCCGACGGTGATGCTGTCCAGCGTCACGCCGTCCGCTTTGGCCAGAGGGAAGCTCTGCGACGTGCCGTTCAGGATGTTGTAGAGCTCGAAGCGGACTTCGACCGACTGGGCGGCATTGGCCGTCACGCTCTGCGGGATGAGGAAGGTCTGCATCGAGCTGGGCGGCAGGTCGCGCAGGCGCAGGTCACGGTTGGCCGCGATCTCCGTCGTCGTGCCGTCCGGGTTCTGGACGACGTATTTCACCCGCAGATAGGTGTCGCTGTCCTTGTCGTAGCTGATGTTGCTGACGTTGAGGCTGATCTGCTGCGCCGACTTGGGCAGCACCATGCGGTTGTGGGTGAGCTGCGAATAGTCGGAGTCGAGGCGGAAGCCCCAATTGGCGACCTTCTCCAGGTCGGTGCCGAAGGCGCCGATGTCCTCCTTGAGACCCAGGATCAAGTCGTAGACGACCTTGTCGAACGCCTTGGCGACGTAGGTCTCCACCGTCTTGGCGATGAAGGGAATCTTGAGGAAGACAAAGTACGGGTTGTTGGAGATTTTCTTGACCGCCTCCTTGATCACCAGGTCACGGAGGTAGTCCACCATGTTGCTGATCCAGACGGCCTGGGAGAGGTTGCCCAGGGTCATGCTGGGCCCGTAGAACTCCTCGTACTTGGCCAGGGTGGACTTGAATTTGTCGACGTCGACGCCGCGCTTGGCCATCTCAGCGTCGCTGACGGTGCTGAGCAGCATCAGGTGCGTGGCCTCGTTGACGTCGGCGCCGGTGATCGTCCCGCCGTTGTGCAGCGACCAACCAGGCAACTGGTAGGTCGTCAGGAAACGGCCGAAGTAGGGCCGGATGCTGGCCTGAAAGTCGCCGTTGTAGACCGAGGGCACGGCCGACGTGGTCTGACCCCACTCGGTGTTGTCCTGGTCGATGCCGATGCGCTGGCCCGAGCCCGCGACGATACGGTCCGAACTGCCGCCACCGAGCTTGGAGAAGAAGAAGCCCGCGCCCACACCCTCCCAGGTATCGGCAGGGGTCTCGGCGGCACGGGATGCCACCAGGGGGTCGAGCGCGGACTTGCCCGTCACGGCCGAGCCCTGGGCCACGCGCCCGAGCAGCTTGTCCATGCGCTCCAGGTACCAGGGTGCCTGTTTGCTGCCGTAGGGCGCCGGCTTCGAGTAGGCCGTGCTGGGCTTCTCGAAAGCGCTGTCGGCACGGCGGCGGATGATCCAGTCGCGGTCGGCGACCGGATCGCCTTTCTTGGTCATGCTGGCGCTGAAGTAGGTCAGGCTGGCGTCCAGCGTGCCGGCGTACCAGGCGTGCGGGCGCGAGTGGGTCTGCGCGGCCGAGCCCAGGACCTTCATCTTGTCGTCCTGCGTGAAGCCCTTCAGGCCGGTGAGGTTGAAGTCGAAGTCGAAGCCGGCGTCGGGGTAGATGCCGGCGCCCGCCAGGCTGCGTCCGTTGGGCGTGACCGTCGTGTTCGGTGACGCGTACTCGTTGGCCACGACCTGGAAGTAGTTGTCGGCGTAGCTGACGCCCTTCCAGGCGGCGACGTCGGGATCGTAGAAGTCGGCGAAATTGACCTGCTTGAGGCCGAGCTTCTTGGGGTTGATCTCGAAGATCTCGGCGCCCTTGAGCAGGCTCTTCAAGGCGGGAGCGGCCCCGTTGGTGATGACGCCCTTCAGGATCTTGGACAGGTCGGCGGCGAAGTCGATGCCGACGTTCGACGCACCCAGCGCGGATAGCAGGTCGTCGATGTTGAGGGCTTGAGCAAGCCCGTCGATGGGCAGTTGCAGCAAGACGGTGGACAGCAATGAGCCAATCGCACCCTGGTCGGCGTTGACCATCAGCTTCGAGACGGTATCGCTCTGCATCAGCGACGGCTGATTGAAGTCATGCGGATCCAGCGTGGTCATCTGCAGATCAGCGGGCGCCTGCAGGTGGTACTTGTCCACGCCCCACAGGATGCGCTGGGCCAGCTCCGAGTTGACGACCGTGCCGCGGCTGTGGCCGATCAGGTGGATGTTGCCGGACAGGATCTTGCCGCCCGTGGCCTGATCGGCGACCACCAGCGAGGCATACATCGCATCGGCCGTCGCCTCGGCGAAGCCAGAGTCGCTGAAACCCGACTCGATGACCCAGTCGGGCACCAGCACGACCGGCTTGCCCTGGGCCACGGCGTCCTTCAGCGAGGGCTGGTCGGTGCCCGTGTCCAGCGGTTTCCACAGCCCGGTGCTTCGGTCGTAGATGTAGGCATAGCCGCCCTGGGTCTTCACGATGTCCCGTGCGAGCTCGGCGGCAGCTGTTGACGACGCGTCGGTCTTGCCCAAGAAGGCGTTGAGGTACACCGAGCTCAGACCGTCCGTGCCGGACACGATGGGCGGCTGGTAGCCGTGCGTCAGGATGGTGACCGACTCGCCGCCGAAGCCCGCCTGGTTGTAGGCCGTCTTGACGGTGAAGGGCTGCGACGCGGTCAGGATGGTGCCGTCGGCCAGCTTGGCCTCGGCCGCCCAGTAGTAGCGCTGGCCCGCGGTGAGCTTGAAGTTGGCGAACTTCGGGTCGTTGGCAAAGTCCTTGAAGTCGATGACCTGGCCGGCCTTGTAGGGCACACCCTTGCCCACGTCGAGCGCGGTGAGGATGCGCTCGTCGTTCACCGGGCCGCTGGTGGTGGTATTGCCCGCATTCCAGTCGGGTAGCTTGGGCATGTCGTTCGGGAACAACCCCTCGCCTGGCCCGAAGGTGCTGACGTAGATGTTCAGCTCAAGGATGGTGTGGTTGGACTTCAGCTCGAACACCGGCCGCGCATCGGCATCCACCTTGGGGCTGATGAGCTCGATGTCGCCGTTGGCGGCCAACGTCGAAACGGCCCATGACTTGGGCAGGTCGTCGTAGCGACGCGGCAACAGGTCGGTCTTGCCCAGGTCGATGGGCTTGCGCAGATCGCCGCCCTTCTCGGCCGCCTGAATCAGGCCCGAAGCGTTGAACTGGAACACCGTCGACAGCATGCGGCTGTAGTAGCCGTCGCCCGGGCCGCCGTACTCCTCGACCATCGCCGTCGCGAGCAGCGTGGTGCCGTCGGCGGACAGTGACAGGTTGTCCAGGCTCGCCCCCTCGATGGGCGTGGTGGCGCCAAGGAAAACGGGGTTGGTGAAGGGGTCCTTGATGATGCCGATCTTGCCGCCGACCTGCTTGTGCTCAAGGTCGCCGTCCATGAAGCCGGGCTCATCGAAGATCAATTCGTAGTCGGCCACGAAGGCGTATTTGCCGTCGGCGGAGACCGCGACGCCGGAGGCGTGTTCGATGTTCTGGCGGAACTGCGTGCCATTCCACCACTGTGGGAAATCGGGCTTGAGCCAGGGTGCGCCGACCACGGCGTCGCTCCAGGCGCCGGTATCGGCATCGCGCTTGGCCGTGAAGGCCGCGAAGCCCTGGTTATAGGCGGCCGCCGAGCTGACTACGAACTGTCCCGCCTGCGGACCGGCGCTGACGTAGTAGGGCACTTGGCCGGTGCGCGGCTTGCCCGAGGTGTTGAAGTCGATGACCTTCACGTCGGCGTCCTGCACTCGCAGCTTGCGATCGGCACCCTTGCTGTCCTTGACTTGCTTCTCCCAGGCCTTTTCCATCGTGTCCAGGTCGATGACGAAGACATCGCCCTTCTTCCGGGCAGCGAAGCCGATGCGGGTGGCCCGCTCCTCCGGCGCCGTCACGGCCAGATAACGTCCACCGCTGACGGCGAGGTCGACGAAGCCACTGGGGCCGGCGCTGATGCCCTCAGGCAGGTTCAGCTGTTGGATTTCCTTCAGGAACTGCGGGTCCTTGCTGTTGATGTTGACTCGGATCAGGCGCGACGCACTGCCGTCGCCGTAGCTCGCACCTTCGGCCACGTACATCCAGTCGCCCGCCACGGCCAGCGACGTGATGTTGGCGGTCGAGCTGGGCAATTGCAGCGTGTAGACCAGCTTGTGGCTGAGCATGTCGATCATGTAGATCTTGCCCGCACCGGCCACGTAGACAACACGGTTGTCGGTGCCGTAGACCAGTGCATCGGTCTTCAGACCGGTCAGATAGCCCGGCAGGTCGACCACGTCCTGGAGGATCTTGAGCGGTCCATCGCCGTCGGGGCCGTGGGTCATGATGCCGTCGGTGAACTGCACATGCTGGCGGTCCAGCACGACGCCGACCTGATGGTCGGGCTTGAGCTCGATCGGGAAGCTCGGGTTGCCTGACATGAAGCCATAGCCGTCGCCCGCGCTGCCATCGGGGTTGATCGCGTCGATGACGCGCTCCACCGAGATCTGATGCAGGCCCAGGGCCACGCCCGCCGGCACCTTGATAATGGCCGAGGTCTTGGTGACTTCGCTGACGTCCAGCGTGGTCCACAAAAGGCCGCGGTCCGGCGTGGAATTCATGTCAGCCAGGCCGCTGCCGACCGGCTTGATCCAAACACGCAGACGCGTGGTGTTCGAGTCCAGCTTGAAGTTGTCGCCGCTGAGCTTGAAGGTGGTGGCGTCGATCTGCGTGACGCCGGTGAGCGTCGGATCGCCCTGCGCGATGGGCTTCGGTGGCGTGACCGTGATGTCCAGGTCCTCACCCTTGACTGTGGCCGTGCCGGTCTGGTTGTACTGGGCCGTCGTCGTGAAGGTGTAGAGGCCGAAGACCGCCGTGGGCAGCATCGCCATCAGCGCGATGGCCGTGCCAGAGGCCACCAGGTTGCCGCCGGCGGCAACCATCATGGCCGTGTTGATGGCGTTGAAGTAGATGTACTGGTAGTTCGCGTCCAGCGACACGAATTTGGTGGTCGAGGCGCCCGTCTTCGGGTCCTTGCTCGTGCGGCGCGCCGAGATCAGGTAGTCGCCGGAGCTGGTCACGCCCGGGTAGGGCGGGCTGGCCGTGCGGGCCTTGCCATCCTCGCCGACGTGACCGTTGTCCACCACCCACCAGGTGTCCTTCACGCTACCGTCGTCCAGCGTGATCGTGCCGCGGCGCAGGATCAGCACCTCATACTCGTTCGGGTCCAGGCCCATGGCCGACGTGGCGAGCTGGATGGGGTAGGCGCTCTTGGCGCCGCCCAGGTCGAGATGGAAGCCCGACAGCACCTGGAAGCCGTCGAAGCTCGGCGCGGCCAGCGGCAGGTGATTCAGGTCAAGGTCGGTCAGCGTGACCTGCTTGGGCGCATCGAAAGCGCCGGCCGCGATGGCAATCTGCAGGCCGCTTTCGGTCTGCAGCACGGCGCCGCTGGCATCGACCTGGATGCTGGGGGCCTGCGCCGTCACGACCGCGGGCGCGACCACATGCACCGTCAGCTCGACCTGGCCGGACTTGTAGATGGCGTAGATCTTGGTCGTGCCGACGGCCTTGGCCTGGATGAGGCCATTCGCATCCACCGCCACGATGTTGGAGTCGCCGACGAAGTAGCTGGTGTAGTAGGAGTCGGCCACACTGGCGCCGAACAGCACATCGGTCAGCTTGATCTGGCGCTGACCCGCGCCGCTGCCATCGGACTGCGGAGCGACCAGAGACACCGAGCCGGGATAGGCGTCCAGGCCACCGAGTGCCAGGCTGATGGTGTCGTCGCTTGGGCCGCCCACCTCGAAGCTGCGCACGCCGAGCAGGCCGCCACGCGTCGCCTTCACATAGCCCCAACCGGACGCCTGGCCCTTCAGCAAGGTGTCTCCAGGTGTCGTGACGATTGCGCCAACGCCGTCCTGCCAGTTCTCGATCGTCCATTGCAGATAGTTGCCCGTCAGCGCCACGTCCTGCTCGTCGGCGAAGTCGCCATAAGCCTGCAGCGCGCGGGTCTCGCCGGAGCGCAGCGGGCCCATGTCCTGGATGTTGATGGTCAGCAGCGCGGCCGAGCTGACGTTGAACTGCAGCACGATGGGGCCGCTGGACGTGTAGCCATCGTCGGCCTCGACCGTGATGGCCGCGGCGCCCGCGTAGCCGGCCTCAGGCTTGAAGAGCAGGGTCTGGCCGTCGGCACTGAGGCTGGCGGTGCCATGCACGGCGCCGGTGACGCGCCAGTAGATGCTGTCGCCCTCGCGGTCCAGCGCGACGTTGTCCAGCGCCAGCCACTTGTTCAAATCGGTGTGGGCCAGCACCGGCGTGTTGCCGACGACGCTGACGGGCGCGGTGTTGGCGCGCCAGCCGTAGTTGGCGTAGAGGACCTGGCGGTCGCTGTCGTTGACGGAGCCGTCGCCATTGAGGTCGGCGCCGCTTGCGGCGAAGGCAGTGCTGTCGGCACCGTCCACGCGGCCGTCGCGGTCGAGGTCGCCCGCCAGCGTGACCTTCACGCTGGTCGCGCCCGTACCGCTGACGGTCAGCAGCTTGAGGCCGGCTTCGGTGATGCGGATCAGCGTGACGGTCTTGCCGCCCGCGCTGGCCTGGCCGAGCACGGTGGCGCCTTCGACGGCGAGGGTCGTGCCGGCCGTGGTCTCGACTGCGTAGATCGCGGCGCCGGCGGCGCCCGGCGTCTTGATGGTGCTGGCGAGCTCGCTGTCGCGCACGACAAAGCTGAAGCGCGCCGGCGTGCCGGCCGTCAGGCTGCCGGTCCAGGTGTTGCCCGGCGTGGCCACGCTGGCCAGCCAGCCAGCGGCGGTGCCGAACTGGGCGGTGATGGCCTCGGTGATGACCGAGCCGTCGGCGTGATAGCCGATGTTGAGGTTGAGATTGCCGTCGCCGTACAGGCTGCGCGCCAGCGTCAGGCGGCCGCTGCTGTCGTAGCGGTAGACGATGGCCGCGTCCGCAGTCGCGGTCTGGCGGCCGACGACGCGTTCGATGCGGCCTTGGTTGTCGCGCTCGAAGGTGATGCGCGCGCCAGCGTCGCTGCTGCCGACCAGGGCCACGCCCGCGTCGGACACCAGCCATTGCTGGCCGTCGGCGAAGCGCACGCTCTGCACCTGGCCGCGCGCGTCCAGCCGGTAGCTGGTGCCATCCGGGCCGGTGAGCTGGTAGGCCGTAGGCTGCCAGGGCAGGCCCGTCATGCGGTTGACGAGGCGCTGGCCCTGGGTCATCAGCGCGACGGGCAGGGTCGGGTCCTCGTCCACGGCCTGCAACGTCCAGCCAGCGACGCCGCCGCTGAAGGCGGGGCGCAGCACCAGCGGCGAGGTCGGGTCGCTGGACAGCGGCGTGCTCGTCGTGCCGAGGGTGAAGCTCAGGTATTGCGTGGCCGCGTTGGGGGTGGACAAGCTGGCGGGCAACTGCAGCCAGACGCGTGCACCCAGCACCCAGGAGGCCGCGCTGCCGAGGGCGTCGCTGCCAGCCTGGTCGTGGCTGAGGCGGGTGTCGAGCAGGGGCAGCGTCCAGTTGCCGAAGTCGCCAGTGCCGTTGACGTCCAGGCTGCGCGTCAGCGCGAGGTCGTGGTCGCCGAGGTGGAAGACGGCGTCCGTCGCCTGGGCCTGCACGAGCTGTTTGTTCGTCGAGTCGACCAGGATGCGAGTCGTGACCTCCGTGGTGCGGCCCGTCAGGTCCCAGCCGCGCAGGCGCAGCATGTAGACGCCGTTGGCCCAGTGCGTCGGGTCCAGCGTCGCCAGTGTGAGGTCGGCATTGACGTTGGCGGCGCTGAGGTCGGCCGACTGCAGCGTGCGCCAGGCGGACTCGTCCACCTTGTCGCCATTGGAGGGCGCGGCTTCGAGCACATAGCCCATCAGCTGCAGATCGGCGATGCGGGCTGTCAGCGGCGTCGTGGCACCGATGACGGTGGGGGCAAGACTACCGGTGGCGAGGGCGCCGCTGAACGCCAGCAAGGGCGCCGCGGTGTCCAGCGGGTCACGCACGCGCACGGTCTGGGTGGTCGTCGACGAGAAGCCGTCGGCGTCCACCGCGGTCACGCGCAGCTCGATGAGGCCGGGCTGGCTGGGCGTGATGCGCACGCGGCCAAGGCCGTCCAGCGTCACGGGCACCCAGTCCGCCTGACCGATGCCGGCGCCGCGCGCCTGCACGCTGATGCTGGCGATAGGGCTGAAGGCATCGGCGCGCACGGTGGCGAGCACGACCTGACCGGGCAGTACAGGCGTGCTGGGCGTCAGGTTGACGAGCAGTTTGGGGGCGTTGGCATCGGGCGAGGCGACGACGCGCAGCACGAAGCTGCTGGTGGTCGAGTTCCTGCCGTCACTCACCGTGGCGAGCACGGTGAAGTCGCCGACTTGGCCGGGGCCAGGGGTCCAGTTCAGGCGGCCGTTGGCCGCGTCATAGCTGGCGCCCTCGGGCAGGCCGTTGAAGGACACACCCAGGGCCGCGGTCTGGGCCGTACCGTCGGCATCGAAGACGCGGATTGCGCCGACCGGCGCCGTGGCACCCTTGACGACGGGCAGGCTGAAGCTCTGGCCCACCAGCAGCGCGTGGCTGGCGGTGCTGATGTCGGGGGCCTGGTTCACGTCGAAGACGCGCACCTGCACCGTGCGGGTGACCGTGGCCTTGCCGTCGCTGGCGCTGAAGTTGAAGGTGAAGGCGCGCGTGTCGGCCGTGGCGTTGTTGACCACGTCGGCACCGGGCGTCCATTCGAAGTAGCCGGTGGACGCGTCGAAGCTCACGCCGGCTGGCGTGTTGGCGTCGTAGATCAGCGCCAGCTGGGTCGCGTCGTTGTCGCCATCGGTCGTGCGCATCGTGAACGACAGCGTCTGGCCTTCGGGCACCAGCTGCAGCGGCATGGGCAGCAGCACCGGCGCCTGGTTGACGTTGGCGACGACGATCTCCAGCTCACGCGTGAAGCTGGCACTGCCGTCGCTGGCGGTCAGCGTGAGCAGGTAATGGCCGGGCGCGGCGCCGTTCTGGTTGTCGCTTTGCGCGGCGAACAGGCCGGGCGTCCAGCGCAGTTGCAGGCGGGTCTGGCCGCCGCTGCCGGCGCTGGGCGTGAGCTGCATGCCGGTGGGCAGGCCCGCCACGGACCAGTCCAGCGGGTCGAGGTCACCGTCCAGACCGGACAGATCGATGGCCAGCGGCGAGCCCTCGTCGACCTTGACGACGGTGCGCGTGCCAGCGAGCGGATCGCCCTGCACGGCGCCGCCGGTCGCGGCGATGGCAAACAGCGTGGGGGTGGCATTGCTGGCGCGCACGACGATGCGCAGGTCGTGCACCGAGGTGTTGGGCACCGGCGGATGCTGCGGGTCGATGACATAGCCCGAATCGGCCGGCGGCAGGCCGGAGTCGGTGACGGCCAGGCTGATGTCGAAGTTGCCGGTCAGGCCGGCAGCCGGCGTCCACACCAGCGTGGCGTGACCGTAGCGTGGATCGCTCTCGATGCGCGCGCCGGCAGGCAGGTTGGTGGCGGCGTAGCTCAGTGCGTCCTGGTCCAGGTCGGAGACGAGGATGGGCACGCGCAGTTCGGTGCCGGCGACGGCAACGACCTGGCTCGGCAGCGTGATGACGGGTGCCTCGCTCGGGCTCTTCACCGTGACGACGAAGCGCTTGGATGCGGCCAGCACCTGGTTCACGTCACCGTCGCCGTTGTCCTGGGCAACGACGGTGATGACATAGTCGCCGCGCTGGTTGGCGCCGGGCGCGAAACGGATGACGCCGGTCAGCTTGCCGGCGCTGTTCAGCGTCTGGGTGTAGGTCGCGAACGAGGGCAGGCCCTGGACGGTCAGCGTCAGCGGGTTGCCGTCGGCGTCGTTGGCCTCGACGGGGATGTCCAGCACCGCGCCGCGATCGACGAAGGCGTTGGTCAGGTCCTTGAGCTCGGGCGCACGGTTGGCGTTGCTGACGACGATGGGCAGCGTGATTTGGCTGGTCAGCGGCGTGCCGGTGCCATTGCCGTCATCGGTGGCCTTGACGGTCACGTAATAGGTGCCTGCCTGGGTGTAGCCGGGCGTCCAGATGAGTTCCAGCGTGTCGGCGTCGAAGCTGGCACCCGGGGGCAGGCCGGTGACGGTGTAGCTGACGGTGGCGGCCGTGCCGTCCGGGCCGCTGGCCACGCCGTCCGGTGTCAGGCGGACCTTGGGCTCGAAGCCGGGGTTGTCCGGGTCGAAGGCGAACACGCTGATGCGCAGCGGCTGGCCTTCCAGCAGACCCCAGGTCTGCACCGGGTCAAAGACCGGCGCGCCGTTGGCGTTCTTGACGTCGAACTTGATCTCGCGCTTGACGGCGGTGGCCGAGGTGCTGCCGTCGGCGGCGGTGAAGGTGGCGATCAACGTGACGGGCAGCGTCAGCAGGCCAGCCTGGGCATAACCCGGCGTCCAGGCGAACCAGCCGCTGTCGGCATCCAGCGTGGCACCGCCGGGCAACCAGTCGGTGCTCCACGTCAGTGTGACGGTGCTGCCGTCGGCCTGGACCAGGCCGCCCGGCACGGCACCCGGCAGTTGCAGGCCGAAACGGTCGCCCTCACGCAGCACTTGCGTGTCCAGCGTCGGGAAGATGGGCGCCGGATAACCCTGGTTGACGGTCAGGTTGAAGCGGCGTTGCACCTCGTGCTTACCGTCGCTGGCCACCACCGTGATGTCCTTGTAGACGCCGGCCTGGTCATAGCCGGGCGTCCAGCTCAAGATGCCGGTGGCGGCGTCGAAGAAGGCGCCGGCAGGCAGGTTGCGCACCAGCACGGTGACGGTGTCGCCGTCTTCGTCACTGGCCAGCAGCGGGAGCTGCAGGCTGTCGCCCTCCTCCAGCGTCAGGTCCTCGACCGCGTCGATGACCGGCACGTGGTTCGCGCCGGCCACGTCGAGCGTGAAGCGGCGCAGCGCGACGCCGCCGCGGCTGTCGATGACGCGCATCAGGATCTGGTTGTCCGTGCGGTCGGTGGCGGAAGGAAGCCAGTGCAGCGTGGCGTGGTTGCCGTAGCCGCTGGCGCTGCTTTCCACCAGCGGGTCCTGCGTGATCGTCATGCCCGCGGGCGCGCTGACCAGCTCCCAGTAGAAGAGGCGGCCGTCGCTGTCCTGGGCGCCAAGGTTGGCGGTCCAGGCCGTGCCGGCGGTGGCCGCAGGCAGGGCGACGGTGGTGAGGTCCAGGCTGCCATCGGTGTTGAGCTGGCCCAGCACCGGCGGCGTGTTGTCGTAGGGCACGGCGTAGATGCCGTGGCCCAGGTTGAACTTGACGAGCTGACCCGAGCCCGGCGTCGTGCCGAAACTGGAGGCCGGCCGTACGGTGACGGTCCGGTTCGCCAGCGTCTCGCCGGTCTTGAGCGGGTGACCCTGCAGTGCCGCCGTGAGGTCCAGCACCCACAGGTCGGCCTGAGAACCATCGCCCTGCGCTGCGCCCAGGATGTCATCGCCGAAGTAGCGGCCCGGGTCGAGCAGCAGCATCAGCGGACCCTTGAGGTCGTCCACGCCGATGTTGGTCAGGGACACGTCGTAGCTGACGGCGCCGGTCAGGCGGTCGGCACGGGTGTCGGTGAACTCGAGCCTGACCAGGTTGGAGATGTCGGTGACGGCCGTGAACACCAGCCCCCAGGACTCGCCCAGCGTGACCTGGCTGGCGCTGCGCACCGTGTTGACGATCTCGACGCGCCAGCCGCCGGCCGGCAGGTTGGGCAGCGTCAGGATGACGCTCTTGCTCGCCGCATCCCAGCGCACGCTGTCGGGCGTCAGGATCAGGTTGCTGTTCGCGCCGGTGGCGATGAGGCTGTAGTTCTTCGGGTTCAGCACGGACGAGGCGCTCGTCGTGTCGGCGCCATCGGCGCCCGTCCACATGGCCTGGTCGAAGCTGATCGCGAGCTGGGTCAGCGGCAGCGGCACGAGGGCGCCGTCGGCGACGCTGGCGGAGATGACCTTGGGCGCCTTGATGGGCGCGAGTTCGTCGATGCGATTCGTCTCGGCGACGAGCACGCGGCCATCGGCGGTCGCGACGATGCTCTCGCCACGCGTGCCGCCCTCGGCGAGCTTGAGGCTGCGACGGCTCTTGAGCTCGATGGCCCAGACCGTGCCCGTGTGAGCCACGGCCGTGCTGCCGTCGGCTGCAACCGGATGCTGCGCCGTATTACTGCTGGCTAGCAGCAGGCCCGCGAGGCCGGTGCCGGTCTGGCCGAAGGCAATGCTGTCGACCAACCCGCTCAAGCGGTACTCCAGCTCGGCACGGCCCTTGGTGGCGCCGCTCATCGGGAAACTGATGATGTCGGTCGTTGCTTCGGGCAGCGCGCTGTTGACGTCGCTGCCGGTCCAGCGCACGGCCCACAGGCGGCCGTCCGGGCCGAAGGCGAGGTCGCCGACGCGGGTGTTGCTGAAGTGGGTCCAGGCGTGGGCGGCATCGGCCTTGGGGTCGAAGATCTCGACGCCGTTGCCGCTGGACACATAGATCAGGCCGGTGCCGGGCTGGATGGTCAGCGCGTGGGTCAGCGGGTCGCCGCCGGGGGCCTGCACCTCGTGGATGACGGCGCCGCTGCCGCTGTCGATCATCAGCAGCTGCGAGCCGGTCATGACCCACAGGTTGCCGACGGCGTCCAGCGCCATGTCGAGGATGGCGGTGGTGGTCGTGAACAGGGGCTGCACGGAGCGGCCGCCGTCCTTGCCGAAGCGGAAGACTTCGTTGCGCGAGGCGCCAGCGCTGGCCAGAACCGAACCGTCGGCCAGCTCGACCATGGCGAGCGCGCCGATGTCGCCTTCACTGGCATTGAAGCCGCTGGCAAAGCCGCGCAGTTGCAACGGTGCGAGCACGGATTGCAAGTCGGCGCCGAGGCCGCCGAGGGCCGGCGTGATGACGAAGCCGGGCAGCTTCTGCGCGGCCTGCGTGAACAGGTCGCTGGCCGTGTAGCTGCGGTCGGGCGTGGCGGCCGGCAGCTCGCCGGTCTGGTTCAGTGTGTCGGTGACGCCCAGGCCCTGCTGGGCTTGGCTGCGGCTGCCGTCGTCGGGCAGCACGGCGTTGGAAACGCTGGCGGCTTCGCGGTTGCCGGCGTTGTCGGTGGCGACGGCGAGGAACTCGTAGTGCTTGCCGGCCTGGCCGGTGAAGATGGCCGTGCTCTCGGCACCGGCAACCTGCTTCTGCCAGATCTTGAAATCGCCGCCGTCCTCGGCGACGTAGACGGTCACGTGCTTGACGCCGGAGGCCTCGTCCACGGCCTTCCAGTTCAGCTTGAACGTCGGCTGGCCGGCGGCGTTGTTGCCGTTGCTGGTGACGGTCAGCGTGGTCACCGGCGCGTCGGCGTCCAGCGTGTGGCTGATGGAGGCGCTGACGATGGGCGGCGTGGCGTCGAAGAAGACGCGCGCCGAGGCACTGATGTTGGCGCCGGTCTGCGCGGTGTCGCTGGCGCTGACGGTGTACGAGACGAAGCCGCCGGTGGCCTTGCCGTTGGCGTCGGGCGGCAGCAGGCCGCGGGCCGGGTCGTGCAGCACTTCGCCGGTGTCGGGGTCGATGGCTTGGATCAGCCAGGTCGCGACGCGCGTCTCGGCGTCGATGCCGGCGCTGACGCGCAGCACATAACCCTTGGAGCCACTGAAGTCGAAGTCGCCCTGGAAGACGGCCTGGCCGGTGGGCACGTGGATGTTGATGTCGCCGATCTTCAGGTCACCCAGGCGCAGGCTGCGCGGGTCGAGGTCGCTGTCCAGCGAGGTCACCAGACGGATTTCTCCCACGGGGGCGTTCGTCGGGTTGTTGAACGTCAGCGTGTAGGGCAGCGCGTAGTCGGTCGGGACGTAGGTCGAACCATTGGCCGCAGGCAAGGCCTGCGGGCCGCGCACGCTGATGGTGGCGCCGGCGTTGGCCTGCGCCTGCGCGGCCTGCTGCAGGTAGTTGGTGAGGTTCAGGGCCTGCGGGCCGACCGGGCGGAAGTCGGCGTCCAGCACGCCGATGTGGCGCAGGTATTCGAGCTCGGCACGGTTGCCGGCGAAGACGTCGAAGCTGATGAAGTGCGTGGATTGCGACGCGTGCTGGTCGTAGTCGGCCGGGTTGGGCGCGACGGGCACGGGGATCTCGACCTCGCCGCCATCCTCCGTCGTGCGCACTTCCACGTAGTCCACGGGCGCATGCGCCGCGTTCCGGTCGCCGGCGTACTTGGCCGTGTCGCCGTACCACTGCTGCACCTTGGCGAAGAAGCCGAGCAGGTCGGCCTGGGTGCGGTAGTTGTCACCGCCCTTGGCCAGCAGGATGCCGGTGGCCAGCGTCGCATTGAGGCTCAGCACCAGCTCGTCGCTGCGGATCGACGGCGCCGTGCCTTCGCTGCGCAGCAGGCCGGCGGCTTCGAGCGCGCCCAGCCAGCCCTTGACCCATTGCGCCTCGTCGGCGGCCAGCACGGCCAGCGTGCTCGGCGCCGTCGTGTCGGCCAGGATGGCCGTGCGCAGCGCCTTGGCGTGCGCCGTCTGCTCAGCGATGAACTCGTCGCGGGTCAGCGTCGTCACGCTGGCCAGCGTGTCGAAGCGGAAGGGCATCGCGAGTGCCTCTTCCTTGGTGATGTGGACCTCGGGGTCCTTGGACAAGAACTTGGCGGTCAGTCCCGCGGAAATCTTGTCCAGGCCGGTGACGCCTTCGTCGAGGATGCCGCTGGCCTTCCAGTCCGGGCGGATGGCGTAGAGCTTGTCGCGCAGGCCATCGAAGTCGTAGTTGATCCACTCGGCCAGGCCCGGGTAGGTCTGGACCTTGAAGGTGGCACCGGCGAAGCCGTTGGCGGCCAGGTCGAAGGCATAACCGGGCGCGAGGTTCCAGCCGTTGGTGTTGTCCGCGCCGTCCAGCGCGGCCCAGGGCACGTCGGCGCGCACGCCGGTGGTGGGCGTGGTGCCGTAGGCCTGGTTGTTGCCGTCGCCGGCGGCGATCGCCCCGTCGGGCTGGCCGCCGACGTTGCTGCCGAACACGACGTAGGGCAGGTTGAGGCCTTCCAGCACGTCCTTGCTGTTGCCCATGTCGGAGGCGCCGATGTCGAAGCGCACGTAGGGCGTGTCGACGTTGGTGAGGCTTTGCAGGCTGACGCTGTAGGTGGCTGAATCGCCCGGCTCGATGTTGCGCGCGCCGCCGACGCCGATGGCGGCGTCGACCTCGATCATGCGTTCGACGAGGTAGCGATAGGGCTCGACGACGCGCGAACCGTCGGGGTTGGTGACGATGATGTCGAACAAGCCCATGGGCACATGGCGCAGGTCGAAGACGGCGCGGATGTGGGTCGCGTCCAGCACCTGCCAGCGCTCGGGTTCGATCTCGAACTCACCCGGGCGTGACAGCTTGACCAGCGCGCCCGCCGCGAAGCGGGCACCCTCGATGTCCATCGTGACCCAGCGGTGGTCGTCGTCGCCGACGCCGCCTTGATCCGGCGTGACCTTGGTGATGGACAGCGGCAGCAGGTCGGCGCGCAGCGTGACGGGCGTGTTGCTCGCACCGGCACGCGAGCGCACGAGGATGTAGTAGTCGCCGGCCTTGGTCGTGGGCACCAGCAGGGTCTGGTCCGGCGAGACCGGATTGCTGTAGGCGACGTCGAAGGCGCTGCCGGTGGGCACGTCGTTCCAGCGCACATAGACCTCGTTGGCGCCGGTGGCGGCCGTGGAGTCGAGCAGCACGCGCAGCGTCTCGCCGGCGGCGACGCTGACCTTGTAGACCAGGGTCTGGTCGGTGGACAGCGTCGTCGACAGCGCCTGGCCGACGGTCAGCGTCGGCACGTCGACATGGATGGCCGCGCCCGAAGCCGTGCGGTTGTTGGCTTCGCCCGGCGGCAGGTTCAGGCCGGTGTCGGTGTAGGTGATCTTGCCTTCGAAGACCTCGTTGTAGAGGTCGGGGCGCACGATGACGCGCCAGCTGCCGTCCTTGAGCGCGGGCAGCTTGGCCTTCAGCGTTGCCGTGTACGTGCCATTGGCGCCGAGATCGCCGACGTGGGCGACCTTGCCGAGCTGGACGTCGTTCAGGTCCCAGGCGTTGTCGGCGGACAGGTAGAGGGCATCCGTCCAGCGGCCATAGGCCGGATTGATGGACGAGTTGGAGATCGTGAACGTGATCTCGACCTCGTCGCCCACCTTGGCGCTGGGCGGCACGACGACGTTGGTGACCACCAGGTCGGCCGGCGGCGGCGTGTTGATCAGCATCGGCTGCACGGCGGCGGCGTTGTTGTTGTCGTCCTTGCCGAACTCCAGCACCTGGCCGGTCTCGCCGCTGCCCCAGATGCGGGCCGGGTCGGTGACGACGAAGACGTAGTAGGCGCCTTCCAGGTCGCGCGGCGCCGTGTAGGTCAGGCTGCCGGTGTAGCTGCCACCGGCCACGAGGCCACCGCTGTGCTGCACGTAGCCGAGGTAGCGGTCCTTGTTCAGGTCCAGGAAGCGGTCCTTGGACAGGTAGACCATGTCGTACCAGTTGCCCTGGTCCGCCGGCGTCTTGCCACCGAGGTTGTCGACCTTGTAGTCGACCTTGAAGTCCTGGCCGGCGTAGACGGCGTCGGGCGCGGTGACGGTCGTGACTTGCAGATCGGGCGGCGTGGCCAGCGAGATCGGCAGCGCGATCTGCGCCGTGTTGTTGGCCTCGTCCTTGAACTCCAGCACGCCGTTGGCGCCGCTCTCGGCGATGACGGGCAGGCCCGTGCGCACGGTGCTGGGCACCGACGCGTAGAAATCCTTGAAGACGCCGGTGTCGGCCTTGACGATGAGCTTGAAGGCGCCGCTGATGGACGTCGGGATCGCGAAGGTGGCCGTCTGCGTGTAGCTCTCGCCGGGCTTGAGGAAGCGCGGTTTGCCCTGAGCGTCGGTCAGGTAGACCTGGCGGGCGCGCAGCAGCGTCTCTATCTCGCTGCCGCGGTCCACGAGCGGGTAGTCGCTCGGGTCCAGCGTCGCGTCGCGCGACAGGTAGACGCCGTCCATCCAGCCCGGCACGCGGGTGTCGCGCGTGCCGCGGTTGGTGACCGTCCAGGTCGCCGTGATGGTGTCGCCGGAACTCGGGTTGGGGTTGTCGACCGTGATCGAGTCGATCTGCAGGTCGGGCTCGCGGTAGATGATGTCCAGCGCGCCCTGGCCGAGGTTGTTGTTGCGCGCGGCACCTTCGAAAACCGAGGTCGTGTAGTAGGTGTCGCGGGTGTAGGCGTTGTAGTCGCTGTAGGGCGTGGACGGCGCGACGATCTCGTCCTGCGACTGGTTGCGCGGGTCGGCACTCTCGCCATGTGCGAAGTCCGGCGCCAGCGAATCGGCGTAGTGCTTGGCGTCCGTCATCACGTAGATGTAATAACGGCCGTCCGTGCCCGGCGGCAGCTTGACGACGGCACTCGCCGTGTAGCTCTCGCCGCTGGCCAGCGTCGTCGTGTTGCTATGCACGACCGAGCCGATCTGCGTGGCGCGCGACGGGATGAAGGTCGGGTCGGGGCTGACCCAGATGTTGTCCAGCCAGCCCTTGGTGCCGCTCCAGACGGCGGCGCCGAAGTTCTGCACCGTCCAGGTGACGGTGGTGTCCTCGCCGGAGTAGTTTGTGGGCAGCGTCGTGACGTTGGTGACGCGCAGGTCGGCCGGCGCGTTGGTCACGTTGGACACCGAGCGGTTGACGTTGTTGTCTTCGGCCACTTCGGCCACGTCGTTGCGGCCGAGGTAGCTGTAGCCGGCATCGGTCTGCACGACGAGGTAGCCGCCGCTGACCGAGGGGCCGAGGTTGACGGTCTGGCTGACGCTGTAGGTCTCGCCATTGCCCAGGCCGCGCTGCTGCTTGAACTCGCCCAGCAGCCAGTAGACCTTGGCCTGCGTCGGGTCCGGGTTGTCCATCAGCCAGACCTTGTCGGTCCAGGCGCCGTCGAAGGCGTCGCCGCGGTTCTTGACCGTGTAGCTGAAGCTGTAGCTGCCGGTGGCAACGGCGCTCGGCGGTGCGGTCACGCTGGTGACGACGAGGTCGGGCGGCGTGATGCCCAGCACCGCGATCGGCCGGGCCTTGTAGTTGTTGTTGTCGATCTGGGTCGGATCGTCCGGGTTGATGTTGCTGGAGAGGGTGTCCTCCAGGATGGCGTCGTAGGTGTCGCTCCAGACGGTGATGAAGTAGTTGCCGCTCTTCACGCCGTCGGGGATCTGCACGCTCAGCGAGCCGAGGTAGTCCTCGCCGATGGCGAGGTTGCCGGTGTGCGTGACCTGGCCGATCCTGATGTCGCCCTTGCTGGGGTTGGGCCGGGTCTTGTCGACGGTGAGCCAGACGGTGTCGGTCCAGCTGTTGGTCGTCGCGGCGTCGCCGCGCGTGACGGCCGAGCCCTTGTTGGTGACCTTGTAGTCGACCTGCAGCGTTGCGCCATGCACGGCCTGGTCGGGGGCGACGACGTTGCTCGTCACCAGGTCGGCAAACGGGATGGGGTTGATGTGGAAGCGCTGGGCGCGGGCGTTGTTGCCTTCGCTCGGGTACTCGTCGATGCGGTTGCCGCCGTCGGCGACGACGATCAGGTAGGCGTCACCGCGGTAGCGGATGGGGATGTCGATGCCGTTGACAGTGGTCGTGTACGGGTCGCCGCCGGGGCTGAGGGCGGAGCCGCTGTCAACGCGGGCCAGCAGCAGGTCGTCACCGCTGACGATGCCGTCCAGCGACAGGTAGACGTAGTCCTGCCATTGGCCGGAAGTGGCCTCGGGGCCGAAGTTGCCGACGGTGAACTTCAGGCCCGTGCTGGTGCCGGCGGTGACGTTGTCGGGCGCCTGGATGTCGGTGACGCGCAGGTCGGGGCGGTCGTTGAGCTTGACCGCGATGGCGTCGGTGTCGGTCGTCGTGTTGTTGTCGCGCGCGCTGCCGTACTCGTAGACCTGCGGGCTGCCGCCGCCGCCGAGCAGGCTGTTGGTGACGATGCGCAGGCGGTAGCCGCCCTCGATCTTGCTCGGCAGGCGGACCTGCTCGGTGCGCGAGTAGCGCTGGCCGGCGTCCAGGCCGCGGTCGTAGACGTAGTTGCCCAGCACGACGGTGGAGCCGTTGGGCGCGAGCAGCAGCACGGTGTCCTGCCACTGGCCGGCCGCTCGGGCCAGGCCTTGGTTGAGGACGGTCCAGTCGATGTTGACGAGGGCGCCTTCCTGCGCCGTGTCGGGCGCGTTCAGGCTCTCGACGATGAGGTCGGGCGAATCGCTCAACGTGACGGGCACGGCCAGCGAGTGGCCGACGTTGTTGTCGCCGTAGATGAACTCGTAGGGGCCGCTGGTGGCCACGTTGAGGAACCAGTCGCCCGAGATGCCGTCGGGCAGGCGCACGTTGATGCTGCGGTTGTAGCTGTCGCCCACGGCCATCTGGCCCAGGTGGCCGGCGCTGCCGAGGTCGAAGCGCTGGCCGCTGCCGTCGGCGTTCTTGCTGAGCCAGACGCTGTCGTTCCAGCTCGTCGTGTTGGTGATGCCAATGCCGCGGTTGGCGACGGTCCACTGCACGGTCAGGTCGCGGCCGCTGTAGGCGGTACTGGGTGTGCTGACCGACTCGACGCGCATGTCGGCGTAGGGAATCGGCATCACGTCGGTCGTGTGGCCGGCGCTCTTGACGTTGTTGGTCTCGCTGCCGTTCTCCCAGACGGCGCCGGTCGAATCCGACTTGACGAAGATCGTGCCGTGGCGGCTGAAGGCCGGGCCGAAGCTGTAGTCGAGATGGCCGTTGTAGCTGGCGCCCGCGGCCAGCGCGCCGTTGTGGACGACGTCGCCCAGCACGATGTCGTCGCCATCGCCGAACACGTCGTTGGCGCTGTAGACGATGCGGTCCGTCCAGCCCGTCGAGCGGCCGGCGCCGACGCCCTGGTTGGTGACGGTCCACTCCACGGTGATGCTGGCCGGGTCGTCGATGACTTGCGTGGGCGCGCTGACGCTGACGACGGCGAGGTCGGCATAGGCGTCCAGCGCGACATTGATGGCCAGCGAGTCCTGGTTGTTGTTCTCGTTGGTGGCCTCGTTGTTGGCGTTGCCCGTGTCGGTGACGACGATGAGACGCCAGGCGCCGGACAGATCGACCGGCAGCGTGAAGCTCAAGCTGCCGTCGCTGGACGCGCCCGCGGTGAGGCTGTCGATGAGGCGCTCGCCGAGCAGCGTGTCGCCGCCGTCGACGGTGCCGTCCTTGGACAGGTAGACCTTGTCGCGGATGTTCGCGGCCGGCGCGCTGCCAGCATTGCGGGTCTTCCAGTTCAGAGTGATGGCCTCACCGCCTTGCAGCAGGCCGTTGGTCGCGAGGTTGCCGACGACGAGGTCGGGGGCGACGATGGCGACCGCACTCGTCGCGACGTTGTCGGTCTCGTTGGATTCGGCGACGTAGTTGCCCTTGTCGGCCGCGATCTCCAGGCGCCAGTTGCCCGGCGGGATGGCCGGCACGGCGAGGTTGAGGTTCTGCACCAGCGTGGCACCGGCGGCCAGGGTCTGGAAGGCCCAGGTGGTCGTGAGCACCTGCGTGGGCGCCAGGCCCAGCGTGTCGACGAGACGGACCTCTTCACCGAAGAAGCCGCTGATGGCGTCGTTGCCGCTGTTGCGCACCGTGTAGCTGAGCGCCACGGTCTGGCCGACGCGCCAGTTCGCGGGCGCACTGACGCCTTCGATCTGCAGATTCGGTTTGGGCTCGGCCTTGACGGTGGTCGCATCGGTGGCGACGACGACGTTGTTGTCGGTGTGCCCGAGTTCGTAGACGGCCGTGAAGGCGTCGGTCTTGACGATGAAGTACTTGGCGCCGGCCGCGTCGCGCGGTACCGTGAAGTCCAGGCCCGCCGAGTAGCTGTCGCCCACGGCCAGCGTGCCGACGCGGGTGACCGAGCCGAGCAGCGTGGACTGGACCGTCAGGCTGGGCGTGGTGCTCAGGTAGACCTGGTCGACCCAGCGGTTCACGTCGGTGGCGACGGTGCCCGAATTGCGGACGGACCACTCCACGCGCGCGCTGCGGCCCGCGAAAACTTCCGCCGGCACCAGGGTCAGCGAAGGCGCCAGGTCGGCGTAGGTCTGGCTGACGGCGATGGCGGCCGAGACCTTGGCGTTGTCGGCCCGCGTGTCGGGTTCGTTGACCTTGAGCGTCGCGTCGCTGATGACGGCGATGCGATAGCTGCCGTCGATGCGCGTCGGGATGCGCACGGTGGCGGTCTGGCTGTATTCGGCGCCGGCGGCGAGGCCGGTGCTGCGCGGGATCTCGGCGAGGACGACGTCGTCGCCGTTGCCGACGATGTCGTCGCGGCTCAGCACGATGCGGTCGACCCAGCCGGTAGCGGCGGTGGCGGCCGCGCCGCCGTGGTTCTTGACGGTCCAGCCGACGCTGATGTCGCTGCCGGAGCTGGCGCTGGCGGGCACGTCCAGCGCCGTGACGGCGAGGTCGGCGTAGGTGCGCAGCGCCGCCGTGAAGCTCCAGGCCGCGTCGTTGTTGCTCTCGGCCGTGCCGTCGGCATTGGCCTCGAACAGGATGCCGGGGCCGGTGCTGCTGCGGTCGACGCTGACGGTCACGTCGAAGGTGCCGGAGCCCTTCGTGCCCTCGGGCAACGCGAAGCCATAGCTGCGCTGGCGGCTCTCGCCGGCGGCCAGCGGCAGCGCGGCGGCGCCGGCGAAGCTGACCAAGGTGTCGACGAGCACGGCGCCGGCGCTGCCGTCGGCATTGCGCTGGCGGATGACGATGCGGTCCTGGTAGGGCAGGTTGGTGGCGACGTGGCCCTGGTTGAGGTCCTCCCAGCGCAGCGTCAGCACGTCACCCGAGGTGGGCGTGGCGGAGTCCAGGCTGAGGTTGCGCGCGATCAGGTCGCTGCCGACGTTGACGTTGCGCTCGAGCTGGTTGTCGTTCTCCAGCGAACCGGTGCTGTTGAACTCGGCGATCTCGTTGCCGGCGTCGACGGTGACACGCAGGCGGATCGCACCGGCCGCGTTGGCGCCGCCGGGCCAGTTGAACGTGGCCGTGCGGTCGACGCTGGCGCCCGGTGCCGCTTCGCCCGGCGTGCCGGTGCGCGTGACGCTGGCGATGACGACGCCCGTCGTCTGGTTCAGCACCTCGACGCGCTCGGTCCAGTTGCGGCCGGGCGGGATGGTGCCGGCGTTGGTTGTCGTCCAGCCGACGGTGACGGCATCGCCGTTCTGCCAGTCGCCGGTCGGCGTGATGCTGAGGTTGCTGGCGACGAGGTTGACGTAGTTGACGTACTCGGCCAGCGTGCTCGTGAAGCCGATCTGGCCGCGGTTGTTGGTCTCGCCGCTGCCGCCTTCCTTCTGCGTGTTGCCGAAGTCGCTCTCGACGACGGCGAGCAGGCTGCCCGCGCCGGTCGGGCCGTCGGGCAGCTTGAGCGTGGCCGTGCGCGTGATGCTGGCACCGGCCGCGAGTGCGCCCGAGGTGGCCTCGACGTAGGGCACGAGGAGCTCGGCCAGCACGTCGCCGCTGGCGGAGCGCAGCGTGACGCGGTCGGCGAAGTCGCCGATGGTGGGCGTGGCGCCCTGATTGGTGGTGGTCCAGGTCACGGTAACCTGGCCGCCCGACAGGAACTGGCTGGCGCCCGCGACCGGTGCGACGACCACGTTCTTGACCGTGAGGTCCATGCCGACGGCCTTGTCGACCTCGGCGACGAGGGCGTTCAGGTCCCAGGTCGTGCCGTCGGCGAACTTGACCTGCTGCAGCGGGTTGTAGCCGTTGTGCGGGTCGTTGCCGTAGTAGAAATAGGAGACGGTCAGCTTGTCGTCGCTGTTCGCAAGGCCGATGCTGATGGCCGTGTACTGGGCCGTGCGGTAGTCGAAGACGCGGCGGACGATGACGTCGGCGGGCGTGACGCCGGCCTTGAACTGCAGCGTGTTGGTCTTGCTGGTGCTGTAGGCGCTCTCCAGCAGCGTGTCCTGGCCGTCGCCGCGGCCGAACAGGTAAGTGTTGTTGCCCGTGCCGGGGTTGAGGGTGTCGTTGCCGCTGCCGCCGTCGAAGGTGTCGTCGCCGTCGGCGCCGGTCAGGCTGTCGTCGCCGTCGCCGCCGTTGATGAGGTCGTTGCCCGCACCCGCGAGCACCGTGTCGTTGCCGGCGCCGGCGTTGATGGTCTCGGACCAGCCGCTGGCCAGGATGCTGTCGTTGCCGTCAGTGCCGGTGGCCACGCGCGCGACGATGTCGGCAACGGTCCAGACGGTGCCGTCGTTGAACTGGATCTTCTGCAGCGGGTTGTAGCCGCGGTTGGGGTCGTCGTTCTCGAAGAAGTAGTTGACGGTCAGCTTGTCGCCGCCGTTGCCGTAGGCGATCTCCAGCCCGATGTTGCTGTGTGCGCTCTGGTCGAACACGCGCTTGAGCTTGACGTCGCCCGGCGCCACGCCGGCCTTGAAGACCAGCGTGTTGGTCTTGCTGGTGTCGTAGTTCGTGTTGACGACCACGTCCTGGCCGTCGCCCAGGCCGAGCAGGATGGTGTTGCTGCCGTTGCCGACGTTGAAGTAGTCGTTGCCC
>JAEKLF010000201.1 GCA_019509985.1 Burkholderiales bacterium | reverse complement strand
CGTTTGGCAACGCAATTGGGGAGAGCATCGCGAGCCAGTCGCAGCCGAGCCCGTACGCGCTGAGCGGACGCCTTGGTGAGAACGGCGGGCAGAGCGCTGTGCGGTTCAGCGACCCGGGGCTTACGCTGCAAGACACCACGCCAGCCGTCGAGCGCATGGAGCGCATCGACATTGGCAAACTGCCGGACTCGCCGTCGCTCGACATTGACACGAATTTGCCGGGGCCGGTGGTCATCGAACACTTGCCTCGGGTGGTGGTGACGGGCTCGCGCGCGGGCGCTTCATCCGGACTTACCTCTGAAACCGCAGCCGAAATTGGCGGAATCAGCGGTCGCCAGGAAGGGCTGGCGTTGGCTGGGCGGTATCTGGACTACAGCAGGCAGCTTCGCGGCCATGCTGCCAATGCCGGCAGCGGCGCCATCGCCAAGACCTACAACAGCATGGCTGATGGCTACGCAGCCGCGAGCCGCGAGGCCAGCCGCGTCTCGGGGCAGTTCACGACGTATTCGAGCGTGCCACGCCAAACGGTGAATCCGCCGTCGTTCGATGTGGGAGCAGGCTGGAGCTACATGGGCGCCAATTCGGACGGCACGAGTTCCATGACTCGATGGGACTCGCGCACGTTGGAGCAGATTGACAGAGACCAGAATCGGTTCATTGGGCTTGTCGTTACGGCCCCTGTCACGGTGCCTCTGCTCTTCACGGGATGGGGCTTCGCTGGGGCGGCGACGCTCGGCGGCGGCACGGCTGCGTGGCAGTACTTGTCAAGCGGGAACGTGGATGCCTACGACGTGATGACCATGGCCTCGTTCGGGGCAGCATTGCCGTCGCTGGCCACGAGTGCGTACTCATTGACCACGCGGGCTTGGAGCGCGTTGAGCTTCACGGAGGCGGCCAGTACTTCGAGGTTTGTTGGTACCGGAAATATCGCGCCCATAGCCGGCACGGCCGATGGCGCCGGGGAGACGGTCACGGTCTTCCGAGTTCAGGGAGGCACACCACCGCTCGCTAGCCGCCAGCTGATTGATATCGACGCGAACGGCAATCCGTTGATTAGTCGGACAACGTTGAACGTCAGCATGGGCGACCCGGTCCATGCGGAGTACTTCCTGAGCAAGCGGCCGGGAGCGAACATCACGTCGTTCGACATTCCCAAGTGGATGGGCGACTTCATCGACGAGCAGGCCATCCCGCAGGCGTTTTACACAAAGAACCCGGCGAACCAGGGTGGCTTGGCTCCGAAGGTGGTTGACCCAACGACGCCCGGGCGCTCCTACGAGTTGCCAGACATCTGGGCAAAATGGCTTGAAGAGGTCGCGATACCTGGGTCGGGCAAGGTCAAGAAAGGTGGTACTCCATGAGCACCATGGACGTTGAAAACGTTGTGGTCGCTGTTCGCTACGAAGGGCGTATTCGTTGGTTCCGGTGCGACCGGGACTGGTGGGTCATGGACGTGAACAAGTGGCGCAACGAGTTCATCCAAAACGGCTATGCCGTGCCGGAGTTCAACGACGCATATCGCTTCGGGTTCAAGGTCGTGGACGAGAAGAATGCGAGAGAGTTCCTGGCGTGCTTGAAGGACTACGAGGTCGCGCCGGACGCCCTCGCGATGGAGCTTGCCAAGCGGTACCAGACAGCACGCTCCTGGTGGGACGTGGGCGACCTGTTCCCGGTGATGTTCGTTGACTTCGACAGGCGCGAGGTCGGCGCGTTCTACTCCCAGGGTGCCGCGATGGAGCGCTATGTTCCAGATGGATGGACTGGTCGGTTCATCGACTTCGCGACGGAATATCCCGAAGAGCTGTTCCCTGCGTCCAGCAAGTTCTGGGTGAAAGGTGGCGTTGACTTACTCGCGCTGCTGAACAAGCGCGGGGCTGAGGGCGGCTGACGCGCTGGCTTCGAGAGGCGAGCCCCGAGTCCAGGCCGGCCATCGGCCGCCCGTGAGGGCTTGGCCTTGACGCGCTGGCGCGCCCATCGACGCTCGCCGTGGGCGGTGCCTGCAGACGAAGTGGCTGGCACCGCTGACGGCAGAGGGCGACTCGCTCCTTCTGAGAAGGGCGGGGGGATGGGTTGGAGCCGCTGCCGCAGGACAGCGGTCAGTCCCGGCAGGCGCCGGGGCTGACCCGTAAGCGCGCCCCACCCCAGTGGGGTCGCTGCAGGGCGCCGGGGGAGCCGGTCAGGTCGAGGCGCGGTCCAAGCGCCGGTGCGGCCCCAGCCGCACGACTTGAGCCGGGACAGCAGCCGCAGGCGTGAGGTCCGCCGCTGCCGGCGCGCAGCGCAGGAAGCCACCCTGGATGGCGGCGAAGCGTCCAGCGCAGAGCCAGCGCAACGGCACGTTGCACAGGCGCCCGACAGCCGGGGTGGCTTCCTGCGCGACGCGCCGACGAAGGCGGTGTGGCGTGCAGGCAGCGGCGCTCCTGAGCCGCTGGGCGCGACAGCGAACAGAGGCGACGACGGGAGACGCTGGGCCTCCAAGCCCAGCGAGTGTGCGTGTGGCCCCTAGGCCACCGAAGAGCACACGGTCGCCCGCCCGGAGTTGGCGGGTGCTGGTGGCGTCTGCCACGAGCATCTACCAGCTCCAGACGCCTCGGCAGAGGCGTCATCGCTACACGTCGCATCCCGATGCGAGGTGTAGACCCATGCGACTGTCCCCCGATGCCCTGGCCGGCCTGCTGCGGCCACCGCCCCCCAAACCCAAACAGCCCACCTCGCGTGAGCGCGCAGCGGCGAACCGCCTGGCGGTGCTGCGTGCAGTCGCCGCGCACGGCCATCTGCGCTGCGCCGACCTGGCCGCCGCCTGCTGGCCCGGCTCACGCTACGGCCTGCAAATGGCCCAGCGCGGCGTGCGCGGCCTGGTCGAGGCCGGCGAGCTGCTGGCCCGGCGCAACGCGCACGGGAGCACGAGCTACGTGCTCACGCGCCCCGGCGCCGCAGCCCTGGAGCTGCACGGCGTGGCCGCGCGGCACGGGCTGGACCTGGCCAGCGTGAGCGGGCCGACCTACGCGCACCACGCGCTCACGGCCAGGTGGTGCCTGCACAAGCAAGCCCAGGGCTTCGACGCCTGGAGCGAGTACGCCGTCCTCACGGGCCAAGCGCCCGTGAGCGCGCAGCAGCTGCGCACGCGGCTGCGCAAGATGCCCGACGCCGTGCTCGTCAAAGGCACGCAGCTGTGGCTCGTCGAAACCGAGTCGGCTCCGAAGGCGACGGCTGAACTCGTGCGCATCGTCAGCCTGGCCGAGCACGTCGGCCGGCGCCTGCACCCCGAGCTGCCCTACACGCTGGCCGGCGTCGTCGTGCTCTTCGACGCGACGCTGAACCACGCGGCGCGGGTGGCGAAGGCGGCGCGCGAACGCTGGGGCAGCTTAAGCGCGGCCGACCAGGCGCTGCTGGCGTCGCGCGTGACGCTGGCCGCCGCCGACATCGGCTTGCCGCTGGTGTGGCGAGGCTGTGCCGAGACGCCGCTGCGCCTGACGCCGCGCGTTTAAACCGGCGGTGCCTATACGGGTCAGGACACCTCAGCAGCAACGCGAGGCCATCCGTGCAACTTGATTCGGTGGGTCTACAGAACCCACCCCGACGGCCCCGCGAGGGGCCGTCGGTCATTGGTGAGTCCTGCGCGCGCTGAAGCCCTGATAGGCCCGCTGGGCGTTTAAAGCGCGACGGATAACGAGGCGTTCCTAGACGCGGCTCCCCCTTGCACGGAGCCGTTTAAATGCCTCAGACCCTGCCGGGCGCCATCGCCTCGGCCCTCCAAACCGCCCACGCCACCTATGACGCGGGCCACACCCCCAACATCCCCTTCATCGCCCGCCAGCCCGAGCCTGTGCCGCAGGCCGCGCTGTTCGACGCCCCCGAGCCGCCCCGGCTCAGCTGGGCCGAGTGGCTGGCGCAACTGCTCGAACACGCCGGCCCGGTGCTGCCCTACCTGGGCCACACCCACCAGGAGCTGCGCGACGCGGCGCAGCTCGTGCCGGCCGAGTTGTACGAGCTGAGCCGCCACGAGCGCTTCCCGACGCACGAGGCACGGCTCGTCGCCGCCGCTGAAAAGCGCTTCGGCGAGCCCGTGCCAGGCCAGACGGTGAAGGCCCAGGCCGCGCGCGTGCGTCATGCCGGCTACTGGCGGCGCTTCCTCGTGCGGCGCGTGCGCGAAGCGCGCGAACACCTGCACCTCAAACTCGGCCTGGTCGGTGCCGGCGGCCGGCAGTACTGCAGTGACGAAGCGCGCAGCCACCGACGCCTGCAGCTCGACAAGCAGGCGCAGTGGCTCAAGGACACGGTGCTGCGCGCGACCATCGACGGCGAACTCGTCGAGATGCCGCTGGCGAAGGTGGTCAAGACGGCGGGGCAGAAGCTCGCCAAGCTGTACGCCTTCATTGCCGCGATGGACGAACTGGGCGACGAGGCCGACCTGGAACTCGTGATGCTCACGACGACGCTGGAAGGCGAATGGCACGCGAACCCGCAGTTCAAGCGCGAGGGCCACCGCTGGAATGGCGCGACGCCCGCCCAGGCCAACCGCGAGCTGGGGCAGCGCTTCCAGGACGTGCGCCGCGACCTGGAAAAGCGCGGCGTGCGCCTGAGCGGCCTGTGGGCCGGCGAGCCGCACGCGGACGGCTGCCCGCACCGCCACCACTGGCTCATGTACCACCCCGACCAGGAGCGCGCGGTCTTCGCGGCGTTCCTCAAGCACTTCCCGGGCAAGCTCAAGCTGCGCGGCGACACGCCCGAGGGCGACGCCATCGTCGCCACGCGCGAGGACGCGCAGCACGGTCGGCGCCGGCCGCTGACGCACGCGAAGGAAGGCGCGCAGGTCGACGTGGTCGTCATCGACAAGGACAAGGGCTCGCGCGCGGGCTATGTCCTGAAATACGTCCTCAAGGCGGTGCTGCCGGAGGCCACCTACGAGGGGCTGGTCGAGCCGCTGGGGCCGGGCACGGGCAAGCTGCGCGACAAGAAGCTCGACGCGAAGCAGGCGCGCAAGCAACTGCGCACGCAGCAGAGCGTGGACGCGCACCGCTCGGTGTGGCGCATGCGCTCGTTCCAGGTGTTCGGCGTGCGCAACTGCCTGAGCCTGTGGGACGAGCTGCGGCGCGTGCAGACGGCGCCGGTGCATCCGAAGCTCCACGAGCTGTGGCGCCTGGCGCGCGGCGGCACGGCCGAGGGCTACGTGCAGACCGGCGAGCAGCGCGGCGACGCGCCGGGCTTCCTGCGGGCGATGGGCGGCTTGGCGGCGGCCAGGGCCGAGCAGCTCGAACTCGGGGACGAGCCGCAGTTGCAGGCGCGCCTCTACACCGTGCCCACCGTCACGCGCTACGGCGAGCTGGGCGCGCGCATCGAGGGCGTGTGCCTGGTGGAGCGAGGCGAGCACCGCATCGACTGCGTGCTCGAAGCCGTGGTGACGCGCGCGGTGCGCTGGGAGCTGGGGCCGAAGGCGTCGAGCGAGGACGAGACAACCGAAGGTCAGATAGGTGCAGCCGCGTCTGGCAAGGGTAGGACGGCGAAGGCCAGCCGCCGGCCTGGGACGGCCAGCGGGGGATAGTTAGTCATAGTCATCCAAGGGACGGGCGGTGCCCGTCCTGCTCTCTCGAAAGAGAAAACGCTCCGCCAGCCCCGCTGCTGCGGGGCTTCGATAGCCGCTAAGAAAGTGCGGCGGGTCAGCGAGCTGGCTGACCGAGAGCGGCGTCGAGCATGTTCATCACCAGGCGCTGCTGGGGCAGCGGCAACTGCGCCAGCCGCTCCAGGCGCTGCTGCAGGCGCGGCGTCGGGCCACGCTTGGCCGGCGTCTTGGCGCTGGCCGGCTGGCCCAGCAGCACATCCACCGGCGTGTGCAGCTCCTGCGACAGCGTGGGCAGCAGCGAGGCCGGCAGGCGCAGCCGCCCGCCCTCGTAGTGCGCCAGCGTCTGCTGGGCGATGCCCAGCGTGGCGGCCAGTTGCACCTGCGTGATGTTGTGTTCCTTGCGGGCCAGGGCGATGCGCTGGCCCAGGTCCTTGAAGAACGACTCGTCCTTGACGTTCACGGCCGGGGGTAAAGGGGTTGTGGTGCGCATCAGCTTAGGTCCGGCCTGGAGGGTGAAAGCGTCTCGTTGCCTTGTGAATACTCTACGGTAGAGTATCCTGAAATGGAGTTATTTATTTACTCCGTCCTGTTGGACAAAAGACCGAGCAACGCACAGGGACATTGACGATGGCGCGCATCCCCAACGACGAGCTGGAGCGGCTGAAGAACGAGGTCAGCGTGCAGCGCCTGGTCGAGGACGCCGGCATCGAGCTGAAGAAGGCGGGCAAGGACCTGCTGGGCCGCTGCCCCTTCCATGCCGACGAGACCGCCAGCCTGGTCGTCACTCCGGCGCGCAACCTGTGGCACTGCTTCGGCTGCAGCATCGGCGGCGGTCCCATCGACTGGGTGATGAAGCTCAAGGGCCTGTCGTTCCGCCACGCGGTCGAGCTGCTCAAGGCCGACCCCTCCTTAGCTGCTGGTCCTGCCGCACGCCCCACGGTGCGGGCGCTGCCGGCGCCGGTGGCACTCGATGCCGATGGCCAGGCGCTGCTGGACCAGTGCATCGACTACTACCACCAGACCCTGAAGGACAGCCCCGAGGCGCTGGCCTACCTCGAAGCCCGTGGCCTGGCGCACCCCGAGCTGGTCGAGCGCTTCAAGCTCGGCTACGCCAACCGCACGCTGGGCCTGCGGCTGCCGCTCAAGAACCGCGCGGCCGGCGCCGACGTGCGCGCCAAACTGCAGCGCATCGGCATCCTGCGCGAGAGCGGCCACGAGCACTTCAACGGCTCGCTGGTCATCCCCGTGCTCGATGCCGAGGGGCATGCGGTGGAGGTCTACGGCCGCAAGGTGCGCGATGACCTGCGGCCTGGCACGCCCAAGCACCTCTACCTGCCCGGCCCGCATGCCGGCGTGTTCAACCTGGCCGGAGTCATCGAGGCCGGTGCCAGGCGTGACGACGGCCCCGGCGCCCGGGAACTCATCGTCTGCGAGGCGCTCATCGACGCGCTGACCTTCTGGGTTCACGGCTTCACGAACGTGACCAGCGCCTACGGCGTGGAGGGCTTCAGCGACGACATGCGCGCCGCCATCCAGGCGGCCGGCATCGAGCGCGTGTTCATCGCCTTCGACCGCGACGCGGCCGGCGAGCGCGGCGCCGAGGCGCTGGCCGAGCGGCTGATGGCCGTGGGCATCGAAGCCTTGAGCGTGCAGTTCCCGCGCGGCATGGATGCCAACGAGTACGCCCGCAAGATGCAGCCGGCCGCGCACGCCTTGGGCATGGTGCTGCGTCAGGCGCGCTGGCTAGGTCGGGGCGTGGCTGCCGAGTCGGCTGCCGAGGCGTCTGCACCCGTCGAGCCTGAGCCCGTGGTTGCTCCCGAGCCCGAGCCTCCTTCCTTAGCCGCTACTCCCGTCGCGGCGGAGCCGCCGCCGGACGCGGCCGGCGACGAGCTGCAACTGCGCCTGGGCGCGTGCCAGTGGCGCGTGCGCGGCTGGCGCAAGAACGCGAGCCCCGAGCAGATGCGCGTGAACCTGCTGGTTCGGCACGAGGCAGCGGGCAGCTTCCACGTTGACACGCTGGACCTCTACCAGGCCAAGGCCCGCGCGGTCTACCTGCGCCAGGCCAGCATCGAGCTGGGCCAGCCCGAGGAAGACCTCAAGCGCTCGCTCGGCGAGCTGCTGCTCAAGGTCGAGCTGCTGCAGGACGAAGCCCTGCGGGCCGCGCAGGCGCCCAAGACCACGGCGCCGGTGCTGACGGTCGAGGAAGAGCGCGAGGCCCTGGCACTGCTGCGAGACCCGAACCTGGCCGCGCGCATCGTCGCGGACCTGCAGGCCTGCGGCGTCGTCGGCGAGGCGATGAACCTGCTGGCCGGCTACCTGGCGGCCACGAGCCGCAAGCTCGCGGCGCCACTGGCCGTGCTCATCCAGAGTTCGAGCGCGGCCGGCAAGTCCTCCCTCATGGACGCGGTGCTGACCATGATGCCGCCCGAAGAGCGCATCCAGTACAGCGCGATGACCGGGCAGAGCCTGTTCTATCTCGGCGAGACGCAGCTCCGGCACAAGGTGCTGGCCATCGCCGAGGAAGAAGGCGTGCGCCAGGCCGCCTATGCGCTGAAGCTGCTGCAGTCGGACGGCGAGTTGACCATCGCGAGCACGGGCAAGGACGAGGCGACGGGCAACCTGGTGACCAAGCAGTACCGGGTGCAAGGCCCCGTCATGCTGATGCTCACGACGACGGCCATCGACATCGACGAAGAGCTGCTCAACCGCTGCCTGGTGCTCACCGTCAACGAGTCTAGAGAGCAGACCCGCGCCATCCACGAGCGCCAGCGCCACCGCCAGACCCTGGCCGGGCTGCTTGCGTCCAGCGACCGCGAGGGCCTCATCGAGCGCCACCGCAACGCCCAGCGCCTGCTGCAGCCCGTGGCCGTCGTGAACCCCTTCGCCGAGGCCTTGAGCTTCGGCGACCACCAGACCCGCGCGCGCCGCGACCACGCCAAGTACCTGAGCCTCATCAGCGCCATCGCGCTGCTGCACCAGCACCAGCGCCCGGCCAAGACCGTGATGCACCGAGGGCAGGCCCTGGGCTACATCGAGGCCACGCGCGAAGACATCCAGCTCGCCAACCAGGTTGCGCACGAGGTGTTGGGCCGCTCGCTGGACGAGCTGCCGCCGCAGACGCGCAAGCTGCTCACGCTCGTGCGCGAGTGGGTGCGCGAGCAGTGCCAGGCGCGCAGCCTTGGCCAGGCGGACCTGCGCTTCACGCGGCGCGAGCTGCGCGAGGCGCTGCGCTGGGGCGACACCCAGCTCAAGGTGCACCTGGCGCGCCTGGTCGAGATGGAACTGCTGGCCGTGCACCGCCGGGGACTCACGCATGCCTATGAGCTGCTCTATGACGGTGACGACGGCGAGGCCCTACGAGCGCACCTGTGCGGCCTGCGCGACCTGGATGCACAGCAGTACGACGGCGGTCGGTCGGGGCCTGCGCCCGCTCGGTCGGCCTCCGGTCGGGGCGTGGTCGGCCCTCGGTCGGTGCCTGGTCGGGCCAGCTCCGATGCCTCGAAAACCCAGGCGCCATGCGGCCTGCCGCCCGATGCAGAAGGCATGAACGGGCATGAGGACGCGCAAGCACTGCTCCCGCGTGAGCGCCCGGTCCTGGTCCTACCCTCAGTCGCTGCCTGACGATGCGCACCGGCAGCCACCCCTACAAGCACCAGGCCAACCCGCGCCAGCGCTTCGCCGTGAGCGTGGGCGACCCGCGCGACGCCACGGGCCTCTATGCGGCCATGCGCCGCTACGTCGAGCACCGGGCCATCCTGGGCAGCACGGAGCTGGGCCTCTACAGCATCGAGCGCTACCTGCGCGACTTCATCGCCTGGTGCGACGAGCGCTCGGTCACGCACCCGCAGCACGTCAGCCGCGCGGTGCTGGAGCGCTACCAGCGCTGGCTGTACCACTACCGCAAGGCGGACGGCGCGCCGCTGTCCATCTCCAGCCAGCGCTGCAAGCTGGTGCCGCTGCGAGGCTGGTTCAAGTGGCTAACCCGCTCGGGCGCCATCCCCGCCAACCCGGCGGCGGACCTGGACCTGCCGCGCAGCATCCGCCGGCTGCCGCGCAGCGTGCTGACGGCCCAGGAGATGGACACGGTGCTGGCGCTGCCCGACACCAGCACGCCGCTGGGCCTGCGCGACCGGGCGCTGATGGAGGTGCTCTACGCCACCGGCATGCGGCGCATGGAGGCCACGCGGCTGGAGCTGGGCGACGTGGACGCCGGGCGCTGCGTGGTGCTCATCCGCGAGGGCAAGGGCCGCAAGGACCGGCTGCTGCCGCTGGGCGAGCGGGCGCTGCACTGGGTGCAGCAGTACCTGGAGCGGGGCCGGCCCGAGCTGGCCTGGAACCTGAACGAGCCGCGCCTGTTCCTCGGCAACGAAGGCAACCCGTTGCATCCGATGTGGCTCTCGACGCTGGTGGCGCGCTACATCGAACGGGCCGAGCTGGGCAAGCACGGCGGGCCGCACCTCATCCGGCACACGATGGCCACTCTGATGCTGGAGGGCGGCGCCGACGTGCGCTTCATCCAGGCCATGCTGGGCCACGCCGAGATGAGCACCACGCAGATTTACACCCAGGTCGCCATCCGGCAACTGCAGCTCGTGCACGCGAGCACGCACCCGGGCGCTAGACGAAGGCTCAGGGCCTCGCAGACCGTCCCAGACGTGCCGAGCCCTGACCCCGCCCCCCAAAACGCCGCTGAGGCCCTCCTGCAGGCCTTGGCGGACGAAGCCGACGCCGACGAAGACGGCGAACAGGTCGACCTCCACCCCTGAAAGCCTCGCCCATGCCTCGCAAGCCCCGCCATCCCAACCGCCTGACCTTGGACCTGCCGGCAGAGTTCGTCGAGCTGTGCCAGGCCGATGGCGCCACGCCGGAGATGGTGCTGCAGGGCTTCATCGCCGACCTGGCCGGCATCATGAACTGGGCCAGCGACCCACGCGCGGACGGCTACAGCAGCAACGGCAGCGACGAGCGCCGCCTGGCCATGGAGTACTACGAGCGCGTGGGCTGGCCCTGGCTCAACAGGGGCTGAGCGCTCCCGGGCTTCCTCCTCTTAGCCGCTACAGCGCCGCCAGGCGCTGACCTGCCTGCGCGTCCGCGCAGGCCTCAAACCGCACCTCGGGGCTCACCGGCCAGAATGGCCCGATGCTCGGTCATGCCGTCGCCCGCCAACCCGCGTCAATGCTGGCGATGCGGCCTATAGGGCTACGACTTCGCCACGGGGTTGATGCTCTTGGCAATGC
>JAEKLF010000018.1 GCA_019509985.1 Burkholderiales bacterium | reverse complement strand
GACGGCGATGGGAAAGCCGAGCAGATGCGCCGCGCAGCGCACCAGGCCGTCGAGCACGGCGTCCGGCTCGGGCGGGCTGGGCGGCTCGCTGAGGCCGAGCTCGGCCAGGCATTGCAGGCGCTGGGCTTCGTCGAGGGGGAGTTCGGCAGCATTCATGAGCCCAATCTAGGGGCAGCCACCCCGCGGCGATGCCGGGAGTTCTTGATCCCTGCTGTCAGGCTGGTTGAGTAGCCAGACTCGCGGGCCGAGCGCCGGGCCGCTCCCAAGCCGGCCCGCCTTGGGCGATGCTTGCGGCTCAATGCCGCGAGCATCGCCGTCCCCCCGGGGGACCGACTGGGCGAGCCCGCGTTCAGCGAGGCGCGACCGGGCGAGGGGCTACTCGTTATTGACCAGGCCGTGACGGATTGCCAGTTTGACGAGGGCCGTCACGTCGGGGGCGCCGAGCTTGGCCATCAGCCGGCTGCGGTAGCTGTCCACCGTCTTGGGCGACAGGTGCAAGGCGGTCCCGATTTCGGTGCTGGAGTGGCCGTCGACGACCATGGTCACGACCTGGCGTTCGCGCACCGACAGGCTGGCGAAGGGGTCGTCGCCGGCGCCTTCGGCCAGCGCCCGCGCGGCCAGCTCGGCCACGCCTTGGCCGAGGTGGCGGCGGCCGCAGCGCAGCGCCTCGATGGCCTGCAGCAGCTCCTCCGACGGCGAACCCTTCAGCACATAGCCGGCCGCGCCCAGCTTGAGCGCCATGCCGACGTGGCGCGGCTGGGCCGACATTGTTAGCACCAGCGGCCGCGTGGGCAGGTGGCGGCGTTGCAGCTCGGCCAGCAGCTCCATGCCGGAGCGCGCGCCCAGGGACAGGTCGACGAGGACGACATCGGGCGTGAGCCGCTGCAGCTCGGCCAGCGCCACGGTGAGGTCGCCGCTGTCGCCAACGACGTCGTGGCCGGCCTCGGTGAGCAGCGCGCGCAGGCCCTGGCGCACCATGGCGTGGTCGTCGACGAGGTAGACGCGGGCGCGGCTGCTGCTCACACCGCGGCCTTCCAGCGCAGGCTCAGCTGGGCGCCGCGGCCACCATCGCCCGCGGCAAGCTCCAGTGTGGCGCCGATGGCGCGGGCGCGCTCTCGCATGCCGACCAGGCCGAGGTGGCCGGGACGGCGCTCGAAGCCGGGCACCAGGCCGATGCCGTCATCGGCGACGCTCAGGGTGAGCTCGCCGGTGTCGCCGAGAAGGCTGAGCCTGACCTCGCCCGGGCGGGCGTGGCGCAGCGCGTTCTCCATGCCTTCCCGGGCGACCATGAAGCAAGCGTACTCGACCGCGGCGGGCCAGCGCAGGTCCTGCAGCGCGGCGTCGCTGTCCAGCACCAGGCGCACGCCGGGATGCAGCGCGCGGCGCTGCGCCAGCTCGTTGTCCAGGGCCGCGGCCAGGCCCTCGTCCTCCAGCAGCGGCGGGCGCAGGTCGACGAGCACCTGGCGCACCTCGCGCAGCGCTTGGTCGACCAGGCCGCGGGACTGGGCGCGCGCGCCGGCGGCGTCCAGGTCCAGCGTCAGGCGCAAGGCCGTCAGCGTCTGGCCGAGCTGGTCGTGCAGGGCCTGGGCGAGGCGATAGGTGGTCTGGCGCTCCTGGTCCATCAGCTGTTCGGCCAGGGCCGACAGCGTGGCCTCGGCGCGGACCTGCACGGAGATGTCGACGAGGGCGCACAGCAGCAGCGCGCGGCCGCCGATCTCGACGCGCTCGGCGACGAGCTTGGCATGCAGGCACCGACCGTCCGGCTGGCGCAGCTCCAGGTCGTCGACCTCGGCGCGGCCCGCTTCGGCCAGTGGCACGAAGACCTGCGCGAGGCCCAGCGCCGCGGCCGTCTGGCCGACGACGGCGTGCGCCGGCTGGCCGAGCAGGCGGGCCAGCTCGTCGTTGGATTCGACGGCACGGGCACTGGCGATGTCGAAGAGGGCGATGCCCACCGGCACGGTGTGGAAGAGGGCGCGGAACTTGGACTGGCTGTCGCTGAGCGCGCGCTCGGTGAACTTGGCGACGGTCACGTCGGACAGTGTCGCCAGCACGCGGGTCGGCTGGCCGCGTGCGTCGCGTTCGGCCCAGCCGCGGCAGCGCAGCCAGCGGGCGTCGGCACCGGCGAGGCGCACATCGATGTCCAGCGGCGCGCCGTGCAGCAGATGCGATTGCAGCGCGGCACGCCACTGGCCCTGGTCGTCGGCGTGCAGGCACTCGACGAGGCGGCCCGCGCGACCCAGCAGGCTCTGGCCGCGCGGCGACAGGTATTCGCTGTCGGCGCCGAGATCCCACTCCCACAGGCCGTCGGAAGCGCCCAGCATGGCGCGGGCATAACGGGCCTGTTCGGCGTCGCCGCCCGGCTGGGCGCCAATGTCGCGCGCGACATAGAGCCAGCCGGTGCCGCCCGGCAGCGGCGCGATGCTGGCCTCGAAGCGGGCCAGGCGGCCCGCGGCCGTGCGCAGCGCGTAGCGCAGGCGTTGCGGGTGGTCGGTGCAGGCCTGCACGGCCCGGCGGGCCAGGGCCGGCGGGCCGACGCTGCGCAGCGGCAGGCCCTGCAGCGTCGCCCAGGGGACGTGCAGGTCGGGGTGCTCAGGCCGGTTGACGGCCGCGAAGCAGAGGTCGGGCCCGATCAGGAAGCACAGCTCGGGCAGGGCCGCCGCGCCGAGGCCATGCCGCGCAGGCCCTTCATCAGCCGCATGTGCAGCCAGGCCGCGTAGTTGAGCCAGACGATCAGCGCCCAGGTCTCCTTCGGGTCCCAGCTCCAGTAGCCGCCCCAGGCCTCGGCGGCCCAGAAGGCGCCGAGGATGGTGGCGATGGTGAAGAAGGCGAAGCCCAGCGCGATGGACTTGTACATGAGGTCGTCGAGCTGGGGCAGGTCGGGCAGGCGCTCGGTCAGGCGGCCGCGCAGCGCGACGGCGATGGCCAGGAAGACGGCGACGCCGGCGATCTTGTAGGCCCAGCCGTTCAGGCCGGTGGCGGTGGCGGCGTCCAGCGTGGCGCCGAAGCGCACTGCGAGGATCAGGCAGACGATGCCGACGGGCATCGCGACCAGGCCGATGACGAGGGCGCGCGTCGTCGCCGTCTTCAGCAGGAAGGCCAGGGCCACCATGGCCGCCAGCGAGAAGCTGCCGTAGCCGATGAAGTTGGCCGGCACGTGGATCTTCATCCACCAGCTCTGCAGGGCCGGCACCAGCGGCTGGATCTCCTGCGCCTCGCGCGCCACGGTGTACCAGAGCAGGA
>JAEKLF010000017.1 GCA_019509985.1 Burkholderiales bacterium | reverse complement strand
GAAGGCGCACCGGTGCCGGTGCAGCGTGTGCTTGAGCCGTGGGTGTTTGAGCTGGCGCGGCATGACTACAGCGACCGCAGCGATGGCCTGGACCAGGCGCTGCAGCATCTGCGGCGCGCCTATGCGCGGCCGTTCCAGACGTATGGCCTGCCGCTGTGGGAGATGCAGTGGGTGCAGGCCACGGCCACGCGCGGCTACTGCCTGTGCCGCTTCCACCATCTGGCCATAGATGGCAGTGCCGTGGCGATAGTGCTCAACGAGCTGACACACATCTACAACCGGCTCCTGCACGGCCAGTTGCCCGATCTCCCGGCGGCCCCGTCGTATCTGGCACATCTGGCCGACGAAGACAGCTACCGTGCCTCGCAGCGCTTTGCCGGGGACCGCCAGTTCTGGCTCGACCGCTTCAGCCGGGTGGCGCAGCCGCTGTGGCCCAGGCCGCCCAGCCGCGTGCTGCGCCAGCCGACGCAGCAGCTGCTGTGGGAGATCCCGCGGCAACGCTACGTGCAACTCGACACAACCGCGCAGGCGCTGGGAGGCTCTCTCGCTCACCTGCTGATACTGGGATTTGCCCAGTACTTTGCACGCCTGGAGCCCGGCTGCAAGCAGGTGGCTGTTGGCATGGCCGCGCACAACCGACGCAACGCCGACGAGCGGCGCACCGTGGGCCTGTTTGCCACGCAATTGCCGCTGCACGTGGCCGTGGATCCCCGCCGCAGCCTGCGCCAGGCCGTGGCCGATCTGAGCGCGCAGCTTCGCAGCGCCTACCGTCACCAGCGATTTTCGATGCAGGAGCTGGCCCGTCAGGTGCAGGCCCACGCGGGGCGGCCGTCGCGCCTGATCGACTTCAGCGTTTCGGCCGAGAACTTCCCCGGCGACTTCGACATGACCGGCGGGCAACTGTTCATGCAGCCGCAGCACAACGGCTTCGAGGACGTGCCTCTGGCGTTGTACCTGCGCGACTACCGCCAGGCCACTGACCCCTTCGTCGAACTCAACTTCGACCCGCAGGTCCTCAGCCGCGAACAACTGCAGTCGGCCCTGGGCTTCATGCAACGGCTGCTGGACTGGGTGCTGCAGTGCCCAGACACCGCGCTCGGGCAGCTGCCGCTGTTGCCCGAGACCGAGCAGGCCCAACTGCTGGCCTTCAACGCCACCGAGGCGGCCTTCGACACCGAGCTGTGCATCCATCAGCTCTTCGAGCAGCAAGCCCGCCTGCGCCCCGAGGCCATCGCGCTGGTCTTCGAGCACGAGCAGCTGAGCTACGCCGCGCTCAACGCGCGCGCCAACCAGCTCGCGCATCACCTGCTCAGCCTGGGCGTGCTGCCCGACACGCGCGTGGCAATCTGCCTGCCGCGCAGCACCGAGATGGTGGTCGCCCTGCTGGCCACGCTCAAGGCCGGCGCCGCCTATGTGCCGCTCGATCCGGCCTACCCGGCCCACCGCCTGGCCTTCATGCTCGAAGACAGCTCGCCGCTCGTCCTGCTGACCGATGCCGAGGGTCAGCGAGCGCTGCCCGCGCTCAGCGGGATGCGCGTGTGCCGACTCGACGCGCCCGCCTGGGACGACGCGCCGGCGAGCAAACCCGCCGTGCCCGGGCTGAACCCGCTGCACCTGGCCTACGTCATCTACACATCCGGCTCCACCGGCACGCCCAAGGGCGTACAGGTCAGTCACCACAACCTCGTCTGCTACGTCCAGTTCGGCATGCCGGCCTACGGCATCCAGGCCTCGGACCGGGTACCGCAAGGCGGCGCCCTGAGCTTCGACATGGCCGCCGAGGAGGTCTTCCTGACGCTCAGCGCCGGTGCCACGCTCGTCCTGCTGCCCTGGCCCACGCTGCCGTCGATCGCCGACTACACGCAATTCCTGAACCGGCAGCAGATCTCCCGTCTGGTGCTGCCCACCGCCTATTGGCACGAGTGGACAGCGGCTCTGGCGCGTGGCGATCAGGCGGCTCCGGCCTCCGTGGAAGGGGTGGTGGTCGGCGGCGAACAAGCCTCGCTGCAGCACTGCCGGCAATGGTCGAACCTGGTGGGTCAGCGCATCAGCTGGCTCAACACCTACGGACCCACCGAGGCCACGGTGATCGTGGCCGCCGGCGGCTTCGGCCAACACGATCGGCAACCGGACATTGGCCGCCCTCTGCCCCATTCCCGCATCTACATCCTGGACGCGCATGGCCAGTTGGCGCCCGTGGGCGTAGCTGGCGAGTTGCACATCGCCGGGGCGCAGCTCGCGCGCGGTTACCTCAACCGCGCCGAGCTCACCGCCGAGCGCTTCGTGCCCGATCCCTTCGGCGTGCCGGGCAGCCGCATGTACCGCAGTGGCGACCTCGCGCGCTGGAGCGCCGATGGCTCGCTGGACTTCCTCGGCCGCAATGACCACCAGGTCAAGATCCGGGGTTTCCGCATCGAGCTCGGCGAGATCGAGGCCGCCCTGCAGGCCTGCCCCGGCGTGCGCGAGTCCGTCGTGCTGGCACGCCAGGACGGCGAGCACCAGCGTCTGGTGGCCTACCTCGTGGCCGACACGTCTGTTCCTGACTCGCTGTCTGCCGAGGCGCTCTCGCCCGAAGCGCTGCGCACGCAGCTGTCCACCCGGCTGCCCGAGTACATGCTGCCCGCCGCCTACGTGCGGCTGCCCGCCCTGCCGCTGACCCCCAACGGCAAGCTCGACCGCCAGGCCCTGCCCGAGCCCGATGCCTCGGCGCTGGGCTCCAGCGCCTACGAGCCCCCGCAAGGCCCGGTCGAGGAGACCCTGGCCGCGCTGTGGTGCGAACTGCTGGGCCTGGCCCAGGTCGGTCGCCATGACGACTTCTTCGCCCTCGGCGGGCACTCGCTGCTGGCCGTGCAGCTGGCCTCGCGGGTGCGCTCCTCGCTCGGGCTGGAGGTGGCGCTGGCCGATCTGTTCGCCCACCCGCGCCTGGCCGACTTCGCCCTGGCCCTGGCC
>JAEKLF010000016.1 GCA_019509985.1 Burkholderiales bacterium | reverse complement strand
CGTGGGCCAGTTCGAACATCGAGTAGTTCAGGCTGTGGAAGCCGGCCAGCGTGATGAACTGGAACTTGTAGCCCATCGCGCCCAGCTCGCGCTGGAACTTGGCGATGGTCGCGTCGTCCAGGTTCTTCTTCCAGTTGAACGACGGCGAGCAGTTGTAGGCCAGCAACTTGCCGGGGAACTTGGCGTGGATGGCGTCGGCGAAGGCCTTGGCGAAGGCCAGGTCGGGCTTGCCGGTTTCGCACCAGATCAGATCGGCGTAGGGCGCGTAGGCCAGGCCCCGGCTGATGGCCTGGTCCAGGCCATTGTTCGTGCGGTAGAAGCCTTCGACGGTGCGCTCGCCGGTGCAGAAGGGTTTGTCGTTGTCGTCGATGTCGCTGGTGACGAGGTCGCCGGCTTCGGCGTCCGTGCGGGCCACCAGCAGCGTCGGCGTGCCCATCACGTCGGCGGCCAGGCGGGCGGCGACGAGCTTGGCGACGGCTTCACGGGTGGGCACGAGCACCTTGCCGCCCATGTGGCCGCACTTCTTGGCGCTGGCCAGCTGGTCTTCGAAGTGCACGCCGGCAGCGCCCGCTTCGATCATGGCCTTCATCAGCTCGAAGGCGTTCAGCACGCCGCCGAAGCCGGCTTCCGCGTCGGCCACGATGGGCGCGAAGAAGTCGATGTCGTCCTTGCCTTCGCTCCACTGGATCTGGTCGGCGCGCTGGAAGGTGGCGTTGATCTTCTTGACGACCTTGGGCACCGAGTCCACCGAGTACAGCGACTGGTCGGGGTACATCTCGCCATTGCTGTTGGCGTCGCCCGCGACTTGCCAGCCGGAGAGGTAGATGGCCTTCAGCCCGGCCTTGACCTGCTGCATGGCCTGGTTGCCAGTCAGCGCGCCCAGCGCGTTGACGAAGGGCTCGGTGTTCACCAGGCCCCAGAGCTTCTCGGCGCCCCGCTTGGCCAGCGTGTGTTCGATGGCAACGCTGCCACGCAGGCGCACGACGTCGGCGGCCGCATAGCCGCGGGTGATGCCCTTCCAGCGAGGGTTCTCGGCCCAGTCTTTTTCCAGGGCTGTAATCTGTTGGTCACGGGTGAGGCGGGTCATGGGAAGCTCCTTGCAAAACATCGAAAACCGATGATGCAAGACTAGTCCTTGCCGCCGTCGTCGTGGGCACTCAAGTCTTATAGAAGACAAAAAACTTTTACGTTAAAAAACAATGACTTGAAAACGTATTTTCAAATCACAAAATGCCATTCATCATAATGAGAAATATTGCGGCAGCGCAACATTGAGACTTTTCGCTATCTGAAAAGTGACTTTCGAATCGTGAGACTGCCGCATCCCAGAATGCCAGCCGAGCCCGCCTGGATCGACCGACCCGCCATGACCATACTCGTCACACCCCGACTGCGCCTCGTACCCCTTGACGACAGCCATTTCGATGCCCTGCACCGCCTGAACAGCGACCCGGTCGTCATGCGCTACATCACCGGCCGGCCCGATACGCCCGAGGACACGCAGTCCATGATCGACCGCGTGAAGGCCCGCTGGGCCGAGTTCGGCTACTCCTGGTGGGCCTTCATCCGGCGCGACAACGACGACCTGATCGGCACTGGCTGCATCCAGCACCTGAACCGCGACCCCGCGGGCCCGCTGGAGACCGGTTGGCGGCTGCGTCAGGACGCCTGGGGCCAGGGCTATGCCAGCGAGGCCGCTCGCCACATGGTCGGCTGGGGCTTCAAGACGCTGAAGCCGGAGCTCATCTGCGCCGTCTGCCAACCCGAGAACACGCCCTCCTCCACCGTCATGGAGAAGCTCGGCATGCACTTCGTCGGCCTCGGCCGCTGGTACGACATGGACTGCAAGCGCTACGACATCCGCGCCGGGCAATGGGCCGCCAGCCCTACCAAGGCTCGGTTCGACGCCGAGGCTGAGGCATAGTTGAGGCACCCACATTTGGAGGAACCGGCCATGGCCAAAGGCGAACAGCGCAGCAACAAGATGACGAAGAAACCGAAGAAGGATTCCGACACCGGCAAGCCCGCGGCGGGCTCTGATCGCCCGACGCCGCCGATGACGGCCGTGCTGCCCAAGGGCAAGGAAGCCAAGCTGAAGAACAAGTAGGCCGGCCCCGCTGGCGGCGGCTCAGGCCAAGCAGACTGATCGCGCCGGGCTCACAGCCCGCCGATGAAGTAGCGCTTCAGCCCCGCCAGCACCATCTCGACCGCGATCGCGGTCAACACCAGGCCCATCAGCTTCTCGATGGCCGACACGACCGAGTCGCCCAGCAGCTTGCGGATGCGATCGGCCAGCACCAACACCAGGCCCGAGACGAGCATGGCCGTGCTCAACGCGCCAATCCATTCGTAGATGCGGTCCGGCTGGCGCGAGGCCAGCAGCAGCACCGTGGCCATCGCCGAAGGCCCGGCCAGCAACGGCACGGCGAGCGGGAAGATCAGCGGCTCCTTGCCCGGCTCCAGCCCGTAGGCCGACTCGCCCGAGCTGCCGAAGATCATGCGGATGGCGATGATCATCAGGATGACGCCGCCGGCCACCTCCAGCGAGCGCTCCGACAAGTGCATGACCGCCAGGAAGCTGTCGCCAAGGAACATGAAGGCGAACAGCACGCAGAAGGCGATGCCCACCTCGCGCATCGCCACGCGCGTGCGGCGCTCCTTGGGCACCGAACGCATGATGGGGATGAAGACGGGCAGGCTACCGAGTGGATCGAGCACCAGCAGCAGCAGGATCAGGGCGGAGAGAAAGCTGTGGTCCATCGGCCGCATTCTCCCTGCCACCCTGCCGGGTCAGCCCAGCCCGCGCACGCTGGCGCGGGCACAAAGCACGCTTAGAACCTGTAGTAGGCCCGCGCGAAGTAGGACGCGCCGTTCAGGCCGAACTGCACGCTGTCGTAGATGAAGCCGTTGTCGGTCTCATTCGCGTTCTGCTTGGTCGGCTTGACGTTGA
>JAEKLF010000200.1 GCA_019509985.1 Burkholderiales bacterium | reverse complement strand
CCAACCCATGGCATTCAGGATCAGCTCCTTCTTGGTCTGCTGGTCGGCCACCGTCCAACTGGGCGCGCCGGCGATCAGGAAATAGTCGCGGCCGGGTTCGGTCGCCGAGTCGCGGATGACGACCTGCACCAGGGCCTTCATCTGCTCGGGGCGCAGCTGCGCGGTCGGCTCGAACGGCAGATAGCCCGGCGCGGCCACCGGCACCAGCGTGACGGGCTGCAGGTCCAGCCACTCGAAGCGCGTGTCGGACTTGTCGACGTGGTGGACGATGAGATCGGCCTCGTCGGCCAGCAGCCGCTGCCAGGGGCCGCCCAGCGCCTCGAAATGCAGATGCAGCCGCGTGCCGGGGCTGGCGGCGAAGAATTTCTTCAGGTGGCGCAGCACCGGTGCCGAGGGCGTCAGGTCACCGACGACAACGCGCAGGTCCGTCTCGTCGCCGCGCACCAGTTGCCGGGCCAGCGCCTGCAGTGCGCCGGTCCGCGCCAGCACGTCGGCCGCTTGGCGATGGAAGGCCGTGCCGGCTGACGTCAACTGGGCGCGATAGCCCTGGCGGTCGAACAGCACCAGGCCTGTGCCGCGCTCCAGGCTGCCGATGGCTGCGTGCACGGCCGGGTGGCTGCGCCCGAGCTTGGCGGCGGCGGCCTGGAAGCTGCCCTCCGACACCACCGCGTCGAGGCAGACCAGCTCCTGCAGCGTGAAATGAACTGTCGATATCTCTGACATTGACCACCATAACTATTCAATTTCTTCGGAACATCATCGCTTCTACGCTGGGCGCCTTCAACCCAAGGAGGCCCAATGAAAGCCATCGTCAGACAGCAATACGGCGGTCCTGAGCAATTGCTCGTCCAGACCGTCGCCGATCCCGAACCCGCCGCCGGCGAGGTGCTGGTGCGCGTGCGCGCCTTCGGCCTGAACCGGGCCGAGCAGTACTTCCGCCAAGGCCTGTGGGGCGAGGTCGCGGCCATCTCGGGCATCGAATGTGTCGGCACCGTCGAGGCCGACCCCAGCGGCCGGCTCGACCGCGGCCAGACGGTGTTCGCGCTGATGGGCGGCATGGGTCGCACACGCCCGGGCAGCTATGCCGAGAGGGTCTGCGTGCCGGCAAGCAATGTCGTCGCCGTGCGCAGCCGGCTGGACTGGGCGCGCCTGGCCTGCCTGCCCGAGACCTATGCCACCGCCTGGAGTTGCCTGCACGACAACCTGACGATCCAGCCAGGCGATCATGTGCTGGTCCGTGGTGCCGGCTCGGCGCTGGGCCAGGCCGCCATTGAACTGGCGGCGCGCGCGGGGGCCGTCGTGCTGGCGCAGGTGCGTCGCCCGCAAAGCGCGACGTTGGCTGGCCAACTGGGTGCCAGCGCCGTCGCTGCTGACGACGCCGCACTCGATGCGCTGCTGGCGCAAGTCGCCCCGCGGGGGCTGGACGCCGTGCTGGACCTCGTCGGCACGAGCACCATCCTCGACAGCCTGCGCCGGATGCGCCGCGGCGGCCGCGCCTGCCTGGCAGGGTTTCTCGGCGGCGGCGCGCCGCTCGCCCAGTTCGACCCGCTGCGCGATCTGCCCAGCGGCCGGCAGCTGAGCTTCTTCGCCAGCGCCTTCGTCTACGGCACCGCCGAATACCCGCTGTCGGACATTCCCTTTCAGTCCCTCGTCGACCAGGCCGAGCGGGGCGAGCTGCGCGTGCAACCGGCGCGGGTGTTCGACTTCGGCGACATCCAGGCGGCGCATCGCCTGCTGGACGCCGAAGACGCCAGCGGCAAGATCGTCGTGCGGCTGGACTGAGCGCCCGCGCCGGGCCTGGCGGGGATAATCCCGGCCCTATGACCTCGCAAGCCCCCCTCACCTACGACCAGGCCGGCGTCAACTACGACCTGATCGACCCGCTCAAGATCACCGCGCAACGCGCCGCTGCCGCCACCGGCGCCCACCTGGGCGCGCACGGCTTCACCGAGGTCGCGGCCTCGCGCGGCGAGTCCGCCTATGTCGTCGACGTGGGGCCGTTCTACATGGCCTCCATCGTCGAATGCCTGGGCACCAAGACCCTGGTGGCCGACGAGATGGCCAGGCTGACGGGCAAGAGCTTCTTCGCCGGCATCGCGCAGGACACCATCGCAATGGCGATCAACGACCTGATCACCGTCGGCGCCACGCCGCTGGTCGTGCAGGCCTACTGGGCGGCCGGCGGCAGCGACTGGTTCGGCGATGCGCAGCGCGCACAGGCACTGGTGGCCGGCTGGAAGGCCGCCTGCGACACCTGCCAGGTGGCCTGGGGCGGCGGCGAGACACCGGCGCTGGCCGGCATCGTTGAAGACGGCCGCATCGACCTGGCTGCGTCCTGCACCGGCCTCATCAACCCCAAGGAGCGGCTGTCGGTTGGCGACAAGCTGGGCGCGGGTGACGCCATCGTGCTGCTGGCCTCCAGCGGCATCCATGCCAACGGCCTGAGCCTGGCGCGCAAGCTGGCCGAGCGCCTGCCGCAGGGCTATCTCACCGAGATTGAACCGGGCCTGACGAAACTGACATTTGGCGAAGCGCTGCTCGCACCCACGGCGCTGTACTCGCCCGTGACCGAAGCGCTGTGGAAGGCCGGCATCGCGCCGCACTACTGCGCCAACATCACCGGCCATGGCTGGCGCAAGCTGCTGCGTCACCCGTCGAAGCTGACGTATCGCATCCACACCGTGCCGCCGAAGACGGCGGTGCTGGAATTCATCCAGAAGCAGGCCGGCCAGGACGACCGCGAGGCCTATTCGACGCTGAACATGGGCGCGGGCTTCGCGATCTTCGTGAAGGCCGAGGACGCCGAGCGCACGGCCCAGGTCGCCCGCGACTGCGGCATCGCCGCCTGGGTGGCGGGCACGGTCGAGGCGGGCGAGAAGCAGCTGCTGATCGAGCCTCTGGGCATCCGCTTCAGCGAAGACGACCTCGCCTTGCGTTGACATGTCACGTTCGCGCGCTTCAGTCGACGGGCACGAGGTCCCGCGGGCCGAGCGCCGGGCCGCTCCCGAGCCGGCCCGCCTAGGCGAAGTGCATGCGGCTCGATGCCGCATGCATCGCCGTCCCCTCGGGGGCTTCGGCCGGACACATTGCGCCCAGTGGGCGCGATGTGCCTGCCGAAGAGCTGCGGCACTGTCCGCAGCGCGGCCTGCAAGACCCACCGACCGCACCCGCGTTCAGCGGGGTGCGACTGGGCGAGGGGCCCCATGACCTGGTTCTACTCGCAAATGGTGGACTGGCACGTGCTGCTGGCCTGGTGCAGCGTCGCCATTTTCTTCACGCGCGGACTGATGTTCCAGTTCGGCGCGCCGCGGCTGCAGGAGATCGCCAAGGACGCGCGCCTGCTGGTGCTGGTCTTCGGCGTCAACGCCTGCCTGGTCGTCACCGGCCTGAGCCTTTGGGTCTCGCTCGGCTACAACCCGGTGCGTGACACGTGGCTGGGCATCAAGCTCATTGCGCTGGTGGGCTACATGGTCTGCGGCCATTGGGCGATGAGCCAGGCGCGCCTGCACCTTTTGGGCTATCTGACCGCACTGGCCCTGCTCGCGCTGGCGATGGACCTCTCGATCAACCGGCAGTTCCTGCCCGGTTAGAATCACGCTCGACGGGCCTCCCCGCATGGAAGCGCGCCCAACCGGGTCAGGTGGGGAACCAAGCAGCCCTAAGCGTTGCAACCAGTGCCGGGGGTAAGGCTCGTCACCCTCCCCTCACCGGCTTTCTCTCTCGGCTTCTCAGCCCGGGCTCTTCGGGATATCCACCGTGCGTACGGTCAAGGTATTGACCTGGCCACCGCTGGATACGCCGCCGTCCACCTGGCCTTCGCCGCGCACGCGCCGTTCGCACATGTCGCGGTCGTCGCCCTTTTGCACTTCGCAGCGCTTGAGCGCGTTAGCCATCAGCTGATCCGGGCTCTCGGGATGGGTGATCAGCCTGCCCTGGCGAGCCTGGGCATAGGCTGCGGCCGCTTCGCGCAGGCAGGTGGACTTGGGCTCGTTGGTGCGGCCCATCATGCAGTCGGCGCGTTCGCGCTCGTATTGCAGGCGGGCGTCATCCACTCGCTTGGGCACGCTGGCCGCCTGGGCCAGGCTGGCAGTGGCCAGCAAGGCGGTGGCGACAAGCGCGCTGAGGGAATTTCGATGCGAATTCATATAACCTCCGTCGGGGCGGTTTTGCCGAAAGCGAAATACCTGCGCAACCAGTCAGTGGGTATTTCGCTTCGGCCTAGAGGGTGAATATCAGCCGCGGGCTCGGACGGGCCTGTCGTTGTCCGAGATATACACCTCGACGCGGCGATTCATCGCGCGATCAGAGGTGCTGGAATTGCTGGCCAGCGGATATTGCTCGCCATACCCCCGGGTATCAATGCGGGCGCGGTCGACGCCAGCGCGCTGCAGCGCATCCGCCACCGCCGCCGAGCGGCGCTCGGACAGGCTCTGATTGGTCGAGGCGCTGCCGGTGCTATCGGTGAAGCCCTCAATCAGCACACGGCGCTCCGGGTGCAGGTTCAGGAATTGGGCCAGCTTGCTGATGGAGCCTTGTGCGGCCGGCTTGATCTCGGCGCGACCGGTCTCGAACAGCACGTCGCCCAGCGTGACGAGGGTGCCGCGATCGGTCTGGCGCGCCTGCATGTCAGTCAACTCCTTCTGCAAGGCGGCAGCCTGTGCCTGCGCTTGGGCGGCATCGCCCTGGGCGACGGCGGCCTGCGTGCGGGCGGCATTGGCGTCGGCCGTGGCGTCGGCTGCACGGGACTGGGCGCGGCGGGCGCGTTCGCCGTTGGCGTCGGCACGGGCGCGCTCGCGGTCGGCTTCGGCGGCCTTGATCGCGTCTTCGTCCGTCTGCGCCTTGGCAATCGTCAGCGCGGTGCGGGCCTGCGTGGAGGCCACGTAGGCGGCCGAGTCGATGTCGGCAAGGGACTCGCGCTTGGCACTCAGTTCATTGGCGCGGCGCAGCGAGTCAGTGGCCTTCTGCAGGTCCAGCGCGGCGTACTTCAATACGGCCGGGTCGGCCTGGGCCGTAGTGACGTCGGCGCGGGCCTGCTGCAGCTGCGGAGTGATGGTCGGTCCACTGGCGCAACCGGCGAACAATGCGGCGGCGGCCAGGGTCAGGGTGGTGGCAATGAATTTCATGGCAGTCCTCAATCTTGTGGTGTCTCAGGAGCGGTTCAGCTGGGCTTGCAGCTGCTGGATGCTTTCACGCACCTCGGTCAGCGCACGGTTGGATCGCGCGGAGCGGGCGCTGGCCTGGGCCAGGGCCGCGTCGGCGGAGGCCTGCTCGGCGAGCTGGCGCGCCAGCACATAGTCCTTGTTGGCCATGGCTTGGTTGGCGCGAGCCAGCTTGTCCTTGGCGGAGGTGAGCTCGGCGGGCGCGTCCGCGGAGTTGCCGGAGGCCTGGTCCACCGCCGAGTTGGCGACGGCCATCTGCTCCTTCGGGGGCGGTGCCGAGGCGCAGGCGGCGAGAGCGAGTGCGGCCGCTGCGGCAATGGCGCCCAGATATTGGGGGCGGGATTCCTTGCCGTTCTGTAATTGCCTATTCATACGTGCTCCTGTGGTTTTTGAAATGCCGGGCTACGAGTTGCACAGCCGAAACCCAAATCGGGTTTTCCCACGATGCAGAGCTAGTATTCGCCATCGCGGACCGGAACACTGTCAGCAGCACGCCCCGCAATTTGTGGGAATCGCCCTACAGGCGAGCGAAAACCACCCGCGGCTGCGGGTCGATATTTCTCAGGCAAGGTTTTCGCCCGGGCGGCCGGGCGGCGCGTCAGCCGGCGGCTTGGCGGAAGGCCATCACGGCCTGGTTGCGCAGCGTGCGCAGCAAGGAGAGTTCCTTGTCGCCCAGTTGCACGGCGCCGGCCTGCGCGTGGTCCGCGTAGATCAGCCCCAGCGGCGCGCCCTTGAGCATCAGCGGCAGCAGCAAGAAGCTGCGCGCATGCATCTCGCCCTTGAACCAGGTCGGCAGCCGCGCCGCGATGTTGGCGGCACGGGCGTCCTGGATCAGGGTGTCGGCGCCCTTCAGGCAGACGGCAGCCAGCAGGTCGGGCGGCTGCTGGGTCAGGTCAACGCGCAGCAGCGGCGCGAGGCGCTCGACATCGTCGCCCACGCCCAGCCGGCCCGTCAGTGTCTGGCCGCGCGCATCGCGCAGGCAGAAGATGACGCGGCGCAGGCCCAGGGCGCGGTAGATGGTCTCCAGGATCATGCGCAGCACGGCGTTCAGCTGCACGTTGTTGACCATCGCGTCGGTGATCTCCTGGATGCCGGCAGCCAGCAACTCGCTGGCTTGGGCGGCGCTGGGCGGCACGCCGACCTCGGTGCGCTCCAGCACCTGGGTGGGCGCGAGTTCATGCGCCGTCAGCGAGTCGTGCACGGAGGGCGTCAGCGGCGCCAGCAGGCGCTGGGCGCGGGAGTCGCGCGGCAGGTGCAGCTCCAGCGCCTCGGTCATCTGCGCCAGGCGCTGGCGGGCGGTGTCCGCCGCCTGCTCGAAGGTTTCGGCCGTGACGCCCAGCGCCCGTGCGTGGCGCTGGGCCAGTGCGCGCAGCTTGGCGTGCGCCTGCTCGGGCGGCGTGTGCAGGATGAGGTCGGCCATATCGTTGGACGCGCGGGCCAGCCAGCGCTGGCGCTCGGCGCCGTCTTCGATGAGGCGCGGTGGCGCTTCGCCGGCCGGCCGGCGCATCGAGCGCTGCAGGCTGTCGGGCAGCCCCCACTGGCGGGCCACGCCCAGACCGAGGGCCTCGTAGCTCATGCCCAGCACCTGGGCCGATGCCGCGGCCTCGCTGAGCACGGGCGCGCCACCATCCTCTGAGCCGGCGGGGCTGACGAGGCGGCGCACGGTCTCGGCCTCCTCGGGGAAATAGAACTCGGTCAGCGTGCGGCCGAGGTGGTGCAGCATGGCGCCGAGAAAGGCCTCCTCGGCGTCGCGCGGGTTGGCGCACAGCTCGCGCGCCAGCGAGGCGGCCATCAGCGAGCGAAGGAAGTCCTCGCGCAGTCGCTGGGCATGGCCCTTGTTCTCCATGCGTTCCAGCAGCACCAGGCTCAGCGCCAGGTTGCGGATGCCGGCGAAGCCGATCAGCGCGACGGCGCGCGACACGGTGCTGATGCCGCCGCCCCCCGTGTGCCGGTACTGGGCCGTGTTGACCAGGCGCAGCAGCTTCTGCGTCAGCGCCACGTCCTTCAGGATCTCGTTGGACAGATTGGCCAGGCTCTCGTGCTCGGACTGCGTCAGGCGCTGGATGCGGCCGATGGCGTCGGACAGCGCCGGGAAGTCGCTCTTGTGGCGCATGCGGCGCAGCAGGAAGTCCAGGACCGGCGCGTCCTGCGCTTCGGCGTCGGGCTCGGCCACGGGGCGCAGCCAGGCGGCCAGCGCGTCGCGCAGCACGCCCGCGCTGGGCCAGCGGGCAGAAGGCTCGCGCGCCAGCCCGCGCTGCACGACGGCGCGCAGCGCGTCGTCCACGGCAGGGTCCAGGCCCGAGGGCAGCACCAGGTCGGTCGTCTGCACGCGCTGGATGGCCCGCCAGGGGTCGCTGTCGTGGTTCAGGCGCTGGCCGCTCAGCATCTCGGCCAGCATGACGGCGGCCGCGAACACATCCATCTGCGGATGCGCCGGCGCCCCGCGCGCCGCCTCGGGCGAGATATAGCCCGGCGTGCCGACGATGCGGTTGGGTGCATCCGTCTGCGGCGACACGCGCGCCGCGATGCCGAAGTCCATGACCCGCGCCCGGCCACGCGCGTCCAGCAGGATGTTGCTGGGCTTCAGGTCGCGGTGCACAAGGCCGGCGGCATGAGCGGCGGTGAGGCCGTCCAGCACGCCGAGCATCAACGTGACGGCCTCGGCCGCCGTCAGCTTGGGGCCGGCACGCAGGCGCTGGCTCAGCGTGCCGCCGGACACGTATTCGAAGACCAGGTAGGAGCGCCCGCCCTGGGTGTCGGCCTCGAAGACCGGCACGATGTTGGGATGGGTCAGCCGGCTGACGGCGCGCGCCTCGTGCAGCCATTCATCGACGCTGCCCGGCTCGGCCGCGGGCTTGAGCAGCTTGACGGCGACCTCGCGGTCCAGCAGCGGGTCATGCGCCAGCCAGACCGTCGCCTGCGCACCCTCGCCCAGGCGGCTCAGCAGCCGGAAGCGGCCGAGCTGGGGGGGCAGGTCGTCGGCCATCGCGTCTCGGGCTCAGGAGCCGCCGCGGCTGGACAGCCGCTCGCGCAGCGATGCCGCCTGGGCGTCCGGCGTCGACGCGGCCGCGCCGGCGGGCCGCTGCGCGCCGGGGTTCAGCGCCTCCATGACCTCGCGCAGGCCCAGCCCCAATGGCTTGGCATAGCGGCGCGTGGCAGCCTCGATGCCGGGGCGGCGCTTGGCCTCGGGCAAGGCCAGTGCGTCGACGAGCTCGTTGGCCAGGCTGCAGGTCAGGCGGATGGCGTCGGCATCGCTGCGCGCCGCGTGCACGGGCGCGTCGAGGGGCTGGCGACGGATCATCTGCAGCAGCTCATCGCCCAGGCCCCAGTGGCGGGCCACGGCGGCGCCCAGCGCATCCATGTCACAGCCCAGCACGGCGTAGGCCGCGGCCTGCTCGCTCAAGCCGGGCGGGTTGGGTTGCTCCTCGGTCGGCTCGGGCGGCAGCATCAGCTGGCGGATCTGCTGGGCATCGTCCGGAAAGTGGTACTGCAGCAGCAGCCGGCCCAGGTTCTGCATGACGGTGATGAGGTGGACGACCTCGCCGTCATAGCCCGCCGGGCGCAGCGCCTGCGCGACCTGGCCGGCCTTGCTGACGCGGGCCATCAGCTGGCGCAGCATCTCGGCGGCCACCGGTGCCAGCGGCCCGGGCCAGGGCTTGAGCGCATTGGCGGCGAGCTGCAGGCCATCCAGGCCCAGCATCTGGATGGCGCGCTGCATGTTCAGCACCGTCTCACCCACGTGGCCGTTCTGCTTGAGGGCGTTGTTGACGCGGCGCACCAGCTCCAGGCTGAGCGCCATGTCCTTGAGCACCACCTCGGACAGCGCGCTGGCGTGCTGGGCTTCCATGCCGGAACCGCCGGTGAAGCGATGCATGCCGGTCGTCGTCGTCGGCAGATGGCCGATGCGCTGCAGCTTGTCCATCAACAGCACGATGGGACCGCCATCGTCGTAGGCGGCGGCCTGGCGCCAGCCGTCGAGCGCACGCAGGAAGCTGCGGGCGAGGTGGTAGCGCTGGCGCAGCTGCCGGTCCGTCGCGCGGTTGCAGATGGCGCGCAGCGGGTCGGGGATGGGATGGGGCGTCTCCCAGCCCAGGCGCACCATCTCGCGGCCCAGCGGCTGCATCTGCTGCACGACGGCCTGCAGGTCGTTCTCCTCCAGCGCCGGCTTGCCGCTGAGGATGCGATTCAGCAGCAGGCCGACGCAGAGCACGTCTTCCTCGGCCGATTCGCGCACCGCGCGGCGGCTGACGGTGTTGAAGTCGACGTTGGCAGGAAAGACCTCCTGCGCGACCTCAAGGCCGATCAGTCGCACCCTGTCGTTGGCGTCGATGACGAGGCTGGCGGTCTGGATGTCGCGGTGGGCATGGCCGGCCTCGTGGGCAAAGGCCAGGCCTTCCAGCAGTTGGGCGATCCAGCCCGCGGCGTCGATGGGCAGGGGCGCGTTCTGGTGCGCGAGGCGCTCGTCCAGCGTCTCGCCCAGCGCGCGGTCATAAGCGACGTAGGGCCAGCTCTCCACCTGGCCGATCTCGAACACCGGCGCCAGGTTCGGGTGCTGCACGCGCTCGCCGCCCTGGGCCATGCGCAGCCAGTGCTCCAGCGCCGGGGCGCTGTTGGGTTTGTCGCGCGGCATGCACAGCATCAGCTCCTGGCTGTGGCGAGTGTCAAAGACGCGCCAGACCAGGCTGCGCGCACTCTTGGACAGCAGCGCGCGCAGCTCGAAGCGGCCGAAGCTGCGCAGCGGCGTGGAGTTGGCAACGGTTTCAGACACGGCGGCGAATCGTAGGCTCGGGTGAGAAATGACAACCCGCATTGGACTCCAGGCCGGGCGTCGTCAACTTGCAGCCAGGCGTCGAAATGCGGCGTAAATATGACGCTTTCAGCAGCTTGCGGCCGGGAGCCGGCTCAGGCCGTGAGTTGTGACCCGACTTTCCAACTGCAGCAAGTGGGTCTGCACTGCGAAGTTCGTGGTCAGCTTGTCAGCTGACTCCAGACTTTGTCCAACCGTTTGACACTGACCGGCTGCGGCGTGCGCAGCTCCTGCGCGAACAGGCTCACGCGCAGCTCCTCCAGTTGCCAGCGGAAGTCGTCCAGCCGGGCGTCTTTCACGCCTTTGAGCTCGGCCACGCGGCGCGCGTAGCGCTGCTCCAGCGGCTTGATCTCGCTCATCAGCTTGGCATCGCGGGCCGGGTCGGCGCGCAGCTTGTCCAGGCGCCCGGTGATGGCCTTGAGGTAGCGCGGCAGGTGCTGCAGCTGCGCCCAGGGCGTGTCGAGCGCAAAGCGTTTGGGCACCAGCCGCTGCAGCTGGGCGGTGATGTCATCGCCCACGTCCTTGGCGGGGCGCGAGTCCTTCAGCTTGCGGGTCGCGTTGGCCAGCTCCTGCAGCACGGCGTGCGCGGCGCGGGCGACCTCCTGGGCGATGAGGTTGAGCCGGCTGCGGCCTTCCTCGATGCGCTTCCTGAAGCTCGCCGGGTCGGTGGGCAGCGGCTCGGCCAGGAAGGCGCGGTCCAGCGCGACACCGATGACCTGGTCACGCAGGTCCTCGGCCGTGCCCAGGCCCATGTAGAGCACCGACATGCGCTGCAGGTCGGGGATGTTCTTCTCGAGGAACTTCAGCGGCTCCTTCAGCTGCAGCGCGATCAGGCGCCGCAGGCCGGCGCGGTGCTTGGCGGCGGCGACCTCGGGCTCGTCGAAGACCTCGATCTCGACGTGATCGCCCTTGTCGATCAGCGCCGGGAAGCCGATCAACGTTTGGCCGCCCTTCTTCACCTCCAGCAGCTCGGGCAGTTCGCCGAAGGTCCAGTCGGTGTAGGCCTGGCTGGCGTCGCGCG
>JAEKLF010000015.1 GCA_019509985.1 Burkholderiales bacterium | reverse complement strand
CGCAGCGCGTGCCGGTCACCGGCGCCGTCATCGTCACGACGCCGCAGGACATCGCCCTCATCGACGCCAAGAAGGGCCTGAAGATGTTCGAGAAGGTGGGCGTGCCCATTCTTGGCATCGTCGAGAACATGGCCGTGCATATCTGCTCGAACTGCGGCCATGTCGAGCACATCTTCGGCGCCGAGGGCGGCCAGAGGATGGCGGCGCAGTACGGCACGGAACTGCTGGCCTCGCTGCCGCTGGCCATGAGCATCCGCGCCCAGGCCGACTCCGGCACACCCACCGTCGCGGCCGAGCCTGACGGTGAGGTGGCTGCGCTTTACAAGGCGCTGGCACGCAAGGTCGCGGCCAAGATCGCAGCGCAGTCCAAGGACTACTCGGCCAAGTTCCCGAGCATCTCGATCTCCAAGTCCACCTGAGGCCGGCCGGGGCAGGTTCCATACCCGACCGAACCGCTCCCCCTGGCATACCCGCCCTGGACAAGGGCTCTCCTTTGTGAAGAAATCACCTTGCGGTGACCAGCGACGGTCGCTGGCGTGATTCGTTCCTGCACAAGAGCGGGCCTGCCCGCAGGAGACAGCCGAATGGACATGAACCGGAGGCAATTCTTCCGGGTGAGCGGCGCGGGGCTGGCAGCGTCCAGCCTGGTGGCCCTGGGGTTCTCGCCGACGGCGGCTCTCGCCGAGGCGCGCAACTTCAAGCTCTCCCGGGCGACCGAGACCCGCAACACCTGCCCCTACTGCTCGGTGGGCTGCGGCATCATCATGTACAGCCTGGGTGACAAGGCCAAGAACGTCACTTCCAGCATCATCCACATCGAGGGCGACCCCGACCACCCGGTCAACCGCGGCACCCTCTGCCCCAAGGGTGCGGGCCTGCTGGACTTCGTGCACAGCCCCAACCGGCTCAAGCACCCCGAGATCCGCGAGCCGGGCAGCACCGAGTGGAAGCGCGTCAGCTGGGACGACGCGATGACGCGCCTCGTCAAGCTCATGAAGGCCGACCGCGACGCCAATTTCGTCGCCCAGAATGCCGACGGCAAGCCGGTGAACCGCTGGCTGACCACCGGCATGCTCTGCGCCTCCGCATCCTCCAACGAAGCGGGCTACATCACCCACAAGGCGATGCGCTCGATGGGGATGCTGGTCTTCGACAACCAGGCGCGCGTTTGACACGCTCCGACGGTGGCCAGTCTGGCCCCGACGTTTGGGCGCGGTGCGATGACCAACCACTGGGTGGACATCAAGAACGCCGACCTCGTGCTCATCATGGGCGGCAATGCCGCCGAGGCGCATCCCTGCGGCTTCAAGTGGGTCATCGAGGCCAAGCACCACAACAAGGCCAAGCTCATCGTCGTGGACCCGCGTTTCACGCGCTCGGCCGCGATGAGCGACTATTACGCGCCCATCCGCGCGGGCGCAGACATCGCCTTCCTCGGCGGCGTCATCAACTACCTGCTCAGCCACGACAAGATCCAGACCGAGTACGTCAAGGCCTACACCAACGCCAGCTTCATCATTGGCGAGGACTACAAGTTCGAGGACGGCCTCTTCAGCGGCTACGACGAGGCCAAGCGCCGCTACGACCCCAAGAGCTGGGGCTACGAGCTGGACGACAAGGGCTTCGCCAAGGTCGACCCGACGCTGCAGCACCCGCGCTGCGTTCTCAACGTGATGAAGGCCCACTACTCGCGCTACACGCCCGAGCAGGTCAGCAAGATCACCGGCACGCCGCTGGACAAGTTCGTCAAGGTCTGCGAAATGATCGCGGAGACGTCCAAGCCCGACAAGGTCATGACCATCATGTACGCGCTGGGCTGGACGCAGCACAGCTACGGCTCGCAGATGATCCGCACCGGCGCCATCATGCAGCTGCTGCTGGGCAACATCGGCTTGGCGGGCGGCGGCATGAATGCGCTGCGCGGCCACTCCAACATCCAGGGCCTGACCGACCTCGGCCTGCTGTCCACGTCGCTGACCGGCTATATGAGCCTGGCCCGCGACAGCGAGCAGGACCTGGAGACCTACTACAAGACCCGCGCGCTCAAGCCCCTGCGCCCCGGCCAGATGAGCTTCTGGCAGAACTACCCCAAGTTCTTCGTCAGCCAGCAAAAGGCCTGGTGGGGCAAGGCCGCGACGGCCGAGAACGAATGGGCCTTCCACTACCTGCCCAAGTGGGACAAGGCCTATGACGTGCTGCAGGCCTTCGAGCTGATGAGCCAGGGCAAGCTCAACGGCTACATCTGCCAGGGCTTCAACCCGGTGGGCAGCTTCCCGAACAAGAAGAAGATCGTCGCCGGCCTGTCCAAGCTGAAGTTCCTTGTCGTCATCGACCCGCTCAACACCGAGACGGCCGAGTTCTGGAAGAACCACGGCGAGTACCACGACGTGAAGAGCGAGGACATCCAGACGACGGTGTTCCGCTTCCCCAGCACCTGCTTTGCCGAGGAAGACGGTTCCCTCACCAACTCCGGCCGCTGGCTGCAATGGCACTGGAAGGGCGCCGAGCCTCCCGGCGAGGCCAAGGGCGACCCGGAGATCATTGCCCAGATCTTCATGCGCATGAAGGCGGCTTATGTGAAAGAGGGCGGCGCCTTCCCCGACCCCATCGTCAACCTGGCCTGGCCCTACCTGCAGCCCACCAACCCCTCGGCCGAGGAACTGGCCAAGGAGTACAACGGCAAGGCCTTGGCCGACGTCACCGACCCCAAGGACCCGACGAAGGTGCTGGCCAAGGCTGGCGAGCAGCTCAGTGGCTTCGGCCTGCTGCGCGACGACGGCTCCACGTCCAGCGGCTGCTGGATCTACGCCGGCGCCTGGACCCAGGCCGGCAACCAGATGGCACGGCGCGACAACGCCGATCCCTACGGCGTCGGCCAGACGCTGAACTGGTCCTGGGCCTGGCCGGCCAACCGGCGCGTGCTCTACAACGCCGCTTCCTCCGACCCCACCGGCAAGCCCTGGAA
>JAEKLF010000199.1 GCA_019509985.1 Burkholderiales bacterium | reverse complement strand
CGGCTGGCCGCGCCCGGCCTCGCCGTGCAGCCGCCACATCGCGTCGTCCCAGGTCAGGTCGCCCTCGCGGGACTGCTGCAGGTCCAGGTCCCAGACGCCGATACCGCCGCCATGCGTGGCCAGGGCCAGGCGCTCCAGCGTGCGCTCCAGTTCGGCGCGCACGGCGGCCGGCTCGGTCACGTCCAGCATGACGACGCCGACGCGGCCGGCCTCGTCCGCGTCCGGCCGGCCGACGACGCGCAGCACCCGCCGCCCGGCCGTACCCCCGTCGCAAGGCAGCTCCACATCCCAGGCCTGGCCATCGGCGGCGGCGCGCTGCAGGGCCGCGTCCAGCATGGCGGCGCCGTCCGGGCCGAAGCGCTGCAGCAGCGTCGCCAGCGTCGGCACCTGGCCGAGTGGCAATCCCAGCAGGTCGCAAGCGGAATCGGAGAGCGTCAGCCGCTCGGTGTCGGCCTGCCATTCCCAGGCGCCAACGCCGGCCAGCCGGCTGCAGTGCTCGAGGAAGCGGGCGTTCTGCGCCAACGCCAGATGCGCGGCGGAAACGATCGCGGCCATGCCGGCCCGTTCGCCATCGCTCCCAGGCGCGCCCATCAGCAGGGATTCGCTCATCGATTGCTCCACGCCAAGACGGGCAACTTTGAAGCCCGCACCATGCCGCGAGCGTCGGCCGGGATGGAGCCGGCCTGTAGGACGGCGCCGTATTCACGCGCCGCCGCCGGTTGTCCTACACGCCCCGCGGCCTGAGGCTGACAACCGCACCCCGGCCGGTCGCGTTCACTGAGGACACGCGGCAGCGCCGCAGCTCCCAGGAGAACCTCATGACAACCCGCCGAAATTCCCTCACCCGACGGCTCGCTCCCGGCCTGGTCGCTCTGGCCGGACTGGCCACGCTGCCGGCGGCCCAGGCGGCTGACGTGGGCGTCTCCATCGGCTTCAGCCAGCCTGGCGTCTATGGCCGTGTCGACATCGGCCGCTACCCGCAGCCGATGCTGATCGCGCCGCAGCCGGTCATCATCGGCAGTCCGGTCTATGCCGACCCGGTCTATCTGTGGGTGCCGCCCGAGCACCGCCGCGACTGGCGCCACCAGTGCTACCGCTATCGCGCCTGCGGTGCGCCGGTCTACTTCGTCGAGGACGGCTGGTACCGCCAGAACGTCGTGGTCCGCCATGACCGCGGCTGGGAACGCGAGCGGGAACACGACCGCCGCGAATGGCACGACCGCGACCATGACCGCGGCCATGGGCACGGCCACGGACACGACTGATCGCGCGCAAAAGGCCACGTCGGGCCTGCAGTTCCGGCCATCCCCGCTTGGGCCGGCGGCCTAAAGTCGGTCATACCCTGACCGTCGTGCCGCGCCCGCGCGGCTGGCCCGGATGCCCGACTCCGCCACCCGCCCTCTCCTCCCTTTGACCCCGCCGCCAGCGCCACGCTGGCGGTCTGCCTACGCCTGGCCGATGGCCCTGGCGCTGGCCGCCTGCGGAGGCGGCGGCAGCAGCAGCCCGGCACCCGGCGACGTGGGCGCCTCGCCGCCGCCGGCCGCCGCGCCCAGCCCCTTGCCCATGCCGACGCCGGTGCCCAGCCCACCGGCATCAGGTCCACCGGCATCAGGTCCACCGGCATCAGGCCCGCCGGCCTCGGGACCTCCCGCGTCCGGTCCACCCGCTTCGGGGCCGCCCGCTTCACCGCCGCCACCCGCCACCCCGCCACCGCCTCCCGCGCCGCCGCCGCCCGCACCGGTGTCGGGCGTCGTCGCGGCCGGCCTGGCCATGAACAGCGGCGCCACCGTGCGCGTGCTGGACGAGACCGGCAAGGTCATCGCCACCGGCAAGGCCGTCACGGCCGCGACCGGCGCCTACGGCCCCATCACGCTGACCGGAGCCGGCCCCTTCCGTGTCGAGGCCTGCGGCAGCGTCGGCGGCCGGCCGCTGTGCGTCTGGGGCGCCACCACCAAGGGCGGCACGCTGAACCTGACGCCGCTGACCAGTGCCATCACCGTGCTGGCCGGCGGCCAGGCGCCCGCGGCGCTGATGACCGGCCCCGTCCAGGGCCTGGCCGACACCGATCTCGCCACCGCCCAGACCCAGGTGCGCGCGGCCATCGCATCGGCCCTGACCGATGCGGGCCTCTCTGCCACCTTCGACCTGCAGACGGGCGCGCTGACGCCGGGCTCGCACACCGGCTATGACCGCTTGCTGGACACCGTCAGCGTCAGCCTCGGCCAGGACAGCAAGGCCTTTGCCGCGCTGACTTCTGCACTGGGCAGCGGCGTGGCCTACCTGGAGCCGGGCACGAGCCTGGGCAGCCTCGGCATTGACGCGGCCGCCGCGACGGTGGATTTCCCCGGCATCGACAGTCTCTTCAAGTCCATGGGCGCGGCCATGCCGGTGGCCAACACCTGCAACAAGGACCTGCCGGCCCTGCTCGACGCCAATGTGCGCGCCAGCCTGAACCCGGTCAGCAGCTTTACCGGCCCGGCGGGTGCGACGCAGGCGCTGTGCCTGCACATGAGTGGCTCCCTGGTCGGCGACGTCGAATCGCTGCTCGGCAGCACGCTGCTGCCGGCCACGCCGCAGCATTGCGACTTCAGCGGCGGCGACCCGGTCTGCCGCGTCAGCCTGGTGTTCAAGACCTCCAAGAACCTGCTGCGCCAGGTCGGCATCGAGCAGGCCGTCGTCAAGCGGCCGAGCGGCTGGACGTTCCTCGGCAACCGGCTGGAGGTTCAGGCCAGCGCCGCGGCCCGCCTCGTGCTGGCGCGTCGCGTCGACCAGGCCGCGCCAGACACCTACACCCGCTACCTGGACATCGGCATCGCCGCCTATCCCGGCCTGCAATGCGCCCGCGTCAGCCAGAAGGACAGTAGCGCCGCCGACATGGCCCTGGCCTTGTTCAAGCCCACGGCCAACGGCCAGTTCCTGAGCCTGTGGAGCAGCAGCGCCACAAACGCCGCGCCGAGCCTGGACCCGGCCAGCGGCGCCACGCTGGGCGACAACCAGATCAGCGTCGCCCTGCCCGCCACCGCGGCGGGCGACACGACAGCGCGCAACCTCGTGCGCGCCGGCCGCGCGCTGAAGATCGAGCTCTACAGCGACGGCGCCTGCACCACGGCGCTGGCCGGTGCCGACGGCGGTGCCGTCAGCGTCGACGTGGCCGGCTCGCTGCCCTTGAATCTGCCGGGCATGGGCGGCCAGCCCTGGCCGGCGTTGAAAACGGCCGCGGCCGCGGCACTGGCGTCGCTGCAGGGGAGCAAGATCAACTACCTGCCCGGGTGGGATTCGCTCGCGGGCCTGGCCGTGAACCGCGCGCAGCTTTGCACGGACGCCGCCTGCGCGTCCAAGCTGGCCGAGGTCGAGCTGGCCGGCAATGCCACGGGCGCGACGCTGGCAGCAACCCTGAGCACGCCGCCCCTGGGCGCGAGTGACTACAAGCTGCTGCGCCTCACCGGGCGCACGTCCGACGGCATGAGCCTGCAGCTCGACAGCCAGTCCTGCGCTGCCAAACCCTCTGCCCAGCCCTGTTGACACGAAGAACGGGCGCGAAAGCTGTGTCCCACCGCTTCCGCGCCCGAGCCGCTGGCGTCCTCGCTCAAACCAGCCCGGCGGGCGGCTTGCGGCACAGGGGGTGTGGCGGTCATGCGGATTTGCATTGCACCCAAGCGCCAGCGGCACCTCCAATATCGTCGAAAAGCCTGTCGCTGGCGGTAAACAAGCTTTGCCAGTTGCGAGCCGTGGAACAAGTCACGGTGGCGAAGACTTCAAGGTGGGGCTTGTTGCCATTGGTAAGTCAAACGATTGCCTGGCAACCTGGCGTTACGACATCCGCCGGTGCGCGGCCAAGATGCGCGGCCGCCACCCGACGCCCACGACGATGCGCCCAACTGCCTTCCCCCGCCCCGTCTGGGCCGCATCCGCCACCGCACTGGCGCTGACCTCGGCCTTGCTGCTGGGCTGTGGCGGCGGGGGCGGCGGTGCCAGCAGTCCCGGTGCCGACAACACACCGAGCACCCCCAGCGGCGCCGACTCCACGCCCGCCGCCGCCAGCGTGCCGCCCATGACCCAGCGCGACGCCGTGCGCCTGGCAGCCCAGGCCAGCTTCGGCGCGACGGAGGGCCTGGTCACGCAGATGCGCACGCAAAGCGCCGCCGCCTGGGTCAAGGCCCAGGTTCAGCTGGCGCCGAGCTCGCGCTACACCTCGGGCGGCAGCAGCGCCGTCCACACCGACGTCAACAACACGGGTTTTTGCGACCGCGCCGCCAACAAGGGCGACAACTGCTGGCGCGACTGGTTCTCCAGCCAGCCGCTGTTGTGGGACTTCTACCGCAACGCCGTGAGCCAGCCCGACCAGCTGCGCCAGCGCGTCGCCTTCGCGCTGCAGCAGATCCTGGTCGTCAGCAACCTGGAAGTCGAAGGCACCTACGGCCTGCGCCGCTACCAGAACGCGCTGCTGGACAACGCCCTGGGCAACTACCGCGACGTGCTGCGCGCCGTGGCGCTGAGCCCGGTCATGGGCGACTACCTGAACGGCGTCAACAACGACAAGGCGGCGCCCAACGAGAACTTCGCGCGCGAGCTGCTGCAGCTCTTCTCGCTGGGCACCTGCCTGCTCGAAGCCGACGGCAGCCTGAAGGGCGGCCGCTGCCAGGCCACCTATGCCAACGCCGACGTGCGCGCCTACGCCTATGCGCTGACGGGCTGGACCTACCCGGCCGGCGGCAAGGCCAGCTGGGGCTGCGCGCCCAAGGGCAGCAACTGCCTCTTCTACGACAGCGAGATGGCGCCGCTGCCGGCCCTGCACGACAGCACCGAACGTGCGCTGCTGGCCGGCGGCAAGATGCCCGCCGGCAGCACGCCCGCCCAGGCGCTGGACGCCGTGCTGGACAGCCTGATGGCGCATCCCAACATGCCGCCCTTCATCGGCCGCCAGCTGATCCAGGCGCTGGTGCGCTCCAACCCGTCGCCGGCGTACGTCGGCCGCGTGGCCAGCGCCTTCCAGGCCGGCAAGTTCACGAGCGGCGGCCAGAGCTTCGGCGCCGGCCGACCGGGCGACCTCGCCGCGACCGTCGCCGCCGTGCTGCTGGACGCCGACGCCCGCGGCGACGCGGCGCCTGGCGCGGGCGGGGGCCGGATGCGCGAGCCGGTGCTGATGATGACCGGCGTGCTGCGCGCGCTGAACGGCCAGACTGACGGCGACGCCCTCGGCTGGTGGTGGGGCGAGACGCTGCGCCAGCATGTCTTCCGCTCGCCGTCGGTCTTCAACTTCTACCCGCCGGACTACCCCGTGCCGGGCACCCAGCTGACCGGCGGCGCCTTCGGCATTCACAACGCCAACACGGCGCTGGAGCGGCTGAACTACCTGACCTATCTGCTCGACTGGGGCGGCTCCGACGCCGTCGCCGGCGTACCCAACGCAACCGGCACCAAAGTCACGCTGGACGCCTTCGACGCCGACGCGACGGACGCCGCCAAGCTCGTCGACCGCCTGTCGCTGCTGGCTCATGGCGAATTGCTGCCGGACGCACCCCGCGCCAAGGTGCTGGATGCCGTGTCATGGTGGACCAGCAAGACCGACGCCAAGAACTGGCAGCGCAACCGCGTGAAGACCGCCGCCTACCTTGTGTTCGCGGCGCCGCAGTACCAGATCGTTCGCTGAGCGGGAGTCATTTCAATGTCGCACCACCACCCCCACTCGCCCAGCCGCCGCCGTCTGCTCGCCGGCGCCCTTGGCCTCGGCAGCCTGGCCGCGCTCGCGCCGCTGCGCTCGGCCCAGGCGGCCGACTTCAAGGCCCTGGTCTGCATCTTCCTGTACGGCGGCAACGACGGCATGAACACCGTCGTGCCCATGGACGCCGAGCGCTACGCCGCCTACGCCAAGGTGCGCGCCAACCTGGCGCTGCCGCAGGCCAGCCTGGGTCGCCTGGGCACGAGCGACTTCGGCCTGCACCCGGCCCTGGCCGCGCTGAACCCGCTGTTCGCCGCCGGCAAGCTGGCCCTGCAGTTCAACGTCGGCCCGCTGTACGCGCCGCTGACCAAGGCCCAGTACCGCGCCGACGCCGGCAAGACGGCGCTGACGCCGCCCAGCCTGTTCTCGCACAGCGACCAGCAGGTGCTGTGGGAAAGCGCCAGCACCGACGCGCAAAGCCGCACCGGCTGGGGCGGCCGTGCTTCTGCGCTGCTGGGCCTGGCCAGCCCCGTCATCAGCGTGGGCGGCAACGGCCACTTCGGCCTGTCGGAGCTGGCCGCGCCGCTGGTGGTGCCCGGGCCGGGCGATGGCTTCGGCGCCGCCGGGCTTTCGGCCGCGGACATCGCCTGGAAGCCCAATGCCCTCAAGCTGGACGCCGTGAAGGCCCTGGTCGATCAATCGTCGGACACCGACCTCGCCGGCGCCTTCCAGAAGCAGCAGCGCGACGGCATGGCCCTGTCGGAGCAGCTCGGGCCTCTCGTCAAGCGCAAGCCGGGCGAGGCCGGCAGCAATGCGGCCATCGACGCCGCCTTCGCGCCGTTGATCGCCAATGGCAACGTGACGACGGGCATCGGCAAGCAGCTCTACCAGGCCGCCAAGATGCTGGACGTGCGCGCCACGCTGGGCGGCAACCGCCAGATCTACTTCGCCCAGGTCGGCGGCTTCGACACGCACGGCAGCCAGATCGGTGCCGATGTGCTGACCGGCACGCATGCCGCGCTGCTCAAGCAGCTGGGCGACGCGCTGGCCTGCTTCCAGGCGGCGCTCGCCGCGCTGGGCCTGGCCGAGTCGGTCACCACCTTCACGCAGAGCGACTTCGGCCGCACCTTCAGGCCCAACAACAGCAGCGGCACCGACCACGCCTGGGGCAACCACCACCTCGTGCTGGGCGGCGCCGTCAAAGGCGGCTTCTACGGCGCCTACCCGGCGCTGGCCCTGGGCGGGCCGGACGATGTCGGCGTGGACTCGTGGGAGCAGCAGGGCCGCTGGATCCCGACCAGCTCGGTGGACCAGTACGCCGCCACGCTGCTGGGCTGGATGGGCGCGAGCGCCGGGCAGCTGGACACGCTGCTGCCCAATCTCGCCAACTTCGGCAGCGCACGCAGCCTGGGCTTCGTCTGAGCCTCAATGGCCCCGGTAGCGGGCCGTCAGCCGCCGCAGCGTGCCATCACGGTCCATCGCGACGCTCGCCTCACGGAACTGCTCGACCTGGGCGGCCGTGACCGAGTGGCGTGACAACATCACATAGGTCGGCTCGGAAGCCAGCGCGACGGCGCTCGGCACCACCCGGCCGACGAGGCCGAGCTGGTTCAGCTCCCACTGCGCGCTGAACTCACTGGCCAGCACGCCGTCCACGCGGTTGAGATCCAGCATCTGCCACAGGCTGCGCCGCGTGGCCGACTGCGTGAAGCGCTGGCGCAGGGCCGGCTTGTGCATCAGCTCGGAATACTCGGGGCCGTAGACGACGCCGATCTGCACTCCCAGCTTCAGGCCATGTTCCAGCGCGCCGGCCAGCGTCGTCGCGTCGCCCAGGCGCGCGGCGTCCGCCGCACGCACGAACAGCCGGTTCCTGGACTCGAAGCGCGCGTCGACGAAATGGGCATAAGCCTCGCGGTCCGGCCGCCGCAGCGCGCCGGCGACGACATCGATGTGGCCCTCCTGCATCTCGAGCAGCGCCCGGGCCCAAGGCAGCTCCACCCAGACCGGGCGACAACCCATGCGAGCCAGCGTCTCGGTCAGCACCTCCGTCATCAGGCCTTCGACGTGGCCGCCGGTGACGACGAAGTAAGGCGGGTCCTCCGCCCAGCGTACCCGCAGCTCGCAGCCCTCGGCCCAGCAGGCGCCCGCCAGCAGCCAGGTGCACAACGCGAGGAGGAACCGCGGCATTACGCGTCTCAGCGTTTGGGCAGCGGAAAGCTCGCCAGGCTGGCGTAGCCCTTCTTCGACACCGCCTGCACGCCGAAGATGACGTTGTCCTTGGACACCGGCAGCGTCACGCGCGTCGTGCGGCCGACGTCCCTGGCCTGCTGCCAGGTGGCCGAGTCGGTGTCGCGCCAGACGACCCGGTAGCCTGCCACCTCGGGGTCGTCGCTGGCTGGCCACTCCAGCGTGGTGTCGTTGGTCAGCCCGCTGGCGTCCAGCCTGACGCCCCTGGGCGGCGCCGGCGCCCAGGCCAGCGTGGCCAGCCCGGCCAGGTTGGCACGCGCCACGTCGGCCACGTAGCCGAAGTCGACGAACTCGGGCAGGTCGCCGTAGACGACACCGTTCTCGGTCCTCGGGTTCTGGTGCTGATGGGCGAAGTTCTCGAACGGCTCGCTGAAACGCACCGCCGCGTAGCCGCGCTCCAGGAAGGGGATGTGGTCGCCGCCGCGCAAGTAGCGGTCGCGGCGCTGGATGAGCTGCACGGTGAAGCCGGGCATCGCGCCCTCCGCGGCGGCCTTCAGGTGGCGGCCCAATTGGTGGGTCGGCAGGTCTTCGTTGCCACCAGCCTGCAGGATGGGCAACAGCTCGGCCTGCATCGCGGCGATGGACCGGGCGTCGGCGTCGCTGGCCGGGCGATTGGCATTGGCGGCCGTTAGCAACCGCACCAGCGGGTCCAAGCCGTCGGCGAACAGACGCAGGCGCCTGGCGTCGACCTGGCCGGCATCGCCGCGCGGGCTGCCGATGATGTCGTTGGTGATCATGGCCTCGACATTGACGCCGCCGGCCCGCGCCTCGCGCGCCCATTGCGCGGCGCCCAGCAGGCCCTGCTCCTCGCCGGGCACGGCCATGAAGACGAGGGTGGCATCGAACTGGTGCCGGGCCATCACGCAGGCCAGCTCCATGACGGCGGCCGTGCCGGAGGCATCGTCGTTGGCGCCGGGCGACTCGCCCAGCGAGTCCATCACGTCGCTGTTGCGCGAGTCGTAGTGGCCGCTGACGACCAGCGTGCGGCTCTTGGACGCGCCCTGCCCCGGCAGCGTCGCGACGACGTTGACCAGCTCGGTCGGCTGCGGCATGCGGGCACCGGCCGGTTCGACGAAGCTCTGCTCCTCCACCTGCAGCCGCCCGCCCGCGGCCCTGGAGCAGGCGGACATCTCGGCCGTGATCCAGCGCCTGGCCGCGCCGATGCCGCGCGCGTCGGAGCCGATGTCCGCCAGCGTATGCCGCGTGCCGAAGCTGACGAGCTTGCGGATGCGCGCCTCGATGCGCACCGGACTGACCTCGGCCAGCATGGCCCTGAGTTCGTCGGCGGCGGGGGACGGGGGCTGGGCCTGGGCCGCGAAGGCGGACAGGGCCAGGGCGAGAACGCTGAGTCGGACGGCTTGCATCCGAACGATTCTGCCCTTGCCGCGCCGGCCGGCTTCTTCTACGCTGGCCCCAACCAAGGAGAGTCCGATGAGCGCTGCAAGCCTGGATTCAAGAGTGGGCGCGATCCGTACGGTCGCGCTGGTTGGGCCGGCCGCAGCCGGCAAGACGCTGTTGCTGGACGCGCTGTTAGCGCATGCCGGCGCCATCCCGCAGCCGGGCAGCATCGAGCGCGGCAGCACGGTGAGCGACTACGACCCGCTGGAGCGACGCCTGGGGCACTCGCTGCAGTCCAGCCTGGCGCACTTCACGCACGGTGGCATTCGCGTACATGCCATCGACACGCCCGGCGCGGCGGACTTCGTCGGCCAGGCGCTGCCGGCGCTGGAGGCGGCGGACACCGCCCTGGTCGTCATCAACGCGCAGAACGGCATCGAGCTGATGGCTCAGCGCATGCTCGGCGCTGCGGCCGAGCGCGGGCTGACGCGGCTCATCGTCGTCAACAAGATCGACTGCCCGGACACCGACCTGCCCGGGCTGCTGGCCCAGATCCGCGAGGTCTTCGGCAAGGAATGCCTGCCGCTGAACCTGCCGGCCCAGGGGGCCCAGCGCGTCGCCGACTGTTTCTTCGCGGCCTCGGGAGAGGCCGATTTTTCGTCCGTGGCCGACGCGCACCGGGCGCTGGTGGAGCAGGTCGTCGAGGTGGACGCCGCCTTCGTCGACCGCTACCTGACCGACGGCGACGTCGATCCGCGCGAGCTGCACGCGCCGCTGGAGCAGGCCCTGCGCGAGGGCCACCTGATCCCGGTCTGCTTCTGCTCGGCCAAGACGGGCGCCGGCATCGGCGAGCTGCTCAGCGTCATCGAGCTGCTGATGCCCAACCCGGCCGAGGGCAACCCGCCGCCATTCCTGGAAGGCAAGGGCACTGACCCGCAGCCCTACCCGGCCACCCCCGACCCCGCGGCCCATGTGCTGGCCCACATCTTCAAGATCGTCGCCGACCCCTACCTGGGCAAGATGGGCGTGCTGCGCGTGCACCAGGGCCGGGTCGCCAAGGGTGGGCTGCTCTTCGTCGGCCATGCGCGCAAGCCCATCCGCGTCGGCCACCTGTTCATGCTGCAGGGCGCCAAGCACGTCGACATCGAGGAAGCCCTGCCCGGTGATCTCTGCGCCATCGCCAAGGTCGACGACATCGCCTTCGACGCCGTGCTGCACGACGCCCAGGAGGACGAGCACATCTACCTGAAGCCGCTGGACTTTCCGATGCCCGTGCACGGCCTGGCCATCAGCCCGGCGCGGCGCGGCGATGAGCAGAAGCTGTGGGAGGTATTGGCCCGGCTCGTGGACGAAGACCCCTGCTTGCGCATCGAGCAGGCCGGCGAGACTCACCAGACCCTGGTCTACGGCCTGGGCGAGCTGCATCTGCGCCTGCTGCTGGAGCGCGTGCGCGAGCTCTACAAGGGCGAGGTGCTGACCGAGCCGCCACGCATCGCCTATCGCGAGACCATCTCGGCACCGGCCGAAGGCCACTACCGGCACAAGAAGCAAAGCGGCGGTGCCGGCCAGTTCGGTGAGGTCTATCTGCGCATCGAGCCGCTGGAGCGCGGCGCCGGCTTCGAGTTCGTCGACGCGGTCAAGGGCGGCACCATCCCGGGCCAGTTCATGCCCGCCGTCGAAAAGGGCGTGCGCTCGGCGCTGGCCAGCGGCGCCATCGCCGGCTACCCGCTGGTGGACCTGCGCGTCGTCGTCTACGACGGCAAGCACCACTCCGTGGACAGCAAGGAAATCGCCTTCGTCACCGCCGGCCGCCGTGCGC